>CP048485.1:1935000-2257500 GCA_025560025.1 Agrobacterium tumefaciens | reverse complement strand
TCTCCAAGCCTAAGTACTCGTGCATGACCGATAGCGAACAAGTACCGTGAGGGAAAGGTGAAAAGCACCCCGACGAGGGGAGTGAAATAGAACCTGAAACCGGATGCCTACAAACAGTCGGAGCCCGCAAGGGTGACGGCGTACCTTTTGTATAATGGGTCAACGACTTAGTGTAACTAGCAAGCTTAAGCCGGTAGGTGTAGGCGCAGCGAAAGCGAGTCTGAATAGGGCGATTGAGTTAGTTGCATTAGACCCGAAACCGAGTGATCTAGCCATGAGCAGGCTGAAGGTTGGGTAACACCAACTGGAGGGCCGAACCCGTATCTGTTGCAATAGATTGGGATGACTTGTGGCTAGGGGTGAAAGGCCAATCAAACTCGGAAATAGCTGGTTCTCCGCGAAATCTATTTAGGTAGAGCGTCGACCGAATACCCTCGGGGGTAGAGCACTGGATGGGCTATGGGGACTCACCGTCTTACTGATCCTAACCAAACTCCGAATACCGAGGAGTACTAGTCGGCAGACACACGGCGGGTGCTAACGTCCGTCGTGAAAAGGGCAACAACCCTGACCTCCAGCTAAGGTCCCCAAGTCATGGCTAAGTGGGAAAGGATGTGAGGATCCCAAAACAACCAGGATGTTGGCTTAGAAGCAGCCATCATTTAAAGAAAGCGTAACAGCTCACTGGTCTAAATAAGGGTCTTTGCGCCGAAAATGTAACGGGGCTAAAGCCATGCACCGAAGCTGAGGATATGCCGTAAGGCATGTGGTAGCGGAGCGTTCCGTAAGTCTGTGAAGGCGGACCCGTGAGGGCTGCTGGAGATATCGGAAGTGCGAATGTTGACATGAGTAACGATAAAGGGAGTGAGAGACTCCCTCGCCGAAAGACCAAGGGTTCCTGCTTAAAGTTAATCTGAGCAGGGTTAGCCGGCCCCTAAGACGAGGCGGACACGCGTAGTCGATGGGAACCACGTTAATATTCGTGGGCCTGGTGGTAGTGACGGATCTCGTGTGTTGTACATTCTTATTGGATTGAATGTGCGGCGAAGAGGTTCCAGGAAATAGCTCCACCGTATAGACCGTACCCGAAACCGACACAGGTGGTCAGGTAGAGTATACCAAGGCGCTTGAGAGAACTATGTTGAAGGAACTCGGCAAATTGCACGCGTAACTTCGGAAGAAGCGTGACCCCATTTTAGGCAACTATGATGGGGTGGCACAGACCAGGGGGTAGCGACTGTTTATCAAAAACACAGGGCTCTGCGAAGTAGCAATACGACGTATAGGGTCTGACGCCTGCCCGGTGCTGGAAGGTTAAAGGGAGGGGTGCAAGCTCTGAACTGAAGCCCCAGTAAACGGCGGCCGTAACTATAACGGTCCTAAGGTAGCGAAATTCCTTGTCGGGTAAGTTCCGACCTGCACGAATGGCGTAACGACTTCCCCGCTGTCTCCAACATAGACTCAGTGAAATTGAATTCCCCGTGAAGATGCGGGGTTCCTGCGGTCAGACGGAAAGACCCCGTGCACCTTTACTATAGCTTTACACTGGCATTCGCCAAGGCATGTGTAGGATAGGTGGTAGGCTTTGAAGCAGGGACGCCAGTCTTTGTGGAGCCATCCTTGAAATACCACCCTTATCTTCGTGGATGTCTAACCGCGGTCCGTTATCCGGATCCGGGACAGTGTATGGTGGGTAGTTTGACTGGGGCGGTCGCCTCCGAAAGAGTAACGGAGGCGCGCGATGGTGGGCTCAGACCGGTCGGAAATCGGTCGTCGAGTGCAATGGCATAAGCCCGCCTGACTGCGAGACTGACAAGTCGAGCAGAGACGAAAGTCGGTCATAGTGATCCGGTGGTCCCGTGTGGAAGGGCCATCGCTCAACGGATAAAAGGTACGCCGGGGATAACAGGCTGATGACCCCCAAGAGTCCATATCGACGGGGTTGTTTGGCACCTCGATGTCGACTCATCGCATCCTGGGGCTGGAGCAGGTCCCAAGGGTATGGCTGTTCGCCATTTAAAGCGGTACGTGAGTTGGGTTCAGAACGTCGTGAGACAGTTCGGTCCCTATCTGCCGTGGGTGTAGGAATATTGACAGGATCTGTCCCTAGTACGAGAGGACCGGGATGGACGTATCTCTGGTGGATCTGTTGTCCTGCCAAGGGCATAGCAGAGTAGCTATATACGGAATGGATAACCGCTGAAGGCATCTAAGCGGGAAACCAACCTGAAAACGAGTGTTCCCTATCAGAGCCGTGGAAGACGACCACGTTGATAGGACGGGTGTGGAAGCATGGCAACATGTGAAGCTTACCGTTACTAATAGCTCGATCGACTTCTTCGTTCCCATTGAATATGTTCATCAAGCAAAGCTTGATGACATCATCTTCTGTCCTCACGGGCCACAAGGCCCTGCGGACGGCGCGCCAAACGATTGGCGACGGACTAGCGTCCTGTATGGCTGCCAAACTCAACATCGAGCAAGGCAGGCAAGCGGACCAGTCACAGAAAGACGTGTAAATTAAAACGAAGCGCAAGCTTCCCAGCTTCTCGAAACAACACGCATGTGAAAACATGTTCAATGTTGCGTTTTGCCGACCTGGTGGTTATCGCGGGGCGGCTGCACCCGTTCCCTTTCCGAACACGGCCGTGAAACGCCCCAGCGCCAATGGTACTTCGTCTCAAGACGCGGGAGAGTAGGTCGCTGCCAGGTCTGCAAAACGCAACATTCTATCTTCTCTAAACAAACTTCGGCCCAGCCGATACATAGGGCCGCTTACGCGGCCTTTTTGCATTCCGGGACTTAAAACCATAAGGCAAACGCCTCGTGCGTCCCTAACAGGAGACAAATCGCCTTCCGCAATTTGCTCCGGCACTAGCCATCACAGCTTCCCTGTGATGCAGTCGCGATAAATCCAATAGGGATTTACGCTGGTAACGCGGGGTGGAGCAGCCCGGTAGCTCGTCAGGCTCATAACCTGAAGGCCGCAGGTTCAAATCCTGCCCCCGCAACCAATACTCATAAGACATTCAGGACTTATCAAAGGGCCCGAGGAAACTCAGGGCCCTTTTGGTGTTGTGCGGAAATTGTCATTCAAGCAGCTAAGCCGGCCGCCCGTAAACAGGTAAATGCAGAAATGCAGGCATGGAACCGCCCTCTGATCGCCTGGCGTGATAGAGGCGGGCGGTGTCGAGTGCCTCCCGGATGGTCATGTCCATGTCGAGATAGCGATAGGTCCCGAGGCGGCCGACAAAGGTGACGGATGTTTCCCGCTCGGCGCGCGCCACGTATTCGGCAAGCTGCTCCTTATCCTTGACCAACCGAACCGGATAATAAGGAATGTCATGCGGGCCGCAGGCGCGGGAAAATTCCCTATAACAAACGGAGCCGGCAGGCTCTTCCCACGGGGAAAAATGCTTGTGTTCGGTGATGCGGGTAAAGGGCACGGAAACATCGCCATAGTTCATCACCGCGCAGCCCTGATAGTCGCCATCATAGGTGAAACGTTCGAAGTCGAGTGTTCGGTACGCCAGCCGGCCGAGTTCGAAGTCGAAATAGCCATCGAGCGGGCCTGAATAGAAGACGTGTTTGCAAGCCCCTGCATCGGCACGGTGGAATTGTGTGCCGAGCTTCACCGTTATGTTTGGATGATTGAGGATACGCTCGATCATGTCGGTATATCCGGTTTCCGGCATGCCCTGATATTTGTGGAAGAAATAGTTGTCGTCATAATTGAAGCGTAGGGGGAGGCGTTTCAGGATCGACGCGGGCAGGTCGGCCGGTGGGCAGCCCCATTGCTTCTCCGTATATCCCTTAAAGAAGGCTTCGTAGAGTTCCGGGCCGACAAACCGCAGCGCCTGCTCCTCGAAGGTCTGCGGATTGATGATCGACTTGTCGGCCCTCTCTTCTATGAAGGTTCTCGCTTCATCGGGCCGGAAATTCTTGCCGAAGAACTGGTTGATCGTGTGCAGATTGACCGGCAGGGAATAGACACGCTCGCCGCTCGTCGTTTTGACCCGGTTCTTGTAAGGCATGAACGTCTGGAAGCTGTTGACATAGTCCCAGACCTCCTTGTCGTCCGTATGGAAGATATGCGGGCCGTAAACATGCACCATAACGCCGGTTTCGCCGTCACGCTCGGTGTGGCAATTACCGGCAATGTGATTGCGGGCATCGATGATCTCGACCATATGGCCTGCCTGGGCGAGCTCCCGTCCAATGACCGCCCCGGAAAGCCCGGCGCCGACAATGACAATTCTTTCATCCGCGCTCATTGAGAACTCGTCCTGTTCATATGTCGCCGCCGGCGGGGGCGGTAAAGATTTGCATTGAAGAGGTGGTGTTGAGGGTAGTTTCGGCCAGGCGAGAATATCGACGGTCAGCGGGAAATAGTGATATCCGGCTCGCGCCGTTCGGTTTCTCGCTCAGTCTTTTGGTGTCTGCCACAGGCGACGGTCATATGGGATCGGCGCATAGTCGTGCCACTGATTGAGCTTCTTGAGGTAGCGTCTGCGGTAGCTTTGTTCGTCCTCAAACTCGATATTTTCCAATACGGCTTCCGCACCCACGTCATAGTAGAGATCGAGATTGCTGAGATCCGGCACAGGCGTCTCGCCGCGTTCGCATTCGCCCTGCATTTGCCAGAACAGTTCGTCCAGACGCCGTGCCAGGGCAGGAATATCGCGCAATACACTTGTGTCGCTTTGCCGGGCGATCGACTCTCTCACCTTAAGAAGGCTCTTCCTGTCGTGGGCAAAACCCACGGCGCGGGCGACATAGTCTTCGGGCGACGAGCAGAGCATCTCCGGGACACCGGCTGCGGTGACGATGCTGCCGCAGAAACGCGCGGCAAATGTCTTGCCTGACATGGTGAGGACGGGCAGGCCGGATGTTATCGCATCAGCCGCGGTGGAATGTGCGCCATAGGGGAAGGTGTCCAGAAACAGATCGGCGACGCCGATACGGGCAATATGCATCGGGTTCGGGACTTTCGGCGCGAATACGAGCCGCTCGGGTGCGACGCCGTTCCGTTGCGCGACGTCTCGCAGGCGCTGATTGACATCTTCATCGCCCGTCAGGAGCCACAATAGGCTGCCCGGCGTCTGCGACAGGATCGTCATCCATCGTGCAAAGCAGTTTTGCGTGATCTTCTGCATGCCGTTGAAGCTGGCATAAACGAATGCGTCCTCCGGCAGTCCGACGTCTGCTCGGCTCGGTCGCTCCGCGATGGGCCGCTTGCGGTCGAGCGGCTGATCGCACGCGATGCGCAGCACCTTTTCGGTGTAATAGATTTCGTTCTCCTCCGGGATCATATACCCGTCGGAGATCAGATACTGATGGAACGGGCTTCCCATCGATCCGGGGTAGCCGCAGAAGCTGACGATGACCGGCGCAGGCCTATAGGCGAAAATTTTTGCGCGTGCGTCCTTGGTGTAGCCGTTCACGTCGATCAGGATATCGATTTCATCGGATATGATCTGCGATGCGGCAGAGCTATCATCCAGGCCGTGAATATCCCGCCAGCAATGGACCGCGGCTTTTATCCTCTGCTGGGTGCTGTCCGTATTGCGTACATTGCCGGAATAATAAGCGAAGACCTCAAGACTGTTCCTGTCGTGCAGCTCCAGAACCTCGCAGAGAGCGAAGCCGACGGCATGATCGCGAAGATCCGATGAGAGGTAGCCGACGCGCAGACGTTGACCGGTCCCGGACTTGTGTTTCGGCAATCTGCGCGGAAAGCGGGTGAGGTCCGGACGTGCGCCAATCAGCGTTTTGCTCAGGCGATAGGCTTTGGCAAGCTGGAACATTGGATCGTCGGCGTAGCAACTCAACGTCAGCGATGACATGGCGTCAAGCATCTTGCGGGCAGGGACGTGGCTCGATGGTTCAAGCACCGGCCATTTGCACTGGCGCTGTCGCAACGCTGCCCAGTGTTGACCTGATTCCGGCGCCTCCGGCCGCAGCTCGAACGCCTGCAGCAAAGCGGCTTCAGCCTCCTCAAGTTTTCCGGCACTTTCGAGGACCCGGCCAATGTTCTGCAGGACCAAATGCCGATGCTCAACCGCTTCGGCATCGAGATTTTTCGTGGCCTCGGCATATTGCGACCATTGCTCCACCGCCTGACCGATCAGGCCGGCATCTTCAAGCACGCGACCGAGATTGATGTGGCCGGGAGCGAATTGCGGATTGGCCTTTAAGCAGGCGTGAAACGCCTGGACGGCGCCTGCGCTATCACCAAGCTGGCTTAGCACGACAGCGTAGTTGAAGTAGGCGACGTGGATTGCGGGATTATTGTCGTTGAATGCGACCCAGGTTTTGTAGAGTTCCCCGGCGGCGGTTAGCTGACCGGCGGCACCAAGAGCCTCGGCCAGACGCAAAAGATCCAGAAGACTGAGTTGCTGGTTCCGCGCCAGATCAAGTGCGCTCGGAGCATCGTCGTTTGAAGTAGAGGCGTGGCTGGCGGTCATGGCATCCTGCGGTAAAACGACAAGGTCGAAAGTAGAAGCGGCCCAGACGGGTCATTTTTAGTTATAGTAGATAACTTGCCTGGGGCTGGATGTGTCACGTCAGCATCAATGTCGTGCCAAGCTTATGGATCGCATGTTGAAGTTTATTGACAGTCAGACTCCCATGTTTTGAACCGCTGACGCTGTTATTACGGGTCAGGCTTTTCGCATGTTCTAGCGATAGGAATGTTTCATCCTGTAGCTCGCCAGCGCAATTGATGGATTGATCTGATAGACGCTGTCGAAATCCTCGTCCGTGAAGTATTGGTAGGAATGAGCGGCATGTTCCCGGAAAAGGCCGAGCAGATCATGCCGCATCTGCCTGTTTGCCCATTCCAGCAAACCCGCCTTGAAGATGATGAAGATCGGATAATATTTCGCTCTGAAGATCGGGCTATCGTTGAAAAGCTTCTCCGCGTCCTTAAGCGCCGCGAACATGTCCAGGCGGCGCTCGTCGAAGGTACTCGTGTGCTGCTCGCGACCGGGAACAAGGCGGTGTGTCGTCAGGCTGCTGTTAATGGCCAGGAATTGTCCGGCATTCATATAGGCTGCCCAGTGCGGCAGGATGTCTTCGTTGATCCGTGCCGTGGAGAAACGCCAGCCTGTCCGGCGGATGAATGACGTCCGCAAAATCTTGTTCCATGGGTAGTTGATCGTCACCAGGAACTGTACGGGGCCGTATCGAGATCGATCAGTGCCCTGTCGCGGTTACCGAGGACGTCGTTCCAGATATTCCTGTCGATAGGGGGCATCTCCCCGGGTGGGCCATCGGCCGTTCTGAGCACATTATATCTGAATGCCGCGACATCGACATTCGTCTCATCCATCAGGGGCAGGACTGTATCGATGGCTCCTGCAGCCAGGAGGTCGTCGGCATCGTGAAACAGGCAATATTCGCTGTCGATGGTCGCCAGCGCCCTGTTGCGGGCGACGCCCGGCCCGGTGTTCATCTCATTGCGCATCAGCCTTATATTGGCGTATTGCGCCATATATTGCTCAACGATGTCGCAAGTATTGTCGGTGGAGGCATCGTCGATGACGACGATATCCATATCGGTTTCATTGCGCAGAACGCTGTCGAGCGTCTCGCCGATGAGACTGGCTATGTTGAAGGCCGGAATGATGACGGATATCTTTGCCATGATGGAAACTCGATGTCCTCTGGGCGCATTCTGGAATTAAAATGCATCCATGCTACGACGCGACCTTGAGCCGCGTCGTAGATTGTCTGGTTTCTTCGGGCCTTACACTGTCTTGTAGGCCTTGATGATAGCCTCGACCTGTCCATCGTTCATCACCCCGAGCTGTTGGGACGAGAACGCTCCAGCATTGGTGCTGCCGAGACCGGTGAGGGTGGCTGTGGTGAGACCGGCGATGGCATTGATGCCGATGGCCTTGATCTCATCGGTAGAGAAGAGCTTGAGCTCGTCGCTGTTGAGGGTGCCGATCTGTGCGGAGCTGAGACCTGCGATCTGATCCGAAGTAAGTGCCTGTATCCGCTCGGTCGAGAGGGCTTCGAACTGCGTCGAGGAGAGCGCCGCGACCTGTGCTCGGCTCAGGGCAGCGATGGTGCCGGTGGTCATCTTGCTGGCATCGAGGCCGGCAAAGGCTCTGGTGCTGATGGCCTTGATCTCATCGGTGGAGAAGGCGGCCAGATTGTCGGTCGACAATGCGCCAAGCTGTGTCGAGGACAGGGCTGCGATCTGTGTCTTCGTCAATGCCGCGGCATTGGTGCTGCTGAGGCCGGAGAGGGCGGCTGCGGAAAGGCCGGTGATGGCATTAACGCTGATGGCCTTGATCTCGTCGGTGGAGAAAAGCGCGAGTTCGGCGCTGCTGAGAGTGCCGATCTGTGCGGAGCTGAGGCCGGCAATCTGATCCGAGGTGAGCGCCTGGACGCGATCGGTCGAGAGGGCTTCGAGTTGTGCCGAAGAGAGTGCTGCGACCTGTGCTCGGCTCAGGGCAGCGATGGCGCCGGTGGTCAGCTTGCTGGCATCGAGGCCGGCGAGAGCTCTGGTGTTGATTGTCTTGATCGCGTCGGTGGAGAAGGTGGCGAGGCTCTCGGAGGACAGAGCGCCAAGCTGTGTCGAGGACAGGGCTGCGATCTGTGTCTTCGTCAGTGCCGCGGCATTGGTGCTGCTGAGGCCGGAGAGGGCGGCTGCGGAAAGGCCAGTGATGGCGTTGACGCTGATGGCCTTGATCTCATCGGTGGAGAAAAGCGCGAGTTCGGCGCTGCTAAGGGTGCCGATCTGTGCGGAGCTGAGACCTGCGATCTGATCCGAGGTGAGCGCCTGTATCCGATCGGTCGAGAGGGCTTCGAGTTGTGCCGAAGAGAGTGCTGCGACCTGTGCTCGGCTCAGGGCGGCGATGGTGCCGGTGGTCAGTTTGCTGGCATCGAGGCCGGCAAAGGCTCTGGTGCTGATGGCCTTGATCTCATCGGTGGAGAAGGCGGCCAGATTGTCGATCGACAATGCGCCAAGCTGTGTCGAGGACAGGGCTGCGATCTGTGTCTTCGTCAATGCCGCGGCATTGGTGCTGCTGAGGCCGGAGAGGGCGGCCGCGGAAAGGCCGGTGATGGCGTTGACGCTGATGGCCTTGATCTCGTCGGTGGAGAAAAGCGCGAGTTCGGCGCTGCTGAGAGTGCCGATCTGTGCGGAGCTGAGGCCGGCAATCTGATCCGAGGTGAGCGCCTGGACGCGATCGGTCGAGAGGGCTTCGAGTTGTGCCGAAGAGAGTGCTGCGACCTGTGCTCGGCTCAGGGCAGCGATGGCGCCGGTGGTCAGCTTGCTGGCATCGAGGCCGGCGAGAGCTCTGGTGTTGATTGTCTTGATCGCGTCGGTGGAGAAGGTGGCGAGGCTCTCGGAGGACAGAGCGCCAAGCTGTGTCGAGGACAGGGCTGCGATCTGTGTCTTCGTCAGTGCCGCGGCATTGGTGCTGCTGAGGCCGGAGAGGGCGGCTGCGGAAAGGCCAGTGATGGCGTTGACGCTGATGGCCTTGATCTCATCGGTGGAGAAAAGCGCGAGTTCGGCGCTGCTAAGGGTGCCGATCTGTGCGGAGCTGAGACCTGCGATCTGATCCGAGGTGAGCGCCTGTATCCGATCGGTCGAGAGGGCTTCGAGTTGTGCCGAAGAGAGTGCTGCGACCTGTGCTCGGCTCAGGGCGGCGATGGTGCCGGTGGTCAGTTTGCTGGCATCGAGGCCGGCAAAGGCTCTGGTGCTGATGGCCTTGATCTCATCGGTGGAGAAGGCGGCCAGATTGTCGGTCGACAATGCGCCAAGCTGCGTTGACGACAGGGCTGCGATCTGTGTCTTTGTCAGTGCCGCCGCGTTTTCGGTGCTGAGACCGGAGAGGGCGGCCGCGGAAAGGCTGGCGATGGCGTTGACGCTGATGGCCTTGATCTCATCGGTGGAGAAAAGCGCGAGTTCGGCGCTGCTAAGGGTACCGATCTGCGCGGAGCTGAGACCGGCAATCTGAGTAGAGTTCAGCGCCTTGATCTGTTCAGTCGACAGGGCTTCAATCTGGCTGGCGTACAGCGCCGTGACCTGAGATGCCGACAGGCTGTTGATCTGAGCGGAGCTCAGTTTTGCGATCTGGGTCAGGGTTAGTCCCTTGACGGCGCTCACCGAAATGGCGCGGAGGTCTTCGGAGCCGAAAAGAGCGAGGTTATCTGTGCTCAAAGAGGCGATCTGAGACGAGGTGAGTGCCTTGATCCTGTTGCTATCCAGGGCATTAACGTCCGCCGAGGTCAGGCCGGCGATTGTGGACGTGGAAAGCCTGGAAATCTGCACAGCAGACAGTGAAGAGAGAATTGAAGTCATGAACGTGTCCCTTTAACCGGATGGCGACTGGTCACGCCTATCTGCCGCCAGACACCGTTCTTGATGACAACGGTCCGACATCTGCAAATAAAGCGAAATTGTGAAGAACATGGCTCATGTGAACCTGCGCCGGAAAAGCATCATGCAATTCGAGCCGGAGAATTGGCCCGGATTTTCCACGCTAGCTTGTGCGAATGCCGCTCAATAATTTCTATCGCCTAAGAATTGTTGCGATATGAGGTTCATATCATTTAAACATTTAAAGTCGAGTTAATACTTGGTAGGTGTAAATTTAATTCTTTTAGATTGTTTATTTTATATATTTATGGAACATAATATACTTAAATAGAATAATTTGATTTTTATATAAATTAATATATTTGCATATTTAACTCGATTATATCTGCAATATGCCTTATCTGATGATTTTTATAATTATCCAGCAAAGTATATTTCTGAATTTAATCTATGGCTATCGCGCGGATTTTGACGAGAAGCTGCAGGGCTTCGTATGACTGCGTTTCTTTTCGATCCCGCAGGCAGGTTCACTGCCCATGACGTGTCATGCTGCCAAGCTCAGGGAGCGTGACGGAGAGAATCGTCTTCATAGGGTCGGTTTGGGGACTCGCCGGTCATGCCGACGGCAAACATCTATTTTTTCTAATTTAAAGAATAGGCGACAAATACGAGAATATTTGATAGATTCAAAGTTACCGGTTGCGGTTTGACGCATGGATAAAAAATCACCGGGCGTCCCCATGCCGCAGGCCGGATCATGGCGCAGGAGGAGAGATGCTATGACGGCATTCCATGTCATGGCCGGCGCGAGCGGCGAATTTGCACGCCCCGAAGTCCGGAAGATAAATGTAGCGGATCTTGTGGATGCCCTGAAGTTGGGGCTTGAGGACTTTCGAGAGAAACCCTCCCATTACGTTTTTATCTGTCTTATGTATCCGATCGCGGGTGTTTTTCTCATCATGTGGAGTTCCGGCGCCAATCTGCTGCCGCTGATTTATCCTTTGATGTCAGGTTTTGCCTTGATCGGCCCGATCGCGGCCATCGGTCTTTATGAAATCAGTCGACGCCGTGAGCAGGGGTTGGATAGCTCCTGGCGTCACGCACTGGAGGTTCGGCACTCTCCGGCGTTGCCGTCGATCATTGCCGTCGGTGTCATGCTGTTTGCGCTTTTCGTCGTCTGGCTGATTGTCGCGCAGCACATCTACACCACGAGTTTCGAGGCGGTTGGCCCGGTCTCGTTCTCAACATTTGTGTCAGACGTTCTGACGACCCCGCAAGGGCTGTCCCTCATCATCTGGGGTAACCTGGCCGGTTTCGTTTTCGCGGTCATTGTGCTGGCGACAACGGTGGTGGCTTTCCCGCTGATGCTGGACCGGGATGTGGGCGCGGTTGCGGCGGTGGATGCGAGCATACGCGCCACGCTTGCCAATCCGGTTCCGGTTGCGCTCTGGGGGCTGATCGTCGCAGCGCTGCTCGTCGTCGGCACGATCCCGGTTTTCATCGGCCTTGCGGTCGTTATGCCCATCCTCGGGCACTCGACCTGGCATCTCTATCGGAAATTGATCGTTCCCGTTTATCCAAACCGTAAGTCTTGAATTCATAACGAAACCTAGTTGTCGATCATCCTTCCCGCCGTTGCGGCTTCCCCCAAAGGGAGCTGTGCCGGCAGGGATGGCGATGGAGCGCGTGAGGATGTCATGTTGTATCGATTTCTTGCCGTCTGTCTGCTTTTCGCCATTACCCTTCCGCTTGAGGCGCGCGCGCAGGAGGGCGACCCTGCCGCAGGCGCCACCATTTTCAAGAAATGCGGCATTTGCCATGTGGCCGAAACGGACCAGAACAAGGTGGGGCCCTCGCTGAACGGCCTGTTCGGCAGAACCGCCGGCACGCATCCGAATTTCGCCTATTCACAGGCGATGCAGGATGCCGGCAAGGCCGGGCTGGTGTGGAGCGAGACGTCGCTTCGCGATTATCTGCACGACCCCAAGGCGAAGGTTAAAGGCACGAAAATGGCCTTTGTCGGACTGAAGGACGACACCGAAATCACCAATCTGATCGCCTATCTGAAGCAATATTCCAAGTAGCGGGATGACGCGTGGAAGAGCCGGGTCGGACTGACGTGATAAGGCCGAAAGAGGGGCGGACCGCCATTGCCGTCGCAATTGCCCGCCCAACGCGTTCATGAGATAATGCTAATACATTTCGCGACAGGATTGTGGAAATATTCGCGGCCGTGTCAGGGAAGTGTCAGGGGAGGAGGCGATGGCTGTCGTTGTGGTTCTCGTTCTACTGGTGGTGGGATCGATCATATTCCATCTTCTCAGCCCTTGGTGGTGGACGCCAATCGCGTCGAACTGGAGCTATATCGACAATACGATCACCATCACCTTCTGGATCACCGGCTTCGTTTTCTCGGCCGTCGTATTGTTCGTCGCCTATTGCGTGTTCCGCTTCAGGCACCGCCCCGGAAACCGGGCCGCATATCAGCCCGAAAACAAGCGCCTGGAATGGTGGCTGGCGGGTGGCACCGGGGTCGGGGTGGCCGCGATGCTTCTGCCGGGCCTCTTTGTGTGGAAACAATTCGTCACTGTTCCGGATGGTGCCGGTGAGGTGGAAGTCGTCGGTCAGCAATGGCAATGGAGTTTCCGGCTGCCGGGAGCGGATGGACGGCTCGGACGTGCGGATACGCGCGCCATTGCGCCTGACAATCCGCTCGGTGTGAACAGAAACGATCCCGCCGGAATGGACGATGTCATCGTCGAGGGCGGCGAGTTGCATTTACCCGTCGGCACGCCGGTGAAAATGCTGCTGCGCGCGGTCGATGTGGTGCATGATTTCTACGTGCCGGAATTCCGGGCCAAGATGGACATGATCCCCGGTTCGGTTACCTATTATTGGTTCACGCCGACACGGACCGGAACCTTCGAGGTTCTGTGCGCGGAACTGTGCGGCGTCGGCCATCCGCAGATGCGCGGCACTGTCGTCGTCGATACCGAGGCCGACTATCAGGCCTGGTTACAGCAGCAGCCGACTTTCTCGAAATCGCTGGCCCTGGCGGAAAAGTCGGCGGCCAGATGAGCGCCATGCATCGTTGAAGGAAAAACCGCGTCGGAGGAAACAGGGAGGACAGGAGATGGTCGAGATTGGGTCCGGCGCGGGGCAGGTCATCCAGCCAGCCGAGGTCGAGGATGTCGAGCTTTATCACCCGAAAAGCTGGTGGACGAAATATGTCTTCAGCCAGGATGCCAAGATCATTGCCATCCAGTATTTTCTGACCGCGACGGCAATCGGCATGGTGGCGCTGGTGCTTTCCTGGTTGATGCGCCTGCAACTCGGCTTTCCCGGTTATTTCTCCTTCATCGACGCCGAACACTACTATCAGTTCATCACCATGCACGGCATGATCATGGTGATCTATCTGCTGACAGCATTGTTTCTCGGCGGTTTCGGCAATTATCTGATCCCCTTGATGCTCGGCGCCCGCGACATGGTGTTTCCCTATGCGAACATGCTGAGCTACTGGCTTTATCTGCTCGCCGTGCTCGTGCTGGTCGCCGGCTTCTTCGCGCCCGGCGGGCCAACGGGCGCCGGATGGACGCTTTATCCACCGCAGTCCCTGCTTTCGGGAACACCGGGCGGGCGCGACTGGGGCATCATCCTGATGCTGTCATCGTTGATCCTGTTCATCATCGGTTTCACTTTGGGCGGGCTGAATTACGTCGTCACCGTGTTGCAGGGGCGCACGCGCGGCATGACGCTGATGCGCATGCCCCTGACGATATGGGGCATATTCACGGCGACCGTCATGGCGCTGCTTGCCTTCCCGGCGCTCTTCGTCGCCGCCGTGATGATGTTGTTCGACCGGTTGCTCGGCACGAGTTTCTTCATGCCCGCCATCGTCGAGATGGGCGAACAGTTGAAGCAGGGCGGCGGCAGTCCCATCCTGTTTCAGCACCTCTTCTGGTTCTTCGGCCATCCGGAGGTCTATATCGTCGCGCTTCCTGCTTTTGGCATCGTCTCGGATCTGATCAGCACCCATGCGCGCAAGAACATCTTCGGTTACCGGATGATGGTCTGGGCGATCGTCATCATCGCGGCGCTGAGCTTTGTCGTCTGGGCGCATCATATGTATGTCAGCGGCATGAATCCGAATTTCGGGTTCTTTTTCGCCACCACGACGCTGATCATCGCCGTGCCGACGGCGATCAAGGTCTATAATTGGGTGCTGACGCTCTGGCGCGGCGATATCCATCTGAATTTGCCGATGCTGTTTGCGCTCGCCTTCATCGTCACCTTCATCAATGGCGGCTTGACCGGTCTCTTCCTCGGCAATGTCGTCGTCGACGTGCCGCTTTCGGATACCATGTTCGTTGTCGCCCATTTCCACATGGTGATGGGGGTTGCGCCCATCATGGTGGTCTTCGGCGCGATCCATCACTGGTATCCCAAAGTCACCGGCCGCATGCTGAATGCGGCGATGGGGCATATCCATTTCTGGATCACCTTTCTCGGCGCATATGCCATCTTCTTCCCGATGCATTATCTTGGCCTGATGGGCGTACCGCGCCGTTATTACGAACTGGGCGAGACTGCATTCATTCCGCCTTCTGCGCATACGCTGAACATGTTCATCACCGTCGCCGCGCTGATCGTCGGCGCGGCGCAATTGCTGTTCCTGTTCAATCTCGCCTGGAGCCTGCGCTGGGGCAAAGAGGCGGGTGGCAATCCGTGGCGGGCAACGACACTGGAATGGCAGACGCCGCAAACGCCGCCGGTTCACGGAAACTGGGGTAAGGAACTGCCGGTCGTCTATCGCTGGCCCTATGACTACAGCGTTCCCGGCGCGGCTGAGGACTTCCTGCCGCAAAACCAGCCGGCTGCGGCGGGACCGTCCGAGAGGGCGTTGTCATGAGCGCCATTCTCATTTTCATGGCCGGTATTGCCTGCATTATCGGCTGGTGGATGGCCAGCCAGCGGTTAACCTCGAAGCCCTGGCTAGAAGCGGGCGTGTCAGACGATGCGCAGGGGATGCGGGGCTCATCGGAAACAATCGCCAAACTGGGGCTCGGCGTTTTTCTTGCTGTCGTCGGTGCCCTGTTCACACTGTTCATCAGCGCCTATCTTGGCCGCATGGGCGGTGCCGACTGGTGGGGTATCCCGATCCCGCGGTTGCTGTGGGTAAATACGGTCGCCCTTGCCGCCGGCAGCGTCGCGCTGCAATGGGCTAAAACCGAAGCCCGCGTAGATCGGCGCGAAATGCTGGATCTGGCGCTTGCCGTGGCGTTCGTGACGGCTGTTCTCTTTGTTGTCGGGCAGGGTCTGGCGTGGCGGCAACTGGCGTCCGCGGGTTATGTGCTGGCGGATAACCCATCGAACAGCTTCTTCTACATGATCACCGGGTTGCATGGCCTGCACATATTGGGCGGGCTTTTCGTGCTCGGGCGCACGGCAATCCGCGCCCGGATCGGCCCTGCTGCGAGAGTTCGCCTGAGCGTGGATCTCTGCGCCATCTACTGGCATTTCATGTTCGTCGTCTGGCTGATCCTTTTTGCAATCTTCGCCGGCTGGGCGAATAGTTTTGTCGATCTCTGCCGTCAATTGGTCACGTGAGGAGTGTCGATCATGACCGCATCCACGGAAAGACCCTTAAGCGATCCACATCTGCGGCCAACGGGACTGCGCGGCGTTGCCGCCGATCTGTCATCGGACCAGCGGGCGTTCAAGAGCGTCTCCTGGGGCAAGGCGATGATGTGGATTTTCATCCTGAGCGACACCTTCATTTTCGGCTGCTTTCTTCTGGCCTATATGTCCGCGCGCATGTCGACCACCGCCACCTGGCCCAATCCGAGCGAGGTTTTCGCCCTGACGATCGGTGGCAAGGACATTCCGCTGATCCTGATTGCGATCATGACTTTCGTCCTCATCAGCAGCAGCGGCACGATGGCCATGGCCGTCAACTTCGGATACCGCCGCGATCGGCGCAAAACCGCCGCGCTGATGCTGGTGACTGCCACCCTCGGCGCGACATTTGTCGGAATGCAGGCATTCGAATGGACGAAACTGATCGCGGAAGGTGTTCGCCCCTGGGAAAACCCCTTCGGTGCCGCGCAATTCGGTTCGTCTTTCTTCATGATCACGGGTTTTCACGGCACCCATGTTTCGATCGGGGTGGTGTTTCTTCTGATCGTGGCGCGGAAGGTCTGGCGGGGGGATTTCGATCAGGAAAGACGAGGATTTTTCACCAGCCGGAAAGGCAATTACGAGATCGTCGAGATAACCGGGCTTTACTGGCACTTCGTGGATCTGGTGTGGGTCTTCATCTTTGCATTCTTCTATCTGTGGTGAGGGAGCATGGCATCATGACGCAGCAACAGTCACAACAGGGACAGCAGCATCCGATAAAACTTTATATGGTGGTCTGGGGACTGCTTTTTGTCCTCAGCGCCTGCTCCTATCTCGTCGACTATCTCGGCATCCAGAGCTATCCCAGATGGTCGCTGATCCTCCTGTTCATGGCCCTGAAGGCCGGGCTGATCATTGCGATTTTCATGCATATGGCCTGGGAACGGCTGATCTTGATCTATGCCGTCCTTCTTCCCCCCGTCCTCGTGCTGGTTTTCACAGCTTTGATGGTCTCGGAATCCCACTACACGCTCCTGACCCGTCTGGCTTTTCTGGGGGCTGGTTCATAGCAGGCCGATCTCAGGGCTTTTGCCGCGCGCTGGACAGGTCTGGACGTGAAGGCGATGGATGGCTGACTCACATCAGGGACTCGCCAATGATCCTGCTGTGGATCGATCGGGAGATGGCGTGGTGTTCAAACCCGGAAGAACGGCGCGGATATGGTTGCCGAGAACTCGGACGGTCGAGGATGTCTGCGGATCGGCAAATTCCATCGCAATGCCGATGGTCGGCAGGGGCGGCAGCCCCTTTTCCACGATATGAAGGTCGGGGGGAACGGCTGTCCTTGTCAGGACACTGATCGCGTGGCCGGAGCGGGCGATGGCGATGAGGCCGGCAAGGCTGTTGCTGGCAAAGGCAACACGGTAACGGCGATTGGCAGCTCCCATGGCATCGCAGGCCGCACGGTGGTCAAGTGTCGCCGGTGCCGAAAGAGCAAGCGGCAGAATGTCCTTGGCAAGCAGATCCGGTTCCGGCTTATCCGCAACCCAGACGAAGCTCTCACTGCGCAGGACGTCGTCATGGTCCGGATCGGATTGCGAGACCAGCGCGATGTCGATCTGTCGCCGCTGCAGGAGTGGGCGCAATTCTATTGTCGGCGCGCAAACCATGCGCAGTTCGACCTTGGGGTGGCTGGCGCAGAAGCCGCGCAGCAACTCCGGCAGGAAGGCAATCGAATAATCCTCAGGGCACCCCAGGCTGACGGCACCCTGTAATGTCTCCCCGCTCATGTCGGCAAGGATTTCGTCATGCCGGGCAAGGAGCGCGCTGGCATGGGCGAGAAGTTTCTCGCCGGCAGCAGTTACCCGCACGCCGGAGCCCGTTCGCTGAAGCAGGGTGTGGCCGACCAGTTCTTCAAGCCGCTGCATCTGCGTGCTCAGCGCCGATTGCGTGCGCCCAACCTGCATCGCAGCCACGCTGATGGAGCCGGCACGGGCAACGATGACAAAGTTCTTCAGGAGCGTCAGGTCGAGCATGGCGATATCAAAATTATCAATATCTGAGTAAAATACTATCAATTAGACTGGAGCGGCAAGCGCTTGTTATTCTCCGGGAAGATAAATTGGGGAACGCATCATGGACAATCTCGCAAAAAGCTTTGCCTCGCTCAATGAAGACCCGGCCTTCTGGGAGGCCGCCAACACACATCTGACCCGTTACGGACCCGCCTTCGAGGATATCATTGTCGAGCGCGCCGAGGGCAGTTTTGTCTATGATGCGGATGACCGCGCCATTCTCGATTTCACCTCGGGCCAGATGAGCGCTTTGCTCGGACACACCCACCCGGATATCGTCACTACCGTCAACCGGCAGATGGCCTCGGTCGCGCATCTCTTTTCCGGCATGCTGTCGCGCCCGGTGGTCGAGCTTGCAACGCGGCTGGCGGCTCTGGCACCGGGGCTGGACCGCGTGCAATTGCTGACGACCGGGGCGGAATCCAACGAAGCGGCGATCCGCATGGCAAAGCTCGTCACCGGCGGTCACGAGATCGTCGCTTTCGCGCAGAGCTGGCATGGCATGACGGGCGCTGCGGCTTCGGCCACCTATAGCGCCGGCCGGCGGGGGTATGGCCCGGCCACGGCCGGCTCGCTGGTCATACCGGCCCCAAATGCCTATCGCCCGCGCTTCAAGAACCCCGATGGATCGAACGACTGGCAGGCGGAACTGGACGATGCTTTCGAGCTGATCGACCGTCAGTCGACCGGTAACCTGGCTGCCTTCATCGCCGAACCCATCCTGTCGAGCGGCGGCATCCTCGAACTCCCGCTCGGGTATCTCGCCGCCCTGAAGAAGAAATGCGAGGAGCGCGGCATGCTGCTCATCCTCGATGAAGCCCAGACCGGCGTTGGCCGTACCGGGCACATGTTCGCCTTTCAGCGCGACGGCGTGACGCCTGATATCATGACCCTGTCGAAGACGCTCGGCGCCGGCTTGCCGCTTGCTGCCGTCATGACCAGCGCAGAGATCGAGCAGAAGGCATTCGAGAGGGGCTTTCTGTTCTATACCACCCATGTCTCCGATCCGCTGCCGGCGGCTGTCGGTGTGACTGTTCTCGATGTCGTGGCGCGCGATGGACTGGTTGAGCAGGCGATCGCCCGTGGAAACCGTCTGAAAGACGGTCTCCTGTCGCTGCAACAGCGGTTCGAATGTGTCGGCGATGTGCGCGGGCGCGGGCTTCTGCTCGGACTGGAGGTTGTCGCCGACCGGCACACGAAAGCCCCCGGTTTCGAGCTTGGCGCCCGTATCATGCAGGAGGCGATGCTGCGGGGCATGAGCATGAACATCGTCAAGCTGCCCGGCATGGGCGGCGTCTTCCGCATTGCACCGGCCTTGACCGTCTCGGATGCTGAGATCGATCTTGGACTGGAGATATTGGCGGCGTCGATCGAAGCGGCGCAGAAGGCCGGCTAGGTTCGCCACAGTAATGATTTGCCTCTCGCCGGTGTCTGCACGCGCCGGCGAGAGGCACGGTTACGTAGATTATGCCCGTTTGCTGACGGTGTTCGTTCCGAAGATGAGCTGCTGCGCCATCGGCCGGCCGATAAAGCGCTCCGGGAAGATCGGCTGTGGAGCGCTGGCCCTGTTCAGTCGCTCAAGCTGATCCTGCGTGAAGGAAACGCTCAGGGCGCCGAAATTATCCTCGGCCTGCTCAAGGGTGCGTGCGCCCATGACCGGGGAAACGACCGCGGGATTTATCAGCGTCCAGGCAAGGGCGACCTGCGATCGCGAAACGCCGAGTTCCTCCGCGACTGCGCCGACGACATCGGCGACGGCGAGCGAGTGTTCATTGAGGTGGCCGGTCGATGCGATCACGCCCTTGCGGGTTGCCGCGACATTCGCCCCATTCTCGTCGCTCAGATCCGCGCGGCCATATTTGCCTGTGAGGATGCCGCCGCCGAGCGGGGACCATGGAAGAACACCGAGGCCCAGCGCCCTGGCCATGGGCATAAGCTCATGTTCGACGGTCCGCTCGACCAGGCTGTATTCGATCTGAAGCGCCACGAAGGGTGACCAGCCGCGGAGATCGGCAAGGGTCTGCATCTGCGCTACGCGCCATGCGGGCGTGTTACAAATGCCAACATAGAGGATCTTGCCGGCTCTCACGAGGTCATCGAGCGAGCGCATGGCTTCTTCGGGCGATGTCGTGAAATCCCAGGCATGCAGGTAAAGGAGATCGATCCGGTCCGTGTCCAGCTGGCGCAGGCTCGTTTCTACCGACCGCACGAGGTTGAAACGATGGTTGCCGCCGGAATTGATATTCGCCGGATCACGGGCCATCGTAAATTTGGTAGCAAGCACGATATTATCGCGCTTTTCTTTGATAAAGCCGCCAAGAAGGCGTTCCGAGGCTCCGTTGGTGTAGTTGACGGCGGTATCGATGAAGTTGCCGCCTCTGTCGACATATGCATCGAAAATGCGTCTGGCTTCTTCAGCGTCGGCTCCCCAACCCCAGTCAGACCCGAAGGTCATCGTGCCGAGCGAGAGCGGCGAGACACGCAGCCCGGATCGGCCGAGCAGCCTGTATTGATCGAGTGATTTCACTTCAGCCATGTTGGTATACTCCATTGGTCTTCGTTGAAGCGCTGGGATGCGCCGGGTGGGTGACACCTTTTTCCGCGAAAGACCTGCGAGGGCGGTAGACCGGATTTCCGGAATTCTTGCACGATTGTCTCAAGTGGGCAGGCCAAGACTGCCTTGTCGGACCGAAATATTGTCCGTGATTCTTGCACGATTGTCCGAGAGGCGCGGTTCAGACTTTCGTCACGTGGATGCATATGAGATAAATGGCGAATGACCTCGGACCGCCACATCGTCGATATCATCACCCGTCACGCACCCCGAGACGGCACTTTTGAATGCCGGTTACCGGGGGTGAAGCTCATCCGCTGTTCCCACCCGACCCTCCCCATGCCGGTGATCTATGAGCCGACGCTTTGTCTTGTGGCACAGGGCCGCAAGCAGGCGGTGCTGGGGCAATCGGCATTCATCTATGACAAATCGCGTTATCTGATTGCCTCAGTTGATCTTCCCGTCATGGGCTCCGTCATCGAGGCGAGTGCGGAAGAGCCATATCTGTGCATGCAGCTCGATCTTGATACGGTCGAGCTGGCGGAACTGGCGATCCGCTATCCGTCGAAATCTCCCGGAAAATCCCGGCCGTCGGCCGGTCTGCTGCTGAATGAGACCAATCCCGGGGTGCTCGATGCGGCGGCACGCCTGTTGAGCCTTCTGGATACGCCTGACGATATTGACGCGATTGCGCCGCTGGCGCTGCGGGAGATACTCTATCGGCTGCTGACCGGGCCGGGTGGTGACGTTGTCCGTCACATGGCACAGGCGGGTACCCATCTCCATCAGATTGCCCGGGCAATCGTCTGGATCAGAGGCCATTTCCGCGAAGCCTGCCCCATCGAGACAGCGGCCGAAATAGCCGGAATGAGCCGCTCCACCTTTCACGCTCATTTCAAGGCGATCACCTTGATGAGCCCGTTGGAATTCCGGGCGGAATTGCGGCTGCAGGAGGCAAGACGCCTGATGCTCAGCGAAGGGCTGGATGCAGCAAGCGCGGGGTTTCAGGTTGGCTATTCAAGCCCGTCGCAGTTTTCGCGCGAATATGTTCGGGTTTTCGGAATGCCGCCATCGAAGCACACCAATCTCCTGCGTCATCCTGTCGATGATCGGCCAGTGCCCCAGAGCACGGCAGCCAGCTAGGCAATAGCTGGGCCGGCACCCTATTTCATGTGGTCGGTGCCTGCCGGAAAAGTCAGCTGCACCCTTGCGCCTTCGCCGGGTTTTGAACGGATATGCGCCTCGCCGCCGCTCTGGCGGACGAAGCCGTAGACCATGGCGAGGCCGAGACCCGCGCCGCCATATTCTTCACGCGTGGTGAAATAGGGTTCGAATGCCTTGTCCACGGCCTCGGGCGTCATGCCGATGCCCTCGTCGGTAACGGCAATGACCAGCACATCCTTCTCGGCCGTAGCTTCGATCAAGATCAGGCCGCCGTCCGGCATGGCCGCTGCGGCATTCAGGCAGAGATTGAGGATGGACTGTTCGAAGAGCGCAGGATCGAGTTGGATCGACGGAAGGTTGTCATCGAGGTCAAGCGCGATGCGGCATTTCGGGCCGACCGCGATCTCGAGAATATCGGCCATGCCGCGCAGCAGGTTCGCGACGTTGATGTGGCTGGCATGGATCGGCTGCTGGCTGCCGATGGTCAGCATGCTGCTGGCGAGAGACCGGCCGCGATCCGCCGCCTTGCGGATACGGGCGATATGCCGGTTCTGGCGATCGTTGAAACCGGCTTCCCGCTCCAGGAGGCCGAGACTGCCGGTGATGATGCCGATCATGTTGCCCACCTCATGACTGACCTGGTGGGTCATGCGCATGATGCCGTCCAGTCGCTGGGCCTTTACGGCTTCTGCTTCCTGGCGATCAAGAGCCGTCACATCACGGGCGAGCAGGACGATGCCGCCATCCGGCTGGCGTGACATCGAGACTTCGATCACCAGCTGATCTGCGGTGCGATGGCGCACGACGGCGCGGTCCATCAACTCGCCGTGCCCGGTTTCAAAGGGCAATAATGCGGGGTCGATTTCCGGGATGGGTTCGACAAAACGGCGAAGCGGCAGCTTTCGCGATGAGCCGGAGCGTCCGACAAGCTCGATGATGCGGCGGTTCATGGTGATCGGCAGGCCAGCCGGATCAAACAGTGCTATTCCCTCATTCATGTTGCGGAAGGTCGAGCGGATGGTGCGCGCCGCCGCCTCTGCCGTGCGTCTGAGGCGCGAGACCCGGTCGACGCTGTCATGGAAGGCACGGAAGGCATCGAGCAGGCGGATCAACTCCGTCTCGGGCCCGGTGTAGGACGGCGGGCCGACATCCTTCTCTCCCTTGGCAAGCGCGTTCATGCCGTTGGAGAGAGAGGCGATGCCGCGCGAGACGCGCATCACCGAGCGGATAGAGAAAATCGCCACCACCAGAACCAGAAGCGATGCGACGGCGACGATGACCAGCAGCCGGCTAAGGGCATCAGAGGTCGAGATCAGGTCCTCGTTCAGGCTGCGGGCAACCGCGTCGCCCTGGGTTTCCGTGACATGGGAGAGATCGCGCGACACGGTGTGAAGCCGCGATACCGACGCGCGGATTGCGAACATTTCCAGAAGATAGCGGCTCTGGGCCTCGAAGACCCGCTCATAGGGCTGCATTTCCGCCACGGGAAGCCGCTCGCCGGGATAACCTTCCTGACGTGCCGTGGTTTCGGCGACGTAGCGGCGGCGCAGTTCGCCCAGCTGGAAGAGGCTGTCGGACGCGGATGCGGCCTGCACGATGCCGTTCATCCGCCGGCGCAGTTCAGGATCGACGATGCCCCGGCCGGTGGCGATTTCGCCGAGCGCCGCTGCCGCGTCCGCCTTGTGGCCCTGCGCCGCATCGGCATCCTTTGCCAGATCCAGCGTCTGCGCCCTGATAAGCTGGAGAAGTTCGACAATGCGGTCGTTGGAAAAGCCGCGCGTGACCCGATCGTCGTTACTCGGTCCTGTCATTTCCAGCAGGATATCGACCTGCTGAACGACGGACCGGCTCTCGCTGGAAACGCGATAGGGAGAGGCCGCGTTCATCAGGAAGGGGGCGCTTGAGACGAGGTCCGAGACCTGCCGCGAGACCAGCGATGCCTTGGCGAGGCTGGAAAACGCCTGCAACCCATAGGCCGCCATTTCATCACGGGCGCGCTGCAGGCCATAAATGGCGATGGCCGAAAGGCTGAAGACGAGGATGCAGATGAAGACGATCGCAAAGGGCAGGCGAAAGGCGATGGAGGAAAGGAAGGAACGGCTGATCACGGGGAAAGCTCGCCCTCGTCGGTATGCAGCACATAACCCTTGCCGCGCCGCGTCTTGATGTGACGCGGCAGGTCCGGATTGCGTTCGATCTTGCGTCTCAGCCGCAGCACCAGCACATCGACATTTCTGTCGATGTAGCGGTCGCTTTCAGAACCCAGCCGGTCGAGTATCTGCGAGCGGCTGACGGGCTGGTTGGGCGTTTCGGCCAGAATCTCCAGAAGCGCGAATTCGGCGCTCGTCAGCGTCTTGCTGCGATCGCTGAGGCAGACCGCCCGGCGCGCATCAAGATCAATCGCCCAGTCGCCGAGGTTGAGTGCCGCGCGGCCATGATCGCGCTCGCTATCCTTTTCCTGTTTCAGCGAGGGGATCGTCCGGCGCAGAACGGCCTTGATCCGGGCCGTGAGTTCGATGGGTTCGAAGGGTTTGACCACGTAATCGTCGGCGGCCGTCTCGAGGCCCAGAACCCGGTCGGCGGCGCTGCCGGCAGCTGTTACCATGACGATGCCGATGTCGATCTGGCTGCGCAGTCGCTGGGCAAAGGTCCGGCCTGACGTGCCGGGCAGATTGTGGTCGACGAGTACAAGCTGCATCCTGTCCCTCGCCAATATCTCGTCTGCTTCCTCGGCGGAGCGCGCGCAGGTGGGCAGCCAGCCCTCGGCCTCGACGAGGTCCGAGATGAGCTCTGCCATATCCGGATCGTCCTCGACGATCAGAATGCGAACCTTCTGATTAAGCACTTTGTATTCCTCCCGCCATCATCATAGGCACGGCGCCGACGATCTTCAAAGGCTCGCTGGTTATCTCTCCTGTCATAATTGTAATATCTGTAATCTTGTTCGGCGGTGCGGTGAAAGATTGGTAACCATTCTTCGATTGCGGCGCGGGCAGGATGTGACATGCTGTTGGTGGAGACTGGAACGGGGAGGTTCCAGGCAGGGAGGCTTAATTGAAAGCATTGACCGCACTTGCGGCGAGCATGGCCCTATGGCTGTGCGGCGCAGGGCATGGCATGGCCGAGCCGAAGTTGAACGTCCTTTGCGGCGTCGACGAGGCTTGGTGTTTGACCATGCAGCGGGCTTTCGAAGCCAAGGCAGGTCTCGAGATTTCGATGGTGCGCAAGAGCACCGGCGAAATTCTCGACCAGATTCGTGCCGAACGATCCCATCCCACCGTCGACGTCTGGTGGGGCGGTACTGGCGATACCCATTTGCAGGCCGGCTCGGAAGGCCTGCTGGAAGAGTACACGCCCGTGCATCAGCGGGATCTGCTGCCCTGGGCGCAGAATTTCTATGCGATGTCCGGCTCGAAATCGGCTGGCATCTATGCCGGTGCGCTGGGTTTTGCCTATAATTCGGAACTGCTCGCGAAGAACAACCTGCCCGCACCGACCTGCTGGAAGGATCTGGCGAAGGATATCTATCGCGGCCATATCCTGACCGGCAATCCGAACTATTCCGGCACGGCCTTCACCATGCTGGCCACCCTCGTTCAGCTCTTCGGCGAGGAGGAGGCTTTTGGTTTCATGGAGAAGCTCAATCAGAACGTCGTGAGCTATACCAAGGTTGGTGCAGCGCCGGTCAAGGCGGCGGCGCGGGGCGAGATCATGATCGGTATTTCTTTCATGCATGATGCCGTGACCCAGAAAATCGAAGGTTTCCCGCTGGTGATCGTCGCGCCCTGCGAGGGGACGGGCTATGAGATCGGGGCGGTCAGCATCGTCAAGGGCAACCACAATGATGCGCTGGCACAGGCCTTCGTTGAATTCGCGCTGAGCCCGGAGGGGCAGGAGACCGGGGCCAAGGCCGGGCAAAATCAGGTACCATCAAACGCCCGGGCGACATTACCGCTGACGGCGCCTGACATATCGATGATCAAGATGGTGGATTACGACTTCGCCACCTTTGGCCAGCCGGAAGAGCGAAGTCGGTTATTGAGCCGCTTCGATAGCGAAATCCACCCGAGCCAGACCCAGTAGGGCCAAAAACCAGCACCTCAAAAAGACAGCGCGCGCGCCGCAGGGCGCCGCGACCGGCAGCGCCATGTCTGCGCGCCGCCCAAGAATTCAGACGCAAGCTACAGGAGGATAACCATGCGACTGACGATACTTTCCACCCTGCTTTTTGCCGGCACGGCACTGAGCGCCGTTTCCGCACAGGCGGCGGGCGAACTCAACCTCATCTGCTCGGCCGATGTCGTCATCTGCGAACAGATGAAGGGCGATTTCGAAAAGTCGCATGACATCAAGGTCAATATGGTGCGCCTGTCTTCCGGCGAAACATATGCCAAGGTGCGTGCGGAAGCCCGCAACCCGAAGACCGATATCTGGTGGGCCGGCACCGGCGATCCGCACATGCAGGCGGCCTCGGAAAACCTGACGCTGGAATACAAGTCGCCGATGCTCGACCAGTTGCAGGACTGGGCCGTGAAGCAGGCCGAAAGCACGGGTTACAGGACTGTCGGCGTTTATGCCGGTGCGCTGGGCTGGGGCTACAACACGGAAATCTTCAAGTCGAAGGGTTACAAGGAGCCGAAGTGCTGGGCTGACCTGCTGGCGCCGGAACTGAAGGGCGAAATCCAGATCGCCAATCCCAACTCTTCGGGCACAGCTTATACGGCGCTGGCGTCGCTGGTGCAGATCATGGGTGAAGATCAGGCGATCGACTATCTGAAGAAGCTCAACGTCAATATCTCGCAATATACCAAGTCCGGTTCCGCGCCGGTCAAGGCGGCGGCACGCGGCGAAACCGCGCTCGGCATCGTCTTCATGCATGATGCGGTGGCGCAGACGGCGGAAGGTTTCCCGGTCAAGTCCATCGCGCCCTGCGAAGGCACAGGTTATGAAATCGGCTCCATGTCGATCATCAAGGGCGCTCGCAATCTCGACAATGCGAAGACCTGGTACGACTGGGCGCTCACGCCGGAAGTGCAGTCTCGCATGAAGGACGCCAAGTCCTTCCAGCTTCCCTCCAACAAGACGGCGGAAGTGCCGAAGGAAGCGCCGAAGTTCGAGGACATCAAGCTCATCGACTATGACTTCAAGACCTATGGCGATCCGGCCAAGCGCAAGGCGCTGCTGGAACGCTGGGACCGCGAGGTCGGTGCGGTCGCCAACTGATCTGAAACACTGATCTTAACTCCGGCGACAGGCATCCCGGCTTTTTAAGCCGGGGTGTCCGCCACTCTTTCATCGGCATGAAACAAGCGAGGTCGGCCATGACACGTGGCAATCGCAGGCTGGACATCGTCCTGGCGTTCGGGGCTTTTGCCCTCATTCTTCTTCCCTGGTATCGCATCGAAGGCGGCTTTTTCAGCTTCCGCTGGCTTTCCGGATTTTTCTCGTCGGCCAGCAATGCGCCCGGTGTGCTGCAGATCCTGTCCTATGGAAAACCATGGCTGGTCGGCATTGTTGTCTTTTTCCTCGCCGCGTGTCTTGTCCGGCCTATCGGCGAACCGATGCGGCGCGGCAGACTGCTTGCAATTATCGGTGCTATCGGCCTTGTTTTCCTCGCCTTGCAGGGGCTGGCCATCGGCTTTACCGGCTGGAGCTGGACGGTGAGCGAAAACCTCTTCGGCATGCTTGCCGATGGCCAGCCCTCCATGGGGGCAGGGGCCGTCGTCATGTCGTTCGTCTTCGTGCTGCTTTTCGCCTTCGGGCTTGCCGAACGTGGGGTCATGAAAGGCGATGCCTTCGTCGTCGGCGCCATTTCCGTTCTGGTTTTCCTCGTCACGGTTTTTGTCTTCTATCCGATTGGCAGCATGCTGGTCGCTTCCGTTCAGGATTTCGACGGCTCCTTTAATGCCGATGGCTTCATTCGTAATATTCAGGATCCCGGCATCTGGAGCCTTGGCTGTGTCACAGGTGAAGAGCGCTGCGGCGTTGCCTGGCGCACGCTGTTCCTCGCCCTGATGACCGCCTTCGGCTCGACCGTGCTCGGTCTCGGCTTTGCGTTGATCGCCACCCGCACGCGCTTTCCCTTCAAGAAGGGCCTGCGGCTTCTCACCGTTCTGCCGATCATCACGCCGCCTTTTGTCATCGGCCTTGCCCTGACGCTGCTTTTCGGTCGCGCTGGTGTCGTCACCGAGTGGCTTTCCTATCTCTTCGGCATTGAGCCGGGTCGCTGGCTTTATGGCATGACCGGCATCTGGATCGCGCAGGTCCTTTCCTTCACGCCCATCTCGTTTCTGGTGCTGATCGGCGTGGTTGAAGGCGTTAGCCCGTCGATGGAAGAGGCGTCGCAGACGCTGCGCGCCGACCGCTGGCGCACCTTCTGGCGGGTGTCGCTGCCGCTGATGAAACCCGGTCTCGCCAATGCCTTCCTGATCGGCTTTATCGAGAGCATGGCGGATTTCGGCAATCCGCTGGTGCTTGGCGGCACCCATGGTGTGCTGTCGACCGAAATCTTCTTCGCTGTCGTCGGCTCGCAGAACGATCCCTCGCGTGCGGCGGTTCTGGCAATCATTCTCCTGTGCTTCACGCTTTCGGCCTTTCTTGCGCAGCGCTTCTGGCTGGCGGGCAAGAATTTCGCGACGGTGACGGGCAAGGGCGACAGTGGCGCGCATATCGCCCTGCCGCGCGACCTGTCCATCGGCGTCCATGCGATCGTCGTGCCGTGGATGATCTTCACCATCGTCGTTTATGGCATGATCCTTGTCGGCGGTTTCGTGAAGACCTGGGGTCTCGATAATTCACTGACGCTTGATCATTACATCCGCGCCTTTTCCGTCAGCTTCTCGAATGGCTCGATTGCCTGGACCGGCGTTGCCTGGAATTCGTTCTGGACGACGATGGAGATCGCGCTGGTTTCGGCACCGCTGACCGCTGCCGTGGGTCTTCTGACCGCCTATATCATTGTGCGGCAGAAGTTCGCTGGTCGTAACCTGTTCGAATTCGCGCTGATGATGAGCTTTGCCATTCCCGGCACGGTCATCGGTGTCAGCTACATCATGGCCTTCAACCTGCCGCCGGTGGAAATGACCGGTTCGGCACTCATCCTCATCGCCTGCTTCGTGTTCCGCAACATGCCGGTCGGCGTGCGCGGCGGCATTGCGGCGATGAGCCAGCTCGACAAGAGCCTCGACGAGGCCTCGCTGACGCTGCGGGCCAATAGTTTCCGCACCATCCGCAAGGTCATCCTGCCGCTCTTGAGGCCCGCAATCACGGCCGCACTGGTCTATTCCTTCGTGCGCGCCATCACTTCAATCAGCGCCGTCATCTTCCTTGTCAGCGCGCAGTACAACATGGCGACGTCCTATATCGTCGGTCTCGTCGAAAACGGCGAATACGGTGTGGCCATTGCCTATTCCTCCATGCTGATCGTTGTGATGATCACGGTCATTACCGGCTTCCAGCTTCTTGTGGGTGAGCGCCGTCTGCGTCGCGAAAACCGCGTCGCCGGCCTGCCGTCCGCTTCCTCCGTTCCTCTCGCTCAGGAGAAAACCGCATGATTTCCGTAAAGCCCGGTTCCGTCACCTTTCAGAATGTCCGCAAGACTTTCGGGGCCTTCACCGCCATTCCCGACCTGTCGCTCACCATCGAGCCTGGCACGCTTGTGACCCTGCTTGGTCCCTCCGGCTGCGGCAAGACGACGACGCTGCGCATGCTGGCGGGTCTCGAACACCCGACCTCCGGCCGCATCCTCATCGGTGACAAGGATGTCACCATGCTGCCGGCCAATGAGCGCGATGTCTCGATGGTCTTCCAGTCCTATGCGCTTTTCCCGCACATGACCGCGCTCGACAATGTTGCCTATGGCCTGCAATCCTCGGGATTGCGCAAGACGGAAGCGCGGGAAAAGGCGGAAGAGGGGCTGAAGCTCGTCGGCCTCGCCGGCATGGGCCATCGGCTGCCGGCAGAACTTTCCGGCGGCCAGCAGCAGCGCGTCGCGGTTGCCCGCGCTCTGGTGCTGGAACCGCAGGTATTGCTGCTCGATGAGCCGCTTTCCAACCTCGACGCCCGCCTTCGCCGCCGGGTGCGCACCGAAATCCGCGAATTGCAGCAGCGGCTGGGTTTTACCGCCGTTTACGTGACGCATGATCAGGATGAGGCGCTGGCGGTTTCCGACCGGATCATCGTTATGAAGGAAGGCGAGATCGCCCAGTCGGGTGCGCCACGCGACCTTTATGAAGCGCCGGCCTCCGCCTTCATCGCCGATTTCATGGGCGAGGCGAATGTCGTCGGCTGCGAAGTGTTGAGCCTTGAGGGGCCAGATGCGCTGATCCGCGTCGGCGGTGTGGATCACAGGGTTGCAGCACGCAACGCCCGGCCCGGCCCGGCAAAGCTTGCGGTTCGCCCCGGCTCGATTTCCATCGGCCAGCCGGGTGGGCAGGGACTTGCGGGGCGGGTGCTGCATAGTGCCTATCTCGGCGGTCATGTCGAATATGAGGTCGAGACCGATATCGGCACGCTCTTCATCGTCGACCATGCGGTTGAGACCAGTCTGCCGCCGGCAAGCGATGTCACGCTCGGTTTCAGGAACCGTGGCATTGCCTTGATTCAGGCCTGAGTTTTTCACCGATCTCACCCAGGGAGGGGCAGACGTGGTTCTGCCCCCGGCATTTTTCCGTCCGGTCATGTCAAATAAATGTCTCACCGGGTCGCCTTAAGACTGGCTTAAGGTGCCGGCTGACTGTGTGTCGCTAAACAGGAGACATGCCGCAGAATGCACGACAGACCAATATTCATCAGCCGCAGAAATCTTCTCGCTCTGGGAGCCGCAAGTCTTCTGGCAAGCTGCGCCACATCCGGCCAGCCGCCGATGACGGCAACGCCGGTAAAGAGCGACGAACCTTTGCCAGAGGCCGCAACGCCGGTGACCCCGGCGATGTATGCGGCGATGCCGGACGAGACCTTCCCGATCCCGGCCGTAAACATCAAGCAGGTGGACCCGAAATACTGGCGGCAGGTCGTCGATTATCCGACCGAAGAGAAGCCCGGCACGCTGATCGTCGATACGCCGAACAAGTTTCTCTACCACGTGCTTCCCGGCGGCAAGGCGAGGCGTTACGGGATCGGCGTCGGGCGTGACGGCTTTTCGTGGTCCGGTCGGGCGACGGTCGCCTACAAGCGTGCGTGGCCGAAATGGACGCCGCCGGACGAGATGGTGGCGCGGCAACCCGCACTCCAGCCCTATAGCATCGCGAATGGCGGCATGCCCCCCGGTCTTAAAAACCCTCTGGGGGCGCGTGCGCTTTATATTCATCAGGGCGGCAGGGACACGCTTTATCGCCTGCATGGAACGCCGGAGGCCTTCTCCATCGGCAAGGCGGTATCCTCGGGCTGTATTCGCCTGCTGAATCAGGACGTCATCGATCTCTTCAACAATGTCAGGGATGGCAGCCCCATCGTGGTTATCCCCGATCCCTCGAAGCGCTCGCAACTCGGCGTCTGACTGCCGGCATATGAACGAAAGACCCATCACCATGAACGACATTCGAAAACGCGCGGATGAGGCAGGCTTTGCCGGCCTCAGACGCCGCGCCTTTCTCCTTGGCTCGCTTTCGGCTGTTTCCGCCGCCGCTTTTCCGGCTGCCGCGTCCGCAAACAGCCTCAGGCTTGAGATGATCCTGCGTGATCCCGCGGCACCCGTTTCCGGCAATCCCACCGGCAAACTCACCATGGTCACCTTCCTCGATTATAATTGCCCGTGGTGCAAGAAGACGGCCGTTCCCATGCGCGATGCTGTCTTGAAGGACGGGGATATCAGGGTGGTCTACAAGGACTGGCCGATCATTACGAAAGATTCCGTCGAGGGCGCCCGTCTGGCGCTGGCGGCAAATTATCAGGGCGGTTACGAGATCGTGCATCATGCGCTGATGGCGATCAAAGCCCGCAGGGCGGAAGCGGAAGAGATGCGCGCTGCCGTGCGCGCGACAGGCATTGATTTTGTCCGCCTTGAGAGTGATCTCAAATCCAGGGCGACGGAGATCAACGCGCTGATTGAGCGCAATCATGAACAGGCAATGTCGTTGCAGCTGACCGGAACACCGGCCTTCATCATCGGCAAGTTTCTCGTTCCCGGCGCTATTCGGAGCGCAGAGGAATTCACCAGCCTTTTCGAAAAGGCACGCGAGCAGGTTTAGTTTTGCCGGAGAATGATGGTTTCAGGTCCGGTCGGACAGGAAGCCACCATTCTGCCAATCTGGCATCTGCGTTTCTCGCTAGCCTCGCGCCTTTGCGATTGCCTCCGTCAGGCCCTTGCGGTCGAGGACGCCGGCAAAGCTTGTTGATCCCACGACAAATGAGGGTGTGCCGACGAATTTAAAGGCGGCGGCCTGGATCCAGTTCCGATCCAGCAGGCCGGAAATCCATGCCTGATGCTGGACGACGGCCTTGCCGACGTCCTCGAAGGTGAGTCCTGCCTTTGCGAGGGCTTTTTCGACATCGTCCTGCTGCAAATTGTTCGGCGTATGAAACATCGCATCAAGTGTTTTTTCGTATTTGCCGAGCTTGGCGCTAGCAAGCACCGCCTGCGCCGCCATGACCGATGCACCGCCGAAGACAGGCCAGTCTTTCAGTACGAGCTTGACCTTGCCGTCTTTCTCCACCACGTCGCGGACCATCTCGTAGGAGGTTTTGCAGTAGGGGCACTGGTAATCGAAATATTCCACGACCGTCACGTCACCCTTCGGATTGCCGAGCACCGGCGCCTGCGGATCGTGCAGCACCATTTCCCGGCTGGTCGGGTCGCTTTTGGCGGCAGCGAATGACGGCGCGATGGCCGCAAGGCCGGCCATTGCGACGAGGTTTCGGCGTGTGAGGGTCATTGGCGAATTCCTGAGATGTTGGTAATTGCCGGTTTCACGGAGGCTTGCTGCATCTGCGTGGCCGCATCGATGACGGATCGCACCGAAATCTCGCCCACCATGCGGGCAGAGGAGAGTTCCGTCCCGCTTCTGTCGAAGAACAGCATGGTCGGCGGGCCGATAACGTTGTTGTCTTTCATCAGTTGCTGTTTTTCGGGCGTGAGGTCTGAAAGATCGACGGAGACGAGGTTCGTATCCGCAAGGCTTTGAGCGACCTGCGGATCGGCAAGGACTGAGCGCTCTATGACCCGGCAGGAAACGCACCAGTCCGCGGTGAAATAGACGAGGCTTGGTTTTCCCGCCTCACTTACCGCTGCTCTCAGTTCATTGTCCGAAGCGACGGTGCTGAAGCTTGCCTTTGTCAGGCCGGTCGGGGAGGAGGCAATGACAGAATTTGGGGAGCCCTGGAGCGGCTGAAGCATGTTCGTGCCGCCGCTTGCCGCGCCGAGAGCGAGGAACGCACCATAGAGCACGGAAAGAAGACTTGCGGATTTCATGAGCCGGCGACCGACACCCGCCTGTGGTGACAGCCTATCGAAAGCGCCGAAGAAGACACCAAGGGTCACGAGCAGTGCTGCGGAAAGCGCAAGTGTTGCGGGTGCGGGAATGAGCCGGTCCAGATACCAGATGGCCGTGCCGAGAAAGATGAAGCCGAACAGCCAGCGGACCTGCGCCATCCAGGCGCCCGCACGAGGCAGGAGTGCTGCGCCGGAGGTGCCGATGAGGATGAGCGGAATGCCTTTGCCGATGCCCAGGGCAAAGAGCGCCGCCGCGCCGAGCAGCATGTTTCCGGTCTTGGCGATATAGAGCAACGCGCCTGCAAGCGGCGCCGTCACGCAGGGGCCGATCAGTAGCGCCGAACTGAAACCGAGAATGGCGGTCGAGCCGAAGGATCCGCCGAGCGAGCGTTGCGACCGCGCCAGCCGATCCCGTAGCCCCGATGGAAGCTGTACCTCGACCACGCCAAAACTGGCGATGGCAAGGAGGATGAAGACAGCGGCGGTGATGAGGATGGCCACCGGCGATTGAAGGGCAATCTGGAAGCTCTGGCCGAACCATGCGGCAAGGATGCCGAACAGGCTGAAGGCGCCGGCAAGGGCAACGACATAGGTTGAGGACAGCATGAAGCTGCGTCCAGGTGACAGGGAGGCTCCCTGACGACCCAGCGTGGCCGCAAGGATCGGGTACATGGGAAAGACGCAGGGCGTGAAGGCGAGCAGCACGCCAAGGCCCATGAAGGAGACGAGCAGAAGCGCTGTGCCGCCCTGATCCAGCATCCCCTCCACCATTCCCGGCTCGGCGGCGGGCGCAGGCCGGTCTATTTTTTCCGACTGTGCGGCGGGGGACATGGGGATGAAGGACTGGAATGCCGGCGGCGGTGACGGGTTCATCCCGAACGGCGCATCCACCTCGATCTGCGATCCGGTGATGGTGACGGTTCGCACCGGATAGCAGATGCCGCCATCCTGGCATCCCTGAAATGTCATTTTCATCGTCTGGGGCGCATCGGCGAGCGTGGCGGCCGCCTGCCCGAAATAGACCTCCGTATTACCGAAGCCGGGATCGTCCTTCATCTCGCCGGGCGATGTCTGAAGATCGAGCTGTTTTCCGTCACTGTCAGTGGCGTTGAGGGCGTCTCGATAGAGATAATATCCCTCTGCTATTTGCCAGCGGAAGGTGGCGGCTGTTCCCGTGCGGTCGATCGAGAGCTTGAACGCGTCTGCCATGTCCATCGGGGGATTGAGCGCGAAGGCGGGTCCGCAGACGGTGAAGAAGACGAGGAGCACGAACGAAAAATTGAGACGCATTCTTTTTCCTTATGGGATAGGCCTTTTAGGAGAGGCCTATGGGATAGTCCATGAGTGGCGCAGGCTTCCGGTGGCAAGCTTAAGCCAGCCTTAAGGTTCGTTTTTCAGGTTCCCGCACGTCAAAACATCCGTGCACCGGAATGATGGAGTAGTTTATGCGTCTGTTAGTGGTCGAGGACGATGATGTCCTGCTGGATGGTCTTCGTGTCGGGCTGCAGCTTGCCGGCTTCACCGTCGACGCCGTCACGACCCTTGAAGATGCAAAAACGGCCATCGACAGTTGCCGTTTCGACGCCGTCGTTCTCGACCTGATGCTCCCCGACGGTTCCGGCCTCGATCTTCTGCGTCACACCCGCAATGAGCGCAATCGGGTGCCGATCCTGCTGCTGACGGCGAAGGACGCGACCACGGACAAGATTTGCGGCCTCGATGCCGGTGCCGACGATTATCTGGGCAAGCCCTTCGATCTGGACGAAGTTGCCGCCCGCCTGCGGGCCATCATCCGCCGCGGCGAAGGCCGTTCGGAGGGGACGCTGTCCGCATTGGGCGTGACGCTCGATCCGGCGAAGATGGTGGCGAAGAGGGCCGACAGCATCATTCCCCTGTCGCGCCGTGAATTCGCGATCATCCATGCCCTCATGCAAAATCCCGGCATGATCTTCTCCAAGCCGGTTCTGGAGGAAAAGCTTTATGGCTGGCAGGAGGATGTGGAAAGCAACACCATCGAGGTTCACATCCACAAGCTTCGCTCGAAGCTGGGTGCCGGTTTCATCGAAACGGTGCGGGGTGTGGGCTACCGTGTCGGGAGGGCTGCGTGATGTCCATTCGGGCAAGATTGTTCACCGTGCTGCTGTTGATGACGGGCGTCGTCTGGCTGTCCGGCTGCGTGTGGATCTACACCAGCACAAAGGCGCGGCTGGAGCATGTTCTGGATGCGCGTCTGATGGAATCGGCAAGCATGGTCGCTTCTCTCGTCGGCCACCGTCCGGTCGATATTGGCGTTGTCAGCCACATGCCCGCCACGGATGGTCATGCGGATGACGATGCGGTCGCGTCGATACCTTCTTATGAACGCCAGCTTGCCTGCCAGATCTGGTCGGTCAACGGTCGTCTCCTGAGCAAATCGGACAGTGCGCCCACCGCTTCCCTGTCTGAACATGTCTCGGGTTTTCAGAATACGGTCATCAATGGTGTCGAATGGCGCGTTTATGCCGTGGTCAAGCCCGATCTCGGCGTCAGGGTTCTGGTGGGAGACAGCATTCAGGTCCGCGACCGTCTTGTCGATGATGTGATCAAGGGACTTCTTTATCCGGCGCTTTTCATCATGCCGTTGATGGCCGGCCTCATCTGGTTCTGTGTTTCGCGGGGCCTTGCTCCCCTGCAGAAGCTCGCGAACGGTCTGAAAGCACGCGATGCAACCGAGCTTCATGCCTTCGCCGACAGGGGAACGCCATCGGAGCTTCGGCCGATGATCCACGCCTTGAACAGCCTTCTTGCGCGCGTTCAGGCGACGCGGGAAAGGGAGCGTGAATTCACGACCTATGCCGCCCATGAATTGAAGACACCGCTTGCCGGCCTGAAAACGCAGGCGCAGGTGGCGATGCGCTCGACCGATCCGGAGGTTCAGCAACAGGCGCTCAGGCGTATCGAGCAGAGCGTCGACCGGACAAGCCGGATGGCCAAGCAGCTTATCGATCTGGCCGCCGTCGATGCCACCGAAACGCGGACGGCGAAAACCGGGGTGGATGTTCCCCGGCTCATTCTGGATGTCATTCAGGAACTTGAGCCGCTGAGACGACTGCGGGAGGTGGATATTGCCTGCCAGCTCCCGGAAGAGGCGGATACGATCCTCGTCGAGGCGGACCGCTCGCTCCTTCGGCTTGCCATCAGGAATGTCATGGAGAATGCCGTGCAGCACTCGCCGAAGGGCTCGACAGTCGAATGCCGCGCCGAATTGATCGGCGGCAAGGTCAACGTCGTTGTCATCGATGAAGGGGCGGGGATCGCCGTGGAGGAGCAGGAGCGTGTGCTGCAGCGTTTCTACCGTTCGCCGCGATCGGAACCGGGTGGAAGCGGCCTCGGGCTTGCGATCGTCAAGATGGCCATCGACCGTCTGGGAGGGCGATTGCAGTTCTTGAGATTCGATCAACGGTTTGCGGTGTCTCTGGAGGTTTGAAACGAGGGTCGCAATGCTGCGGCTCCCGTTTGTCTCAAAGGTCCTTTGCGAGACGTAGCGCATCGTAGATCGCCGCATGGGTGTTGCGCGCCGCAACCGCGTCGCCGATGCGGAACAGCCGATAGGTTCCGGCAGGATTGCGCTCGACGGTCTGGGCAGCGCCCGCAAGCAAGGCGTCATAGGATATTTCGCCGAGGTTCTTCGAGCCCGGCTTGAGTTCGAAATAGAGATCATCCAGCGGGATCGTGCCGTGATTGACGACGATCTGGTCCACGGTTCTCGATTTCGTCACGCCGCCATAATCGCTGCCGATGTGGGCGATGAGCTGGTTGCCGCTTCTTTCCGCGGCCTCCAGACGGTAGGTGACGGTGAAGGTGACGTCGCGTTTTTGCAGCGAGCGCATGTAGGGAACAAGGTTCATCGCCATGACCTCAGGGGCAAAGGCGCGGTCCGGCGTCATGATCTCCACTTTCGCGCCTGTCTTCGCGAGACATTCGGCGGCCTGCAGGCCCGCATGGTCGCCGGCATCGTCGAAAACCAGCACATTGGTGCCCGGCTTCACGTCGCCGGAAATGATATCCCATGCCGAGACGATGAGATCGTTGCCTTTTGAAAGTACGTCTGTATGCGGCAGCCCGCCGGTGGCGATGATCACCACGTCGGGATTTTCCGAAAGAACCGTGTCCGCTTCCGCCCATGTGTTGAAATGGAAGGTGACGCCGAGCCTTTCGCACTGGCTCATGCGCCAGTCGATGATGCCAATCATTTCGCGGCGGCGTTCGCTTTGCGCGGTCAGGCGGATCTGGCCACCGGGATTGTTTGCGGCCTCGAAGACGATGACCTCATGGCCACGCTCGGCACTGACACGCGCGGCCTCGAGGCCAGCCGGGCCGGCGCCGACGATGACTATCTTCCGCCGTTGGGCTGCCCTGGTTATCTCATGCGGCATGGTTTCCTCGCGGCCGGTTGCCGCATTGTGAATGCAGAAAGCGAGGCCGCCCTGATAGATGCGGTCGAGACAGTAATTGGCGCCAACGCAGGGGCGAATGTCGTCCTCCCGCTTGTCCATGATCTTTCGCACAATATGCGGGTCGGTCATGTGAGCGCGCGTCATGCCGACCATATCGACCTTGCCGGAGGCGATCGCATATCGGGCGGTGGCCACATCCTGGATCTTGGCGGCGTGAAAGGTGGGGAAGCTGGTCGCGGCGCGGATTTCACCGGCAAAGTCCAGATGCGGGGCATTGGCCATGCCCTGAATGGGAATGACGTCGGTCAGACCGGGATCGGTGTCGATATGGCCGCGAATGACGTTCAGATAGTCGATCAGGCCGCTCTCCTTCAGCCGTCTGGAGATTTCCAGGCCCTCTGCCTTTCCGGTGCCGCCCTCGAGGCATTCGTCGGCTGTATAGCGCACGCCGAGGATGAAATCGTCGCCGACGCGTTCGCGCATCGCCTTGAAGACGTCGAGACAGAAGCGCATGCGGTTTTCCAGCGAACCGCCATAGGGACTGTCCAGCTCGTTTGTCAGCGGTGAGACGAACTGGTCGATGAGATGGCCATAGGCCTCCAGTTCGATGCCGTCCATGCCGCCTGCTTTCATGCGTTCTGCGGCATCGGCAAAATCCTTGATGATGCGCTCGATATCCCAGTCCTCGATCTTCTTCGGGAAAGCCCGGTGGGCGGCTTCGCGGTGATGGGAGGGCGCGAGGATGGGCAGCCAGTCGCCCTTGTCCCAGCGGGTGCGGCGGCCAAGATGGGTCAGCTGGATCATGATTGCCGCGCCTTCTTCATGCACGGCGTCGGTCATTTCCCTGATCCACGGAACGATTTCATCCTTATAGGCCAGCAGATTGTTGAAGACGGGCGGGCTGTCCTTCGAGACGGCGGCGGAACCGGCCGTCATCGTCATCGCCACCCCGCCTTTCGCCCGCTCGACCGTATAGGCGCGGTAACGCTCCTTCGGCATGCCGTCTTCCGGATAGGCGGGTTCATGCGAGGTGACGATGATGCGGTTGCGCAGGGTGAGATGCTTTAGCCGGTAGGGCTGAAGAAGGGGATCATTCGACATTGCCGTTCTCCGGATGGTGCTGATGAGAGAAGGCTAGGTGGAAATGTACATAAGTGTCAATTAATAAAACACATGTGTTTATGCTTTCGACAGGGGTGGACATTCGGCTTGTCGCAACCAGGCCGATTTGATAGGAAATCACCATGGAAGCGACATTGAACGAAACCGGTTGGCGCGGATCGCAGGAGGGGTGGCTGGAGGCTGCCTATCAGGCTCTGCTCGAGTCCGGTGTGGACTCCGTCAAAATCCTGCCGCTGGCGAAAAAGCTGAGCCTGTCGCGTACCAGTTTCTACTGGTTCTTCCGGGACCGGGAGGAATTGCTGGCAGCACTTGTCTCCCGCTGGCGCGAGAAGAATACCGGGAGCATCGTCAGGCAGTCGGAGGCCTATGCGGAAACATTGGCGGAAGCGATGCTGAATGTTTTCGATTGCTGGCTGGATCCCGGCCTTTTCGACAGCAAGTTCGAATTCGCGGTTCGCAGCTGGGCGCTTCAGTCGGATGATATTCTTGCCGAGGTGCGCAAAGCCGACCAGACGAGGATGGATGCGCTTTCGCGCATGTTCATGCGTTTTGGCCATTCCGAAACCATGGCGGATGTGCGCGCCCGGACCACCTATCTCGTCCAGATCGGCTATATCTCCATGCAATCGGAGGAGGATGTGGCCGTGCGGATGAAAAGGATCCCGGACTATATTGCGATTTATACCGGCGAGGTGCCGCAACAGCGCGAGCTTGACCGATTTTATGCAAGGCATGGATACAGGTCTGGGGCAAATACCTAGCATGTGTTCGGCGGACGTTTTCTGAGAAGTCGCGCGATGGCGGTCGGCTTGTGTCTGGCAAGGTGCTAAAGAAGAGTCCGGCTCCCGCCTGCAATGTAACTGCAATATTCACCGACCAGTGGTGGGCTGCAAGAACTCACCTTTGAGGAAAAGTCGTTGCGAATCCTGCTTCTTGAGGATGAACCCGAAATGGCGCGAGCGCTGCTCGAGGCCCTGCGCCGGCGCGATGTGCTTGCGGATCACGTCAGCACCATCAGCGATGCCGATGCTCTTGCCCGCGACGGGGCCTATGATGTGCTCGTTCTGGATCGCCGCCTTCCTGATGGTGAGGGGCTGAACCTCGTGTCGTCGCTTCGTCGACGCAAACATTCCGTGCCGATCCTTGTGCTGACGGCGCTTGGCAGCGTCGATCACCGCGTTGATGGGCTCGATGCCGGCGCGGATGATTATCTTGCCAAGCCCTTTGCAATCGAGGAATTGCTGGCTCGCCTTCGCGCGCTGCACAGGCGCGGCCCTTCGCTTTCCGACAAATATGTGAGTTTTGGGAATCTGAGCATCGATCCGAAAAGCAACGAAATCAGTATTGCCGGTTCCATCATCGAGTTTCGGCGTCGGGAGTATCTGGTGCTTGAAGCCCTGATGCGACGGCCGAACCGCATCGTGACACGATCCAATCTGATCGAGGCGGTTTACACCCTGGACGACGAGATCGAGTCGAATGCTCTCGACGCCCATATCTCCCGGATCAGGAAGAAGCTTGCACAGGCCGAAGCCACGGTCGAGATAAGGGCCGTGCGCAACATCGGCTATCTCATCCGGTCGACGACATGAAGGAAAAACGCAACCGGTCCCTGCGATGGGCGCTTATGAAGCGCCTTTTCGCCTTGCAGGCGTTCCTGCTCGTTCTTTTTGTCATTCTCCTCGTCGGCTGGATCTGGATCATCGATCCACGGCTGGAGGGCGCCAATGAAGAGGCTGCCCGCATCATTGCGGAAAGTGTGACAAAGGATGCGCAGGGCCGGGCGCAGGTGTCGGCCACGCCCGGATTGATGGAGCTGAAACAGCGTTATCCAAATCTGTGGTTCGTGGTGCGGGATGCCGATGAAATTGTCCTGCAATATGGAGAAGTCCCGGCACCTGCCCTGGCGGCGGCATTCCCCCGGAGCATTGAAAGGGCGCGCGTGGAAGCCGGGGAAACAGTCCGGGCCACCATGGAGAACCGCGATACGCCGGCCGGGCGGCTGCAATTCATTGCCGGGACGGAGAAAGGCTTCCCGAATGACGGCCTCAGTCTCTGGATCAACATCCAGCTGGATCTGGAAAAAGATGCCAATGGCGACATACGCTGGCTTACCGTGCTGCCAGGTGTAGGCTTCATCATCCTTATCGTCGTCGTGCCAATGCTGATCCTGACCGGCATCGCGACGTTGCTCGTGACTCCGAGAGCAGTCGGCCGTTCACTGAGTGGTCTGATTGAAACGGTCAAACAGGCGAAGTCGATCAATTTCGAGAACCGTTCCGCCCGTATCGACCGTTCCAAGGTGCCCAGTGAAATCATTCCGCTGGTGGACGCCTTCAACGTGGCGCTCTCCAAGCTGGATGAGGGATATAATCGCCGTAACCGCTTTCTTGCCGATGCCGCGCATGAGTTGCGAACGCCGATTGCAATTGCGCGTGTCCGGGCCGACCTTTTGCCCGACGACGCGCTGAGCCGGCAGCTCCGGGCCGATATTGACCGTCTCACACGCGTCGCCCATCAGCTGCTGGAGATGCAGGCGGTCGGCGCGGTGGAATTGCCTGCCGTGCAGCAGGATCTGAACACACTTGTCGAGCGCATCGCGACCGATCTTGCCCCGATCGCGATGGATGCCGGTTACGAGTTCGATTTCGAACCGAGCGAAAGCCATGTCGTGTTGACGATGCAGACGTCGATTGTCGAGATGGCGGTCGTCAACCTCGTCCGCAACGCCATCGATCATGGCGGCGGCAAGGGCGCTATCATGATCCGGGTCGGTGCTGCGGGCTTCATTGATGTTTGCGACGAAGGGCCGGGCATTCCCGTCTCCGAGCGCGAGCAGGTGTTCGAGCCGTTTCACCGCATCAACACGAATTCGCCGGGAGCAGGCCTCGGCTTGAACCTCGTCCAGAAGGCGGCCGAGCTTCATGGCGGGCGTGTCCTGTTTGTCGATCTCGATCCCGGTTTTTGTGTGCGGCTGGAAATTCAATCCGTCTCATCGAAAAATGTTGCAGTTGGAAGCGAATAGGCTGCACACGGCGCGATGAATCGCGTCCGTGACAATGAAATTCCTTACGATTTAGTTAAAGAAATTCTTCTAAGTATATTAAATAAATCACTTATTTTGAAGAAAATTTACGGCGTGCAATGCAGGCGTAACTCTCGCGGGGAAAATGCCCTTATCTGCTGAGCTCATCCGCATCTCGTGCTGATTTGCGCAGCAGGCTAACGGGAGCCGGTTTCCGGTTCTTCAACGCGAACTGAAACCCTGCAAGCGCCTATGGCGCATCGGTTTCCCCTGGAGTCATTCATGTCGATCATCAAAAAATCGCTTGTCGCCGTGACCATCGCCATTGCGGCTGCAACAGGCGCCTATTCCGCCGATCTTACGAATTACAATACGCAGCAATCTTTTGATTACGGCAATCAGCCGGCCTTCTCATGGGGCGGCGCCTATGTCGGTGCGCATGGCGGCGTCGCCTCCCCGAGGTTGAACCCATTGGCCAGCGGCCGTGGACTGACAGGGGGCGTGCAGGCCGGTTATAATTTCCAGTTCGGCTCCGGCGTTGTCGGCGCTGAAATCGAAGGTTCTTACCTTGGTAACGACGCGCGCGTGCCGAACGGCCGGTTGAGGGAGCGTTTCCGTGGTGCGGCGAAGATGAAGGCCGGCGTGGCGCTTGACCGCACGCTTGTTTACGGCACCGCCGGCCTGACCACCACGAAGTTCAAGGATGGAAACGGCGTCACGGGTCCCGATGGCTGGAAGCAGGGCTATCTGGTTGGCGCGGGTGTCGAACAGAGCTTCGGCGGCGGCCTGTCGGCCAAGTTTGAATATAATTATGTCAGCACCGGAAATGTGTCGACAACGACCGCCAGCGGCAGGTCGAAGACCGATGTGAGTGATCATGTCATCAAGGCCGGCCTGAACTATCGCTTCTGACCGGTTCATCCGATGACAGGTTTCAGGGAGAATGTTCAAAAGAACGCCGCCGCTTTAAACATCAAAGCGGCGGTCAAACAGGCTGGAGTTTGAAATCCCGAAACGATCATTCGCATTCTAGCGAAGGCTGCCGGAAACTCGTGACATACCATTCTCCACCGGAATTGCGTGTGAAGAACGTGTAGAAGCACTCTATGCGCTCCACATAACCCGGCGTCTCGGACACTTCGTAACGCTCGCCACGCCGTGTTGTCCGTACCTCACCACTCGACGATCCCGCGACCGCCTGCGTCTTGTTTTTTCGCCACTGATAGGCCTGCTGTCCTGCGCCGAGGCTGTAAATATTGTCCGGCGGCCCGTAATCCAGCATCACGCTGCTGATGGGAGCGCCGATGTAGCTTTTCATGACTGTCGAGGCACAGGCCGAAAGCAGGATCGACGCGGTGACGATGGCGATCGCCGCCGGGAAGGCGGGTGACGATCTGTCGGGCATGGGTAATTCTCCTCCGCTGCGGTAAGTTTCCACAGGGATAGGAACCAGCCATTACAAGTACATTGCACGTGAAGACCGCGATGCGGGCAGTGAGTTTCCGGGTGATCAGAGACTGGCGATGTTGCGGCCGATATGGCGCAGGATGCTTTTGAAAAGTTTCACTTCTGCAGGGTCGAGGCCCTCGATTGCGGTTTTTTCGAACATGGCGGCGATGGGCATGAGTTCGTCGGCAAGTTCCTCGCCCTTTGGCGTCAGCGTGATACGCACGATGCGGGCATTATCGGCCGGCCTGACGCGGCTGACGAGGTTGCGCCTGACGAGCAGGCCAACGAGCCGTGAGAGCGTGGAAATCTCCACCGACACCATGTCGGAAAGCTCCGTCAGCGTTTTGCTCTCATCCTGTCTCAACGCCGCCAGCACACGGTACATCGGCAGGGTCATGTCGTAGGATGCCAGCCTCACGGAGAAGCGCTCTCCAAGCCGAACGCCCACCCAGTTGAGCAGGTAGGGTACCGAGTCAGTGAACTGATAGGACACAAGCAAAACCCCGTTTGAGAACCACGTGCGCAGATGATGTGGCGCACCCATCGGCTGTACCGGCATAATCCATCAGTTTCAATAGCTTCGCTCCAGAAGATAGGGGGATGCGAGGCAAATTCGCGGCATTTAATGGTGGAAAAACATTTGCATTGACAAATGTTGCAAATGAAAATAACTAAGAATGCAGGATTTGGGAGGATCTCATGACATCAGCATTGTTTGGCCTGAACAATCTTGCGCCTGAAGGTGTCGGCCAGAATTTCCGTACAACGATGCGCCGTTTTCCGGCGACCGTGACGGTCATCACCGCCTGTGCCTCGGGTGATCAGCGCGATCACGGCATGACGGTCACGGCCGTCACCTCCGTCTCGATGGAGCCGCCTTCTCTTCTGGTTTGCCTGAACAACCGCACGCTGCTGCACGAATTGCTGCTCTGCCGGCCGGATTTCATCGTCAATGTGCTGACGCAGGATCAAATCGCGCTGTCTGATGCTTTCAGCGGCAAGGTTTCGCCGGAGGAGCGTTTTCGCGATGGCAACTGGCAGCGCCATGACAACGGCGTTCTCTATCTGCCCCAGGCCCATGCCGCCATTGCCTGCCGCCGTGTCGCGGCAATGCCATATGGAACGCATACGGTCTTCATCGGGCAGGTGGTTTCGGCCGATGTCAGCGAGACGACGAGGCCACTGCTTTACGAAAACGCGCAATATTGCGCCGCAAGCCCGGCACACGTGCCCGCCTGATATTTTTCGGCCGCATAATTCCCGGCCCAGTCATTCCGGAAGGAGACAATCATGAACGATATGAGCCATGCGCCGCAGCCGGCGCAAACGAACCCGCGTGTTCGCCTCGCCAGCCGCGTTGCCGGCATAGCCGATCTTTTCCGGTCCAGCGCCAGACAGACAGAGGAAGCGCGGCGCGTTCCCCCCGCACATATCGAGGCTCTGCGTGACATTGGCTATTTCGATATCGTCAAGCCCCGGGCTTTCGGTGGCAAGGGCGGTGACTTCGCCGAGCTTGTCGAAGCCAATATCGAGCTTTCGGCTGCCTGTGCGTCGACCGGCTGGGTGGCCGGCCTGCTTTCCGCCCATCAATGGCTGTTGGCAATGTTTCCTGCGGAGGCGCAGGCAGATGTGTGGGGTAAAAATCCTGACGCGCTTCTGTGCGGTTCCTATGCGCCGGTAAAGATGGCGGAGGCAGCCGATGGCGGTTATCGCCTGAGCGGCAAATGGGCCTTCGCCTCGGGCTGCGAGAATGCCCAATGGTCTCTCTGTGCCGCCATCCTGCCGCCGCAGGGCGAGGGCAAGCCGGTTCCCGCTTTTCTTCTGGTTCCCGCCAGCCAATATGTGATTGAAGATACCTGGCATGTGGTGGGACTGGCCGGCACGGGTTCCAAGACGCTGGTTCTCGATGATGTCTTCGTTCCCAAACACCGGGTTCTGACCTTTCCGGATGCGACGAGCGGCCATACGCCCGGCGGACATTATTATGCCGAGGAAGGTCTCTTCAACATGCCGCTTCTGACCGGCATCCCCTCCTGTCTCGCGGCGGCCGGCGTCGGCGCGGCCAAGGGCGCTCTCACCGCCTATGTTGACCATGTCGGCGGCCGGGTGACGCGCGGTGCAGTGGCCGGCGGCAATAACCGCATGGCTGAATTTCCCACCATCCAGCTGCGTGTTGCGGAAGCGGCGGCGAGTGTGGACGCGGCCTGCGAAATCCTGCTGCGCGATGTTGCCCGGGCACAGGCGCTTTCGCAGGCGAGGGTCGAGGGCCGGGCGGAATTCACGGTGGATGACCGCCTTCTCAGCCGTCGTGGCCAGTCCTTTTCGGTGTCGCTGGCGCTGCGCGCCGTGCAGGCGCTCAACGATTCCACCGGCGGCGTCGGGCTCGATCTTTCCAATCCGGTGCAGCGCGCCTGGCGGGATGCGAATGCGGTCGGCCGTCACATCAGCATGAACTGGGATGCCGTGGGCACCATGATCGGCCAGAGCATGCTGGGTCTCGAACCCAAAGGCCAATATTGACCGCTTATCTGGCGGCACATGAACAGCGATTTCGGAGGAAACAACATGCAAGGCAAGGTCGCTCTCGAGGAGCATTTCGCAATCCCGGAAACACTTCAGGATTCGGCCGGGTTCGTGCCCGGCGATTACTGGAAGGAATTGCAGCATCGCCTGCTCGACATTCAGGATACGCGCCTGAAGCTGATGGATGCGCATGGCATCGAAACCATGATCCTGTCGCTGAACGCGCCGGCGGTGCAGGCCATTCCCGACACGAAAAAGGCGATCGAGATCGCACGGCGCGCCAATGATGTTCTGGCCGAGGAATGCGCCAAGCGGCCGGATCGCTTCCTCGCCTTCGCAGCGCTGCCTTTGCAGGACCCGGATGCGGCGACCGAGGAATTGCAGCGTTGTATCAACGATCTGGGTTTCGTCGGTGCGCTCGTCAACGGTTTCAGCCAGGAAGGTGACGGCCAGACGCCGCTTTATTACGACCTGCCGCAATATCGTCCGTTCTGGGGCGAGGTCGAAAAGCTCGACGTGCCTTTCTACCTGCACCCCCGTAACCCGCTGCCGCAGGATTCGCGCATCTATGACGGCCACCCCTGGCTGCTTGGTCCCACCTGGGCCTTCGCGCAGGAAACGGCGGTCCATGCGCTGCGCCTCATGGCGTCCGGCCTGTTCGACGAGCATCCGCGCCTCAACATCATTCTCGGCCATATGGGCGAGGGCCTGCCCTACATGATGTGGCGCATAGACCACCGCAATGCCTGGGTGAAGCTGCCGCCGCGCTATCCGGCTAAGCGCCGTTTCGTGGATTATTTCAACGAGAATTTCCACATCACCACCTCGGGCAATTTTCGCACCCAGACGCTGATCGACGCCATTCTGGAAATCGGCGCTGACCGCATCCTGTTTTCCACCGACTGGCCCTTCGAGAATATCGACCACGCCTCTGACTGGTTCAACGCGACGAGCATTGCCGAGGCCGACCGGGTGAAGATCGGCCGCACCAATGCGCGCCGCCTGTTCAAGCTCGACGGGACCTGAGCCATGCAGCCCTTCGTCTATATGGCGGCCCCGGCCCGCATCGTCTTCGGCGCGGGTAGTTCGGTGGGCGTGGCGGAGGAAATCCGCCGCCTTGGCCTGTCTCGGGCGCTGGTGCTTTCCACGCCGCAGCAGAAGGGGGATGCGGAGGCTTTGGCGGCCCGGCTTGGCCGGCTTGCCGCCGGCGTCTTCTCCGATGCGGCGATGCACACGCCGGTCGAGGTGACGAAAAGGGCGGTCGATGCTTATCGCGCCGCCGGTGCGGATTGTGTCCTGTCGCTCGGCGGCGGCTCTACCACTGGCCTTGGCAAGGCGATCGCCTTGCGCACCGATGCGGCACAGATCGTCATTCCGACGACCTATGCCGGCTCGGAGGTGACGCCCATTCTCGGCCAGACGGAAAATGGCGTGAAGACCACCATGCGCGGGCCGGAAATCCTGCCGGAAGTGGTGATTTACGATGCGGAACTGACACTAGGCCTTCCGGTTGCCATCAGCATGACGAGCGGGCTGAACGCCATGGCCCATGCGGCCGAGGCCCTTTATGCTCGGGATCGCAATCCCATCGCCAGCCTGATGGCGGTGGAAGGGCTGCGGGCGATGGTCGAGGCGCTTCCCGGTGTGAAGGCTGCGCCGCAGGATATCGGTTCGCGTGAAGGCGCGCTTTATGGGGCATGGCTATGCGGCACGGTGCTGGGTGCCGTCGGCATGTCGCTGCATCACAAGCTTTGCCACACGCTTGGCGGCAGTCTCGATCTGCCGCATGCGGAAACCCATGCGGTGCTGCTGCCGCACACCATCGCCTATGTGGAAGAGGCGGTGCCGGATCTCCTGGCGCCGCTGGCGGCACTGGTTGGTGGCAGGGCGGGAGCGGGGCTTTACGACTTCGCCGCCCGGCTCGGCGCGCCGGCCAGCCTCGCAGCCCTTGGCGTGCGGCCGGACGATCTCGACCCCATGGCCGAGCTTGCAACGGCCAATCCTTACTGGTGCCCGCGGCCAATCGAAAGAACCGCGATCCGCACCCTGTTGCAACGCGCCTTCGATGGTGCGCGGCCGGAGTGATCCGGCAAACAGGGCGCGGCAATGATGGGAGGAGAAGATTATGGATATGAAAACGACCGGTGACGACGGTTATTTCGTCGAGGAACGGTCGGCCGAGACCGTGATTGCCCGTATGCGGGACTGTGACGATCCGCGTCTCAAGGAGATCATGGCGGTTGTCACCCGAAAGCTTCATGAGGCGGTGAAAGAGATCGAACCGACCGAGGAAGAGTGGATGAAGGCCATCCATTTTCTGACCGAGGTTGGCCAGATCTGCAATGAATGGCGGCAGGAGTGGATCCTGTTCTCCGATATTCTCGGCGTTTCCATGCTGGTCGACGCCATCAATCACCGCAAGCCCAGCGGCGCGTCCGAATCCACCGTTCTTGGGCCTTTTCATGTGGCCGATGCGCCGGAAATGCCGATGGGTGCCAATATCTGCCTTGATGGCAAGGGCGAGGATATGGTGGTGACCGGCCTCATTCTGGATACTGACGGGGCGCCGGTCGCAGGTGCGCGCATCGATGTCTGGCAGGCCAATGATGAAGGTTTCTACGACGTGCAGCAAAAGGGCATTCAGCCCGATTTCAACCTGCGCGGCGTCTTCATCACCGGCGAGGACGGGCGCTACTGGTTCCGCGCCACCAAACCGAAATATTACCCGATACCGGATGACGGCCCTGTCGGGCAGTTGCTACGGGCCATGGGGCGTCATCCCTACCGGCCGGCGCATCTGCACTATATCGTTTCGGCGCAGGGCTTCACCACGCTTGTCACCCATATTTTCGACCCCGATGATCCCTATATCCGTTCGGACGCGGTTTTCGGCGTGAAGGAAAGCTTGCTGGCCGATTTCCAGCGAGTGGAAGATGCGGAAAAGGCTGGGGATCTGGGTTTCACCGGCGACTGGTTCTGGTCGGTGAACCACGATTTCGTGCTCGCCAGATGACCGGCGCGAGTGATCGTCCGAGGTTTTACGTACGTTTTGCCGAAAGCGATCCCGCTGCCGTGGAGCAACGGGCGACGCAGATGGATGCCCACAAGGCTCATTTGCGTAACGAGGTCGGTTTGCCGCAAGGGTTCAGAATTCTTGCATCCGGGCCGATGCAGGCTGAGAGCGGCGGTTCTGCAGCCGCCCTCATCATTGCCGAAGCTCTCTGCATCGAGGATGTGATTGCTTTCAGCGACGCCGATCCTTTTGTCATCCACGGCGTCTATAACCGCATCCGTATTTTGAACTGGACGCCGACGCTATCGAGGATTTCAGGGCTCCAGCGCGACTGAAACCCACGTCAGTCATGGCAGCTAATGGGCGTTAATATTTCAATTGCAATTTTTGCAAACGCAACATTTAATCGAAGACGGGTGATATCGGCGATAGGTGTCTTGACAGGAGCGGGACACACATCAGGGTGGAGCAAGCCGGGTACCCACGGAGCAATCGCAAGAACGGGAAGACGCCGATCCATTCCGGATGGCGCGGTCATGCGTGAAAGGGAGGAATATGTCCACGAATTATATGAGCGCCGCTTCAGTGCGGACGAAGAACCCGGCCGGCGTCATCGCGACATGCGGTCTGATGATCATGTTCGATGGGTACGATCTGGTCGTTTACGGCGCGGTTGCACCGGCATTGCTGAAAGAAGGCGCATGGGCGCTCAATCCCGCCATGGTTGGGCGGGCTGCGGCGCTGACGCTGTTCGGCATGCTGCTCGGCGCATTATTCGCCGGCACCATGGCGGACCGCATCGGCCGCCGGAAGGTCGTTCTCATCAGCCTCGCCGGATTTTCAGCAATGATGATCGCCTCGGCCATGACGCCGAACTTCCTCGCTTTTGAAATCACGCGGTTTCTCGCCGGTCTGGGGCTCGGCGCTCTCCTGCCGACGGTGACGGCACTGGTGCTGGAATTCTCGCCGCCCAAACGCAGGGCGCAGGCAAATTCCCTGTCGTTCCTCGGCTACCTTATCGGCGGCATCATTTCCGGCCTCATGGGCATCCTTCTTCTGGAAAGCTATGGCTGGCGTCCGCTGATGCTGATCGGCGGCCTGCCGCTCATTCTTCTGCCGCTGTTCATGCGGTTCCTGCCTGAATCGCCGGAATGGCTGGCGAGCAAGGGCCGGCAGGCGGAAGCTGACGGAATTTGCGACACCTACGGCCTGCAACGCATCGTGCCACATGCCAAAATTCAAAAGGGCGGCGTTGGTGCGCTGTTCTCGGAAGGCCGGCTGCTTTCGACACTGAATGCCTGGGGCATTCACTTTTGCTCGCTGCTCTTGACCTTCGGCATGGTCAACTGGCTGCCCACCATCATGAACAAGATGGGCTACGATATCAGCTCGGCACTCAGCTTCTCGATCATGCTCAATGTCGGGGCCGCGATCGGCATTCTCGTGGGCGGACGCTTTGCCGACAAGGGGAACGTCAAGGTGGTCGTGGCGGTTCTCTTCGCCATCGGTGCCGCCTCCATCTGGGCCCTGACAGTCAACAAGGGGCCGCTTCTCTATTTCTTCGTCGCCCTTGCCGGTGCCGGAACGATTGGAACCCAGATTCTTGCCAATGTTCTGGTTGGACGGCTTTACCCCGTCCATATTCGTGGCACGGGTCTCGGCTTTTCGCTGGCAGTCGGGCGGCTGGGCGGCATTGCCGGTCCCATGATCGGTGGCCTCGTCCTGCAACGGGGGCTGGCGCCTGAGTGGAACTTCTACATTTTCGGCTCGGTGGCGCTGCTGGGGCTGGCGCTGACCGTCCTGACCCTGCTTTACCGGACGTCCAACGACGGACGAGCTTAATGGAGACCCTGCTGGCCGCGGGATGAAACCTGCGGCCAGCAGGGGCGAAAACAGTGCCTCAAGCGCGCATTACCGATGACCGGCTGCCGCGCTACGGGATTTTACCTGGAGACGGGCGCGATGGCAGCCATTTGCTGCAATGTCCGTTCATTCGTGCGCTTTGCCCGTGCCAGCGCGTCGTCGCGATCTTCCGGCAGCGTGTAGGTCATATAGGATAGCGATGTTTCGAGGTCGTTGTTGTTGTGGCCGAGAATGGCGGCGAAATAGCTGTTCTTGGTGACGTGGGGCGGCGCGAAATTATGATAGGCCACCTCGGCGTATAGGTGTCTGAGGCCATAGGGCTTGGGAAGTTCTTGCCGCGGCCAGAGATCCTCGAACAGATTAAAGACCGTGTCCCGCAGCAGCAGGCGGGTTTCGGACGAAAAATCGTCGATCGACATGCCGTGCCACAGTTTTCCCTGCCCGCTCGTGCGCAGGCGCTCATAGGCGGACAGAATGGTGGCGGAGCGGGCAAGAACCGGAATTTCGTAGGTAATCCCGAACTTCGTTCCTTCGCCCTGTTTCGTCTTGGCCTGGCCGTTGAAAAGGATGCTCCATTTGGAAACGCCCTTGCCATAGGGCGCCGGGAAAAACTCGGCCTGGGTAAAAATCTCATAGGGGCGTCGCCCCGTCATGCCGATCAGGCCGATGCCGATCATGAGGGGATCGGCGGACAGGAGTTTATCGGCGCAAATCTTCAGAACCTGCTGGTAATTGTCGAAGGTGATCAGTGCGCCATGCTTGTTGGCGATCTTCTCCATCTTCACCCGGCGGGCGTCTTCATACATGGCGGCATCGCCGGTGGCGATCTTCAGCATCGGATGGTCGTCGCCGAAGGCTTCGCGGATGGCGTTGCGATATTTCGTGATGTAGGAAATGATCGTCGTCTGCGCCCGGCCCTTCATGGTGTCGATTTCGGCGTTCCACAAAGCCTGCATCTCTTCTTTGGCACCCATGCCGTTCATCGCCGAAATGAAATCGGCGATGCGTAGAAGAACGGTCGGCTTGCGACCGGCGGTGTTGAATTCCGCCCGTTCGATTTTTTCGACAATGGATGTCGCCACGCCGGTTTTCGGATAGTCCGCCCGCTCGATATAGGCGTTCAGCCGCTCGCGCAGCTTTTTCATGTTGCAGATGGCAAGCGGCGTGCTCTTTGGGCCGAATTCAGCCTTCAGGGCATAGCGATATTTCATGATGTAAAGTTCAAGCGTTTTTTCCGTGCGGCCATTGTCGAAATGGTAGCGAACCTCGGCATCCCACAGATCGCGGATTTTCCGGTTTCGCAAGGTGTCGTCGCTTTTCATCGCCTCCCTGACCCGGCCGACGAATTGATCGATCCGTTCCACGAGAACTGGTGTTTTTGTCTTTCTTTTTGACGTGGACATGCGGCGGCTCCCTGAACCGGTCGGGAAATATAAATCTATGGTTGGCAATCAACAGAAGCATGGTTGCGGGAATACCATGAACATCCAGCGCCGGCCGGTTTCTTTTGAATAATACTTTAAGCGATTCCGCAAGCATGGCCGCGAAGCGGGGACCATCAGGCAAGGTATTGGAACCGCATCGGCCATTCGGCGATGCCTGAAAGCCCCCAGTCTGGGCAGTCAGTCTGGTCAGTTTATTTGGGAAGCCTGGTCTTCAGCGATGTCACGATCCTGTTGGCAAGCGCTTCGTAATCCTCGTCGAAATGGTGGCCGCCTTCAATGCCGAGCGTTTCCACGCCCTTCGCCTTCAGGCCGGGGCAGGGGTCTTCATCCTCTTCCTCCGTGCCGTAAATGCACTGCACCAGTTTCGGATCGATCTTGGCGATGTCGTCAACCGTCTTGCCGCCCTTGCCTTCGCCGGCCACGCCGAGCCAGCCCTGAACGGAAATCTCGAAATCCACCTCCGTGGACAGCCCCATGAGCGTGAGCTGTACGACATGCGATTTCGCGCGTTCCGGCAGCAGGTTGAAGGTCGCCGGAATGATATCGGCACCGAAGGAATAGCCGATCAGCACAACGTTTCGAACCTTCCATTCCTTGCGGTAGGTGTCGATGATGCGTGCGAGGTCGCCTGCGACTTCCTGTGGCTGTTTTTCTTTCCAGAAATAACGCAGGGCATCGACACCGATCACGGGTATGCCCTGCTTCTGCAATGCGCCGCCCACTTCTTCATCGAGATCGCGCCAGCCGCCGTCACCGGAATAGATCACCGCCATGGTGTCCATCACAGGGCTTGTTTCCAGAACCTTGATCGGCAGGCCAAGCGGGCTGTCGGTATCGCCGGCGGCGTCGACCTGATCGGACAGGGTCTGGGTCAGGACCTCGTCCGCCTTGTCGGTCACATCCGTCACGTCGATATCGGGATGCAGCTTCACAAGCGCGTTGACGTGATCGCGGCCCTTCTGGTCCGCAGCGGGCGTGAACAGCACGCTGACGGGCGCAGGCAGCGGGCCGTCGGTCAGGCCATAGACCGTTTCACCATCCACCTTGTCCTTGGTGGCGGGAGTGCAAAGTATCTTTTCAAGCGGCAGGCCCGCTTTGGGGTCGACGGCGATGGCTTCCCGCACGGTGGAGACCGGGCTCTGTGCAATCATTGCCAGCGCCAGCGTTCCGCCCTTGCCGATGCCGGTGAGGATGGGCTGGCGGTAGCTGCTGGTGCCGGCGGTGCGCTGGATCTGCTGCGAGAGCGACTCGATGTCTGAGATCATATAGATGCACTCGTCCTCATCGGCCTCGAGCGCCTTCAGATACTCCTTGAAATCGATACCGACCACGGCGGCACCTTTTTCCACCAGCGCCTTGGCGCGGGTCTCATCGGCAGGCGTCCATCCGTCAGCATCGGAAATCAGGAAGACGCTGGCGAGAATTTCGCCATCCGGCACCATTATATGCTCGGAGGGGATCATGCCGGTCTCATAGGCCGGCTTATCCTGCGCAAAGGCGGCGCTGGACATGAACAGCGAGGAAGCGAACAGGGCGGAAGCGGCAAGCGCGGCCTTCAAGATGGTGGGTTTTCTCATTTTCCGATCACTCCTCTGACGCCGCCGCTGATCAGAACCGTCGCATCCATCAACGCCAGAGCGGCGTCCGCACCGTTTTGCACGGCGAGGTAACGGGGTTCCCATTTCGGGTGGAACTTCGCCTTGAAGGCGCGAAGGCCTTTGAAGTTGTAAAAACGGTCGCCGTGTTCGAACAGCGTGCTGCCGATGCGGTCCCAGACCGGCGCCGCATCACGCTTCGACATGCCGGACATGGGCGCCATGCCGAGGTTGAAGCTTTCATATCCAGCCTCGCGCAGATGCTGCATGATGCTGACGAAGAGAAAATCCATCGCGCCGCGCGGCGCATCCGGCGAAAAACGCATGAGATCGACGGTGGCTTCCTTTTTCGTGTCCGTTACCATCAGATTGGCGAAAGCGGTGATTTTTCCATCCTTGCGCAATACGGCGACGGGCTGCGACAGGATGTAATCCGGCTCGAAAGCGCCAAGCGAAAAGCGCTTTTCCCGTGTGTTGTGATGCGCAAGCCAGCTGTCGGAGACCTGTTTCAGCTCGTCCAGAATATCCGCCACATGCGCCTTTTCGACGACCTCGAAGCTCAGCCCGTCCCGGGCACCGCGGCTCAGCGACTGGCGAAGGGTCGCAAGCTTGCCGCCCTTCAGCTCGAAGGCGGTGAGATCGACCAGCGCCAGTTCCCCAAGCTTGAAGGCGCGCAGGCCCGCATCGGCGCAATGGGAGAGCAGGAAAGGCGAAATCTGGTAAAAGGCGGCGCGTGCGCCCGCCGAACGCGCGGCTTCGACGAACTGCCAGACCAGATCGGGGAAATCCTCCTCGTCGCCGACGGGATCGGCGAAGGCGATCCAGGAGCGGCCCTGAATACCATACATGATGAAGGCATTGCCGCTTTCCGAGAACATCACGTGCTTGTCGCCCATACGCACCAGATTGGCGTCGGCCGCGTCCTGTTTCAGCACGATGTCGGTGGCGCTTGCCACGTCGTCGGCCTCGATTGCGTCCGGCCTGTAGGCCACCGGCCGCATGAGACTGAAGATGGCGATTGTGGAGGAGGCGAGCACGAGGCCGAGAAGGGCGCGCAATCCGCGCGGCGCTTCCTCGGAGAATTCGAACTGCCACCACAATGTCTGACTGTAATCCGTATCGCGATAGACGAAGAGCAGAATGGTTGCCGCGCCCGCGACGATGACCGCCATGGCCGCAAGCCAGCTTGGCCCCAGCGCCTGTTTCACCAGCGAGGCATGGCGATTGAAGCTGCGCATGTTGGCGGCAAGGGCGGCGATGAAGACACCGAGAATGGCAGCTTCGAAAACCGCGATGGCCTTGAGGAGGGAGAGAACCAGCGCCAGCGACGCGGCGACCAGCGCGATCCACCAGGCGCCGTCCAGCCGCTGTCCGAGGCCGCGCGAGGCGACGACGAGCACGAGGCCGAGAATGCTGGTGAGAAAATGCGCCGCCTCGATGATCGGCAGCGGCACGAAATTGGACAGGAAATCCAGATTGCTGTCCGGCGTTGGCGTCACGCTCGAGAAGATCAGCATGGTGCCGAGGATCATCGCGAAGGTTGATAGCAGCGGCGGGGCAAGGCGCACGGCAAGCTGGCTGATGTCGGAGACAACAGGCTTTGCCGCAAACTGCTTCATCTCCGAAACGAGCATCACCAGAATGGCGACCACCAGCGGCAGGACGTGATAGATCACGCGGTAAAGCACGAGGCTTCCGAGCAGCTGGTCAACGCTGATGGCGTTGCCGAGCCCTGCGACCATTACGGTTTCGAAGACGCCGAGACCGGCCGGCACATGGCTGAGGACGCCGAGGCCGACGGCGGTGGCGTAGATCGCGAAAAATGTCGGCCAGCCGAGATGGGTGTCGGGCAGGAGCACGTAAAGCACGGAGGCGGAGGCGGCGATATCAAAGGCCGAGACGAGGAACTGGCGGGAAGAGGTGCGGCTGTCCGGGAGGCGCAGACGCCAGGCGCCAAGCTTGATCGTGTGGCCGTTGCGTCCGATATAGGCCGCAATGACAAGCGCCGCGATGACGGCCAGCGCGGCCCCTCTGAGGATCAGGGCATCGACGCCGATGATGGAGGCGATGCGCGGTGCGACGATGAAGGTGGAGATGGCGCTGACCGAAAGCAGACCAAGCCCGAAGGACAGGGTGACGAAGGCGATGACGCGGGCGATTTCGCCGGGTGAAAGCCCAAGCCGCGAATAGGCGCGAAAGCGGATTGCGCCGCCGCTCAAGGGTCCGAAACCGGCGGTATTGCCGATGGCGTAGGCAGCAAAGGCGGTTGCCGCCATGGGCGGAAACGGCAGCTTGCGACCGATATATTCGATGGCATTGGCGTCGTAGAGTATCAGCGCGAAAAAGCTGAGCGCCGTGAAGACGATGGCGAGCAGGACCGCGGAGGTCGAGGTCTGCGTCAGCGCGTCGATGACATCGTCATAGCGGACTTCCGACGTCAGGTGATAAATGGCGAAGGTCATCATCACGAAGACCAGTGTGATGGCGATCGCGGTCAGATAGGGTCGGTTTCTGGCAAAGAAGCTTTCAACCGCGGATTCTGCGAGGTCGGTCTGTGTGATTTCGCTCTTGTCTGCCATGTGCTTTATCCAGCGCCCGTTCCCAAGGTTGGCGAACCACAGGAATGTGTCGCTAATTCGTTTCGGTTGAGGAAATGTGATTAGCAGAAAAGCATGAAGTGTCGATGTGAAGTTTGTGACCGATTATCCCTGAATTGCGCCAAGTCTAAAGGTAAAAATGCAACTATGGAATGCATGATTTGCAGGATTGTTCCTAAAGGCGGCCAATTGACCGTTACGGTTGCTTGGTGGTGAGGTTTGATGCGACTACACGCTCCTTTTAATTGAAGGAGAATGCAAATGAACATGCCCACAAGAATAGTGCTTTCGCTCGTCGCCGCCATCGTGGCGGGCGGCGGCTTCATGACCTATGACAAGATGCGGGGTGCCGAATGGGTCGTTTCGCCGCAGCAGATCGACGACGCCAGGGCCAGCGGGCAGGCCGGTTATGAATCGCGTCCGGGTACCGTGACCGTTCGCCCGATCCGCAGTGAAACGGCGGATGTGCTGCCGATGAAATGGGCGATGTTTGCTCTGGTCGCAGGCCTTCTTGCCTTCCGGGCGACGGGCAAGAAAAAAGCGGCGAAGGCTTAAGGCCTGCCGCTTCATGTCTCCGGCGTTTCTGCGCCGGAGATGAATCTCAATTTATGCCTCATGCGCCCCAGGTCTTTTCCAGCACACGGATCCAGTTGCCGTGGCAGATCTTGGCAAGCGCCTCGTCGTCATAACCGCCCTTGCGCAGAGCCTCGACCAGCAATTGCAGGTCGGCCGCATCCTTCATGGCGGCGGGAATGGTGGTGCCGTCGAAATCCGAACCGAGGGCGACGTGATCGATGCCGATGCGGTTGACGATATAGTCCACGTGGCGGACCAGTTCGTTCAGGTCCGTATTCGGGTTCTTCACGCCATCCTGACGCAGGAACAGAACGCCGAAATTGATGCCGGCAAGGCCGCCCGTGTCGCGGATGGCGTCCAGCTGGCGGTCCGTCAGGTTGCGGCTGTGATTGCACAGCGCATAGGCGTTGGAATGCGATGCCACCAGCGGCGCATCGGAAATCTTGGCGATATCCCAGAAACCCTGCTCGTTCATGTGCGACAGGTCGACCATGATCTTCAGTTCGTTGCAGGTCTTCACCAGCCGCTTGCCGGCGTCCGTGAGGCCAGGGCCGATATCCGGGGTTGAGGGGAAACGGAAAGGCACACCGTAAGCGAAGATGTTCGGGCGGCTCCAGACCGGCCCGAGCGTGCGTAGGCCCGCTTCGTAGAGAACGTGGAGCGCATCCAGATCGGCACCGATCGCTTCCGCACCTTCGATATGGAAGACGGAAGCGAAAGCGCCCTCGGCTATCGCGTTGCGGATATCGGCGGCCGTGCGGCAGACCTTCAGAGCGCCCTTCGACTGCTTCTCGGCCCGGAACAAAAGGGCGGCCATGGCAAGCGTCGCCTTCAGCGCATCCGCCTCGTTGGGTGTCGAGTAATCGCCATTGGCGTCCTTGTCCATGCTGGGCGAGGGCACATAGGCGGCGCAGAGGCCGCCGGCCAGGCCGCCCTTCTTGGCGCGCGGCAGGTCGATGTGGCCGACCGTATCCCCTTCGATGAGAAGCGTTTCGGGAGAAGCATTGCCCGATCGCCATAACCGCAGAAGCACGTCGTTGTGGCCGTCGAAGACGGGTACGGTTTTTTCATCGGTCATGGTCATTCACCTTTGGATATGCGGAGCCGCGCGGGCGCGCGTCCGTCAGACTTTGTGGGAATTGGTAGAGGAAAGGTCAAGGCGGGAGCAAATGCAATCCGTGCATAGGCTCTGCCAAATTTGGAATTGGTCGCGCCTCGTTTGCTCATGGTAATCGCGGGGAAACATAAAAAAAATGACTGGATTGGGGCAGACCCATACCGTTTTCCGAAAAATAAGGTCCGAAAGGGGATTTTCGATGATTTCAAGACGCAACCTGTTGATTGCCGGCGCAGCCGTACCGTTCCTGTCCTATGCGCGTATTCCGGCATTTGCCGCGACACCCAAGGATATTCTGGTGGTGGCCCAGCAGCTGGACAATATGACGAGCCTTGACCCGCATGAAGGTTTCGAAGCCGTCGGCGGTGAAATCATCTCCAACATGTATCAGAAGCTGGTGCGCGCCAATCGCGAAGATTCCACCAAGGTAGATCCGGTGATCGCGAAATCCTGGGAAGCCGATGCGGACAGCAAGGTCTTCACCTTTGTGATCGGTGACGAAGCGACGTTCTCCAGCGGCGCGAAAGTGACTGCGGAAGACGTGGCCTTCTCGCTGCAGCGCGCCATCAAGATGAACAAGAGCCCGGCCTTCATCATCAGCCAGTTCGGCTTCACGCCCGACAATGCCGAAACAACCATCGTTGCCGCCGACGACAAGACGGTGAAGCTGACGACGGCAAAGCCGACCGCCATCTCCTTCCTGCTGTATTGCCTCTCCGCCAATATCGGCGCGATCGTCGAAAAGAAGGCGGTTCTCGCCAATGCTTCCGGCGAAGACCTTGGCAATGGCTGGCTGCAGAAGAACAGCGCCGGTTCCGGCGATTTCGTCCTGCAGGCCTGGAAGCCGAGCGAAAGCGTCGCGCTGACAGTCAACCCGAACGGCCCCTACAAGGGCAATATCAAGCGCATCGTGCTGCGCCACGTCACCGATCCGTCTTCCCAGCTGCTGATGCTGCAGAAGGGCGATATCGACATTGCCCGCGACCTCACCTCGGAGCAGCTGCGTACCGTCAAGAACGACGAGAACATCGAACTCGAGCGCAAGAGCATCGCTTCGCTGGTTCTGATCTCGCTCAACCAGGGCAATGAGAACCTCGCCAAGCCGCAGGTCTGGCAGGCGATCAAGTGGGCGCTGGACTACAAGGGCATGCAGGAAAATATCGTGCCGCTGACCCACGAAGTCCACCAGAGCTTTGAGCCGGAAGGCTTCCCGGGCGCCGTCAACGACATTCCGTTCCAGCGCGATGTTGAAAAGGCCAAGGCACTGATGGCCGAGGCTGGTCTTGCCGACGGTTTCGAAATCAGCATGGATCACTATTCCGCCCAGCCTTACCCGGATCTGGCGCAGGCCATCCAGGCAAACCTTGCCGATATCGGCATCAAGGTTCGTCTGCAATCGGCTGAAAACCGTCAGGTTCTGACCAAGATGCGCGCCCGCGAACACCAGATGGCGCTTTCGGCATGGGGCACGGATTATTTCGATCCGCACTCCAACGCCGATGTCTTCAACATCAACAAGGACAATGGCGACGACGCCAAGTCGAAGCCCTTCCTGTGGCGTTCGCGTTTCAAGAACGACGACTTTGCCGCCAAGGCGGAAGCCGCCCGTGACGAGAAGGACCCGGCAAAGCGCGTGGAGCTTTATGAAGCCCTGCAGCGCGAGCACATGCAGAACAGCCCGTTCGTGTTCATGTTCCAGACCACGAAGACGGCTGCCTTCCGCAAGGGCGTATCCGGTTTCGAACTCGGTGTTCTCTCCGAAGGCAATTCCTACCACGATGCGAAGAAAGCGTGACATTGAACAAGCGCGTCAAAAGCATATCGTCGATACTGGGCAGCGTCATTCTGACGCTGTTCGGTTTGATGGTCATCACCTTCATGATCGGGCGCGTCATGCCTGTCGATCCCGTCATCGCGGCGGTCGGCGACAACGCGCCTGAAGACGTCATCGTGCGCGTGCGGGCCGAAATGGGTCTCGACCAGCCGCTGGTCGTGCAGTTCTTCCATTATGTCTCGCAGGTCCTGCACGGTGATTTCGGCAATTCCATCCTGACCCGCAATCCGGTCTGGGTGGATATTACCCGTGTGTTCCCCGCCACGTTCGAACTTGCCACGGCAGCGCTCATTCTTGCAGCCCTGATCGGCATTCCGCTCGGCGTCTGGGCCGCGGTGAAGCAGGGCAAGCTGACGGACCAGATCATCCGCGTCGTCTGCCTTGCCGGCCATTCCGTGCCGGTCTTCATGCTGGCGCTGATTTCGCTGCTCGTCTTTTATGCCACCCTCGGCGTCGCACCCGGACCGGGCCGGCAGGACATCATCTATGACGGCATGATCACGCAGGTTACCGGCCTGATGACGGTCGACACTCTGCTTGCGGGCGACTGGGACGCCTTTTACGACGCCATCGCCCATATGGTGCAGCCCGTCTGCATTCTCGCCTATTTCAGCATGGCCTATATCACCCGCATGACGCGCGCCTTCATGATCGACGCGTTGAAGGGTGAATATGTCATCACCGCCCGCGCCAAGGGCCTGTCCGCCATGACCGTCATCTGGGGACACGCCTTCCCGACGGTCGCCGTGCAGCTCGTCACGGTTCTCGCACTCACCTATGCCGGCCTTCTCGAAGGCGCCGTGGTGACGGAAACCGTCTTCAGCTGGCCGGGCCTTGGCCAATACCTCACCGTCTCGCTCATGAACGCGGACATGAACCCCGTCGTCGGAGCAACCCTGTTGATCGGCCTGATCTATGTCGGCCTCAACCTGCTCGCAGACGTGCTTTACCGAGTAATGGATCCCCGCGTTCGATGATGTTAGCTAATTTCAGAAACTGGGCTCTGGATGAGACGCCGCATTCCCGCACACAGGCTGCCTGGGGAAACCGGTACCGCATCTGGCTGAACCTCAAGTCCAACCCGCTGGCGGTGATCGGTCTGACCATCATCGTCGTCTTCATCGCGCTGTCGCTGCTGGCGCCGTTCATCGCGCCTTACGATCCGGCCGCGCAGAACCTCGGCAACCGCCTTGCCTTCCCGAGTGCCGAGCACTGGTTCGGCACGGATGAGCTTGGCCGCGATATTCTCTCGCGCATCCTTTACGGGGGCCGCGTCACGCTCGGCATGGTCATAGCCGTCGTCGTTCTGGTCGCGCCGATCGGCCTCGCCATCGGCTGCATCGCCGGTTATTTCGGCGGTATCGTCGATACGGTGCTGATGCGGGTGACGGACGTATTCCTGGCCTTCCCGCGCCTCATCCTCGCGCTCGCCTTCGTCGCGGCGCTGAAGCCCGGCGTTGAAAGCGCCATTCTCGCCATCGCGCTCACCGCATGGCCGCCCTATGCGCGTCTTGCCCGCGCCGAAACCATGACGGTGCGCGGCAGCGACTTCGTCGCGGCCTACCGGCTGACGGGTGCTTCCGCCTGGCGCATCATCGCCCGCCATATCGCGCCGCTCTGCGTGCCGAGCCTTATCGTGCGCATCACGCTCGACATGAGCTCGATCATCATCACGGCTGCAAGCCTCGGCTTCCTCGGCATGGGCGCGCAGCCGCCGTCGCCGGAATGGGGTGCGATGATTGCCACCGCCAAGCGCTTCATCTTCGAACAATGGTGGGTCGCCACCATTCCCGGTATCGCCATCTTCCTCGTTTCGCTTGCCTTCAACTTCCTTGGCGATGGTCTGCGCGACGTTCTCGACCCGAAGGGACATTGAGCCATGCTGGTCGAAATCGAAAATCTGAAGATCGCATTCCAGACCCGTACCAGCCGTTTCGAGGCGGTGCGCGGTGTTTCCATGAAGCTTGGCACTGAAAAGCTCGGTATTGTCGGCGAATCCGGTTCGGGCAAGAGCCTGACGGCGCGGGCGCTGATGAAGCTTCTGCCCTCCAATGCGGATATCCGCGCCGACAAGCTCGCCTTCGACGGCATCGACGTGCTGTCCGCAAGCGAAAGGCAGATGCGCCAGATCCGCGGCAAGCGGGCGGGTTTCATTCTGCAGGATCCGAAATATTCGCTGAACCCGGTGAAGACCATGGGTGCGCAGATCGCCGAAGCGTGGCGCACCCACAAGGGCGGCAGCAAGCGCGCGGCCATGGAAGCGGCCATCGCGCTGCTCGATCAGGTGAAGATCCGCAATCCGCGCCAGGTTGCCTCATCCTATGCGCATGAGGTGTCCGGCGGCATGGGCCAGCGCGTGATGATCGCCATGATGCTCGCGCCCGATCCTGAACTTCTGATCGCCGACGAGCCGACCAGCGCGCTTGATGCGACGGTGCAGGCGGAAATCCTGCGGCTGATCGAGGAGCTGGTATCTGAACGCGGCATGGGCCTCATCCTCATCAGCCATGATCTGCCGCTCGTCTCGCATTTCTGTGACCGCGTCGCCGTGATGTATTCGGGCCGGGTGATGGAGGAACTGAAGGCGTCCGAACTTCTGAAAGCCGAACATCCCTATACAAAGGGACTTCTGAACTGCATTCCCTCGCTGACGCATCCGCGCGAGCGTCTTCCCGTCCTTAACCGTGATGCAGCGTGGTCCAGCCAATGATCGACGTCGATAATCTCCGTATCAAGTTCGGCGACCGCGAAGTGGTGAAGGGCGTGTCCTTTTCGGTGGAAAAGGGCGGCAGCTTCGGCATCGTCGGCGAAAGCGGCTCCGGCAAGTCCACCATCCTGCGCGCCATGGCCGGCCTCAACGAAAGCTGGGAAGGCCGCATTGCCTTTGCCGGCAAGGATGCACCGCTGAAGCGCACGCCGGAGTTCTTCCGGCAGGTGCAGATGGTGTTTCAGGACCCCTATGGATCGCTGCATCCGCGCCAGACCATCGACCGCATTCTCAGCGAATTGCCGCTGGTGCACGGCATGGACAATATCGAAAAACGCATCCAGCAGGCGCTCTCGGATGTGGCGCTGCCGCAGGCCGTGCGTTTCCGGTTCCCGCACCAGCTTTCCGGCGGCCAGCGCCAGCGCGTGGCGATTGCCCGCGCACTGATCGCCGATCCGCAGGTGCTGCTGCTCGATGAGCCGACTTCGGCGCTTGATGTGTCGGTGCAGGCGGAAATCCTGAACCTGTTGCAGGACCTGCGTGCGGCACGCAACCTCACCTATATTCTCGTCAGTCACAATCTGGCTGTTATCGCGCATCTGTGCCCTCAGGTTGGCGTGATGCTGAATGGCGACATGGTGGAGCAGCTGAGTGCCGGCGATCTGCGCGAGGGCCGGACCAAACATCCGCATACGGAAGAGCTGCGTAGCCTGAGTATCCGGCTGGAAGAGCCGGCCTGAGGTTGACCGCCTAATCGACGTTGCGCATGAATCGAGCGGGTGCCGCCCGCTTCTTCTCCCCGCCGGGGAGAAGTCCGCGGCAGCGGGATGAGGGGGCAAGGGTGCGGTCTATCGCTGACGTTGCCCCCCTCATCCGACCCTTCGGGCCACCTTCTCCCCCGGCGGAGAGAAGAAACAAGCGGCGATGCCGAGGCTTTCTGTAAAGACGAAAAGACACGAGACCGAACCATGCCACAGCCATTCGACTGGAACGCCGCTTCAACGCTTGCCGAGACCTTCGTCTCACAATGGGCGAGCAACGAGCCGGGTGGAGCGGTCATCGGTTTCGATCTCAACGGCATCCGTTTCGCCCATGCGGGCGGTGTCGAGAGCCTTTCGACATTCGCACCTTTCACGCCGCAGAGCGTGGTGCGTTATGCCTCCGTCACCAAACATGCCTTCTGCGCCATGGTGCTTGCCCATTCCGATCTGATCGGACTTGACGACCCACTCGGCAAACATCTGCCGGAGCTGCAATCACCGCTCCGCGAGGTGACGGTGGGGCAGGCGCTGGATATGAGCGGTGGCCTGCCGGATACGCGTGAATGCCTCTCGCTGCTTGGCCTTTCCGTTTATACCGAGACGAAGGCCGGACCGCTTCTCGATTATCTGTCGCGGCTCACCCGCCTGAATTTCCCTGCCGGCAGCGAGGTGTCCTATTCCAATACCGGTTATCGTCTGGTGGAAGCGGCGCTCGAGCGCCGGGGTTTCCGTTTCGACGATTTCGTGCAGACGCAGATCGCCGGGCCGTTCGGCGTGTTTCTCAAGGCGCCGGATGTCTGGAACGATCCTGTCGACGGGCTGGTGCCGGGTTACTGGAAGGCTGAAGACAACTGGCAGCTTTCGGCGGCCGGCCTGCATATTTCCGCTTCCGGCAGCCTTGCGGGCAGTGCCGAAGCACTTACCCGTTGGTTGCAGGGTCTGATGCGCGGCGAGGGCAGCTTCGCGGGTGTTCTTGACGCGCTTTCGGCCGAGCGGCCGCTCGCGGATGGGCGGATGAGCGAATATGGCCTCGGCCTGCGCTGGTCGCATCTCGGTGACAGGCGCTTCGTCGGTCATGGCGGCTCGCATCCGGGATACAAGACCTATTTCCTGCTCGATCCGGAAAACGGCACGGGTTTTGTCGTGGTGTCGAACCGAGAGGACACCAACGGCTTCAAGATCGCGCTGGAAAGCATGGCGGCTCTCACCAACCTGCCTTTGCCCAAGCCCGCCGCCAGCCTGCCGGAAGGCCTTTACGTGACCGAAAGCGGGCCGTGGTGGCTGGAAATCAATGGCAGCACATCCACCTTTATCGATGGTGACGACACGCTTTATGAAGATGTCGATGGCTGGGTCTCTTCCCGCTCCGCATCTTCTCCGATGCGTCTCAGGTTAGACGGTGACGCCATTGTCGGCGAGGCCGGTCACGCCGCCCGCCGTTTCCTGCCGGTCGGCGATCATGCTGTGCCGGGTGATCTTTCAGGATCATGGCGCTCCGATGAGGGCGCCGAATTTTCGATCAGCGGCTCGTTGCTGACGATGGGCATCGGCCCGACGCGTCGCAGCATGCCTCTGAAGGCGCTCGGCGATGGCCGTTTCCTCTTCACGCTCATTGACGGGCCATGGACGAAGCGCGTTTGCCTCAATCGTCTGGGCGATGACCGGATCGAGCTGGTTTCCAGCCGGGCGCGGATGATCGAATATTCGCGAAGCTGCTAACGGTCTGAAACCGATCCCATCGCGTCCCGCAAACGCGACGTCATCCTCGGGCTCGACCCGAGGATCCATTGTCGCGCGTGGTTGTGGATCCTCGGGTCAAGCCCGAGGATGACGCAAGCGGCCCCTCGTCAGTTTCCTAAACGGCCCGAAGCTTTCTAAAGGGTTTCAATCAGCCCTTATTGCTCCTAATAAAGACCCCATGTTCCGGTTGAAGGCCGGGACGACATCTTTGTGGGAGAACAGGCCCTTGGAAGTCAAATGGCTCGAGGATTTCCTGGCGCTGGCCGGAACGCTCAATTTCTCGAAGGCGGCGGATGAGCGGCATGTGACGCAATCCGCATTCAGCCGGCGTATCAAGCAGCTGGAGGCCTGGGTGGGTGCCACGCTGGTTGATCGCGCTTCCTATCCTTCCCGGCTGACCGAAGCGGGTGTGAAATTCGTGCCGGTGGCGCAGGAAACGCTGAAGCAGCTTTATCATGCCCGGCGCACGCTTCTTCAGGAAGAGGGGGCCGATGCCAGAACGGTGCGGCTGACGGCGCTGCATACCCTGTCTTTCACCTTCTTTCCCGACTGGCTGAAGCGGGTGAACGAAAAGGCGGGACCGCTGTTTTCAGTGTTGAGGCCTGATTCCGGCAGCATGGAGGAAAACCTCAATTCGCTGGTGGACGGGCAGAGCGATTTCCTTCTGACCTATGCCCATCCCGAAGTGCCGATGCTGCTCGATGCGCAGACCTTTGAGTTCCGCGTGCTGGGTGCGGAAAACATCATTCCCGTTTCCGCGCCGGCGAAAGATGGTTCACCGCTGCATGAACTCGTGGAAAATGCGCGAAAACCCTTCGCCTATCTGGATTATGAAAAGGCCTCTTTCTTCGGGCCGTTGCTGCGCGATCTCCTGAGCGCGCGCCTGCCGCAATTCGAGCGGGTGCATGAGGGCAGCATGTCGGTGGGGCTGAAAGCCATGGCGATGGCCGGCTGGGGTGTCGCCTGGGTGCCGGAAAGCCTGATGCGGCAGGAACTGGACAGCGGCGCGCTGGTGCGTGCCGCCGATGACAGTTTCGATATTGCCGTCGATATCCGGCTTTATCGTTCGAAGGAGAACCGCCGGCCCGTTGTCGAGCGTATATGGGCGGTTCTCGAAGGCTGATGTTTGCTTAAATCGCTGTGCGGCGGGCGTTTTCCAGATAGAGCGCGCGCAGACGGCTGACGAGCGGGCCGGGCTTGCCGTTGCCCACTGGCTTGCCGTCGATCTTCGTCACCGAGACCACGAAGTTGGAGGCGCTGGTCAGGCAGGCCTCATCGGCATTCAGCGCCTCTTCCAGCGTGAAGGGCCGCTCTTCCAGCGTGAATCCGGCTTCCTTGGCCAGTTGCAGGGCGGCAAGACGGGTGCAGCCGGGCAGGGTCTTGTTGCTGTTGCCGCGGGTGATGATCTTCTTGTCGCCGGTAATGATATAGGCGGTTGAGGAAGCGCCTTCGGTGACGAAACCATCCTCGATCATCCAGGCTTCGTCGCAGCCTTCGGCCTTGGCGATGCGCTTTGCCATGACCTGCGGCAGCAGGCAGACGGTCTTGATGTCGCGGCGTTCCCAGCGCTGGTCGGGAACGGATTTGACGGCGATGCCGGCTTCCTCGACCGGGGTGCCGATCAGTTTCTTGGCCTGGGTGAACATGACCAGCGTTGGCTTCAGATCGGCGGAGAACAGGAAATTACGGTCTTCGGCACCACGCGTCAGCTGCAGGTAGATCATGCCTTCGACGAGGTTGTTGTCTGCGATCAGGCGGCGTTCAGCCTCGACGATTTCCTTGGTCGTGACCGGCAGCGGCACGTCGATTTCGCGGGCGCTGCGTTCCAGCCGGGCCATGTGCAGGTCGCTGTCGATCAGCTTGCCTTCCAGAACCGAGGTGACTTCATAAATACCGTCGCCAAACAGGAAACCGCGGTCGAAGATGGAGAGGCGGGCGTCCGCTTCGGGCAGGAATTCGCCGTTGACGTAAACGATGCGACCGGATGGGCTAGTCATGAAAACTCCGTCTGGAAAAGTCAGGCTGAAAGAAGGGTTTTAAGGGCGTCGATGGAAATGGCCTCGACCGTGGAGACCTTGCCGGTGCCGGCATTAAAGCCGGTTGTCGTATTGGCCGCGCAGAGCGAATTGAGGATCGCCTCCTCCGTCGCCTCTATCGCGGCTTCGAAGAGCGGCGAAATCGCATCGTTGGAAAGTTCTGGATAGTCTGCGACTGCCTTGCGACGCGCAGGCGTGCGGCGCAGGCGCTCATCGGTGGAAAAGGCCAGCGCATAGTCGCCGGAACCATTGCTGAGTGCGGCACCCGTGCGCGCCAGTCCACCAAAGCTTCTGGCCGCCAGGCGTTTCAGATTGCGGGAGGAGAGCGGCGCGTCGGTTGCGACAATGATGACGATCGAGCCGTCCTTGTCCTTATGGTCAGGGCTGACATAGGGCGTGCCACAGAGCAGCAGATGGCCGCCATAATTGGACTGGACGAGAACGCCGAGCGTATAGGCCGTTCCGGCGATGGTGACGATGCGGGATGCGGTGCCTATGCCGCCCTTCATGCCGAAAGCCACCGTGCCGGTTCCGGCACCCACACCGCCCTCGGTCACAGGGCCTGTGGCCGCGTTTTGCAGCGCGGCTGATATCTCATCGACCGTCGGGCGGCCGGCGCGGATGTCGTTCAGGCGGGAATCGTTGGTTTCGCCGACGACCGAGTTGATCGACACCACTTTTTCATTGCCCGGCTGCGCCAGCGTATGGCGGTTGATCGCTTCGATTGCCCGGCCTGTCGCCAGCGTATTGGTGAGGATGACAGGTGTTTCGAGTTCGCCGAGTTCCTCGACCTGGGTGGAGCCGGCAAATTTGCCGAAGCCGTTATAGACGGCGAAGGCGGCGGGCACCTTGTCCTGAAAGAGATTGCCGCCATGCGGAAGGATCGCGGTTGCGCCGGTGCGGATCGTGTCGCCTTCGATGACGGTCGAATGGCCGATGGTCACGCCTTCGACATCGGTGATGGCGTTGAGCGGGCCGGTCTCGAAATGGCCGGGCCGGAAACCGATATCGCGCAGTCTCGGGCGGGTCGTCTGATGCATCGGGCGATCACTTTTGCGGAATGCAGGCTGAAATTAGAGCGGGCGCGGCTTGCGAAAAGCTTTGCCTGTCCGAACGTTAGCCTAGTTCTCCGCGAAACGGCATCGCAAAAATGGAATAGTTTTATGCGGGCAATGGATGCGCTCAGGAGGCGCGCAGCGTAGCTTCGCCTTCACGCTCCAGCCATAGCCGCATGGCTTCCTCGGTCTCTTCGCGCGAGGGTGCGCCGATGCGGCCGCCGAAGACGGTGCATTTCAGCGCGGCGGCAACGGAGGAGAGCTGGATGGCCGCACGGCTTTGCATGCCCTCAGCCATCGCAAGCGCAAAGGTGCCGTGAAAGATGTCGCCCGCCGCCAGCGTATCCACAGCCTTAATCTGCATCGTCGTCTGGAAATGCACTGTCGGATCGCCGGCCTCCGTCCACCAGCAGCCTTGCGGACCGGCGGTGACGGCGATGAAGGTTTGCGGGTAGCGGGCGTGTAGCACTGGTAGCATGTCTTTTACAGTTTCGACGCCCGTCAGCCGGGCGGCGGCGGGTTCGGAAAAGACGATATGGGTTGCTGCGGGGGCCAGCTTCTCAAGTGTTTCGACGGGTGCAACGTCGCCATCCAGAATGGCTGGTTTGCCCAGAGTGCGTGCTACCGTCAGCACATCGAGCGCCAGTTCCGGCCAGCGCACATCAACCAGAACGGCATCAAAGGGGGCAATATCTTCCGGCGTACAGGAGCGTTTTTTCTCATGCAGGCGATGATCGTAAAAAGGCACGATCAGCCGCTCGCCGCGGTCGTCGATGATGATCGTCGATAGTGCCGAGCGCGCGCCGGCGGCGATGGTCATGCCGGCAACATCGATGCCGCTTTCGGCGAGATCGCGCAGGATGCGGGTGCCGGTTTCGTCATCGCCCACCGCGCCCCAGAGGCTGGCGCGGCCGCCCATGCGATGCACGGCATAGGCGGCGCTCGACGCCATGCCTTCGGCGATCTGCAACATCTCGTAGGGCAGGACCTTGCCTTCGCCCTTCGGCATGTCATGCACACGAAACAGGGTGTCCAGCACGGCGGCACCCACGCAGAGCACATGCTTGCCGCCCTGTTTGTCTGCCATGCTGTTCACTCCTGTCACCTGTCAGATACGCTTGCCGCTGTCCTTGTCGAACAGATGCACGGTTGCCGGATCGATGGCAATGTGGATCGTATCGCCGAAGCGGACATTGAGGCGTTCGCGGAACAGGCAGGCGATTTCGTCGCCCTTGCAATTGAGCTTGGCGTAGATTTCCGAGCCGGTGCCTTCGACCAGTTCGACCCGGCCTTCAATGCCGGTCTCAGCGGCGCGGATATGTTCCGGCCGCACGCCATAAACGAGATCGCGGCCGCCAAGCGTGCCGATATCGGCATTGGCGGGCAGCGGCAGGCTGAGGCCCTTTGCGGTGCGGAACACACCTTCTTCCACCCGACCGCGAATGAAATTCATGGCGGGCGAGCCGATGAAGCCGGCGACGAAGAGATTGGCGGGATTGTCGTAAAGCTCCAGCGGCGCGCCGATCTGCTCGATGACGCCATCATGCAGCACCACGATCTTGTCGGCCATGGTCATGGCTTCCACCTGATCGTGGGTAACATAGATGGTGGTGGTGCCGATGCGCTGGTGCATGGCCTTGATCTCGCCGCGCATCTGCACGCGCAGCTTGGCATCGAGGTTGGAAAGCGGCTCGTCGAACAGGAAAACCTGCGGGTCGCGCACCAGCGCACGGCCCATGGCGACACGCTGGCGCTGGCCGCCGGAAAGCTGGCGCGGATAACGGTCCAGCAGCTTTTCCAACCCCAGAATGGCGGCGGCCCTGTCGACCTTCGCCTTGGTTTCCTCGGCGCTGACCTTCTTCAGCTTCAGCGCGAAGCCCATATTATCCTTCACCGTCATGTGCGGATAAAGGGCGTAGTTCTGGAACACCATGGCGATATCGCGGTCACGGGCGGGCAGGTGGCTCACCTCGCGCGCGCCGATGTGGATTTCGCCATCGCTCAGTTCCTCCAGCCCGGCGATCATGCGCAGCAGGGTGGATTTGCCGCAGCCGGAAGGGCCGACGAGCACGACGAATTCGCCATCCTTGATATCGATATCGATGCCGTGGATGATGTTGACCGCGCCGAAGCGCTTCTGGACGTTTAGAATATTGACCGGTGCCATTGTAAAGGTTCCCGTTATAATTTGTTTGGTTCAGCCGCCCTTGACGGCGCCGGCGGTCAGGCCCGCCACGATCTGTTTCTGTGCGAACATTGTGAGCAGCAGCACGGGCAGCGTGACGATCAGCGCGGCTGCGGCAAGCGGTCCCCAGCTCACCTGTTCAAAGGACAGCATGTTGTAGACCGCGACCGGCAGGGTGCGCGTTTCACGGCTGGCCAAGACGATGCCGAAGACGAAGTTGTTCCACGAGAAGATGACGGCGAGGATGAAGGAGACGACGATGCCGGGCTTGGCGATCGGCAGCGCCACCAGCCGGAACACTTGCCAGGAGGATGCGCCGTCGATGCTTGCCGCTTCTTCCAGCTCCTTCGGTGTGGTCTCGAAATAACCGATCATGATCCAGACAACGATCGGAACCGTCACCACCAGATGGATGATGATCTGCGGCCAGAGTGTGCCCAAGAGGTTCAGCCATTGGAACAGCAGGAACAGCGGAATGAGGAAGGAGAGGCCGGGCGTCATGCGGGCGATCATGATGACGACGGCGGATTTTTCCGCCTTCAGCCGGGCGATGCCGTAACCGGCGGGTACGCCGATGACGAGCGCCAGAATGGTGGCGGCACCGGTGACGAGCACCGAATTCCAGAAATAGAGGAAGAAATTATTCTCCTCGAACACCTTCACATAGTTCGACCAGGCGAACCGTTCGGGAATGAGGATCGGCGGATAGGCACCGTTGTCGATTTCATATTTCAGCGACAGCGAGATCATCCACATGAAGAACAGGATGACCGGCGAGATCATCACCAGCGCCACGAAGAAAAGGCCGATGCGATCAAGCGTCTTGCGTTTCAGGATTTTGGCAGACATCAGCGATCCTCCATCTCGTTCCATTGCGAGCGCTGGCGCACCATCAGAAGCACGAAGGAGAGCGCCACGATAATGATGAAGAAGACGACGGCCATGGCCGAGCCGTAACCGATGTCGTAATAGGCAAAGGCCGTGTTGTAGAGATAGATGTTGATGGTTTCCGACGCCGTGCCGGGTCCGCCTTGAGTCATCGCATAGATGATGTCGAAGCTTTTGACGGCATCGATGGAGCGGATGATGACGGCGATCATCAGGAACGGGGCGATCATCGGCATGGTGAGATAACGGAACTTCTGCCAGGCATTGGCGCCGTCGATTTCGGCGCTCTCATAGGGCTCGCGCGGCACGGCAGCGAGACCACCAAGCACGATCAGCATGACGAGCGGCGTCCATTGCCAGGTCTCCACCAGCACCAGCGAGGGGATGACGGTGGACTGGTTGTAAATCCATTCCAGCGGGCCGATGCCGACGAAGGAGAGCAGATAGTTCAGGACGCCAAGCTGCGGGTGGAACATCATGGTCCAGACGAGCGCGATGGCGACCGGGGTCGCCATCATCGGCATGACGAAGACGCCGCGCAGGAAACCGCGCAGCGGAAACTGCGCATCGAAAACCAGTGCCGCCAATGTTCCGAGGAACAGCGGGGCGACGACCGACAGCACGGTATAGATGAGCGTGTGCCAGAGCGATTCCCAGAACCGTCCGTCACTGGCGAGCCGGATGTAGTTCTCGAAACCGATAAAGCTCTGCTCCTGTCCGAGCGTCCAGCGATGTGCGCTCATCCAGAGGGTGAACACCCACGGAAAAACGATTACCGCCGAAATGACGACAAGTGCCGGTATGACAAAGGGCCAGTAGTTGGGAGCAAGCCTTGCCGGCCTGCTCCCTTCTTTACGATTGACGCCTGTTTTGGTGTTTTCGATGCTCACGGAGGCCATTATCCCTCGCTACGCGCCAGAACGGGTGCGAACTGTTCCGTCGCCTTTTTCAGCTCGGCCGCCGGGTCTGCGCCGCCGATCATGTTGGTGAGACCGACGCCGTAGATGTCGCGGAACTCCGTCACCGGAATGATGACGGGCAGCGCAAGCTGCGAGACCTTGCCGGAACCAACGACCGCATCCAGCCACGCAGCCGGCATCTTCACGCCTTCACGCACCTTCTGGTCTTCGAGGATGGACTGGCGGAACGGAACGCCGGCACCGGCCTGCAGGAGACGCGCGCCCATTTCATGCGAAATCGCCCATTGGCAGAAGAGATAGGCAGCTTCCTTCTTGCTGCTGGCTTCGACAACGCCGAGACCATCGCCAAAGGTGCCGGCGGCCTGAACTGCCGGGCCTTTCGGCATGACGCCGTAACCGACCTTACCGACGACGCGGGATTTTTCCGGGTTCTCGATTGGCGGTGCAAAACCGACGCCATCGAACCACATGCCGATCTTGCCCTGCAGGAAGGCCGATTGCGCTTCCGCCCAGTTGAAGCCGGAGACGCCGGGAGGGGCGGCTTTGGTCATCAGGCGCTGGTAAAGCGCTGCCGCTTCCACCGCTTCCTTGGATTCGGTGTCGATTTTTCCGTCAGCACCGATCGGCTTTGCGCCGTAACCCAGCATCAGCGAGGTCCAGACTGGAGTATTGGCGTTCTTCAGGCCACGGGCGACGAAACCATAGGTGTTGGTGGAAGGATCGGTGATCTTTTCCGCAGCGGTCACCAGTTCCTCGAAGGTCTCAGGGTATTTCAGGCCCTTGGCTTCGAAGAGTTCCTTGTTCCAGTAGACGATCCAGTAGTCCACCGAGAAGGGCAGCGAGCGCAGCACGCCGTCGCTATCCTTGGCAAACAACATGCCGGCTTCGGCGAAATCCTTTTCGACGAGCGACGGATCGGTCAGCGACGGGTCCTTGAGGAAGCCGCTGATATCGGCCAGCCACTTGCCCTTTTCGAACTGACGCTTCTGGACGTGATAGCTCAGATGCACAACGTCGAAGCTCGGCTTGCCGGAGGAAAGCTCGATGACGACTTTCTGGCGTTGCTGCTGTTCGGGGGTTGCTTCGGCATTGACCTTGATGCCGGTCAGTTCTTCGAATTCGCCGAGATATTTGATCAGCGTTTCGCTGCGCGGGCTTTTGACGAGGTTGACTTCAAGCGTGGTGCCGGCGTGTTTTTTCCAGTTCACCGCTGCCGATGCCGGGCGAATGCCGAGCATCGCGCCGCCGCCAAGCGCCGCCGTGCCTGCCAGAAAGGCGCGACGCGTGGGGTTGAGCAATGAATGCGTCATGTCAGTTCTCCTCCAGATTAGCCGGAAATTCTCCTCACCCCGGCTTGTTGCTTATTTTCCTGCAATCCCGGCGCAGAACCCTCTTCAGTCCCTGCCGGAATTGCCCTAAACCGCCAGCGCCCTGTCCCTTGCGTTGCGGATATGGGCGGTCAGCCGCTCCACGGCGTCTTCGACGGATCGCCTCTCGATGGCTTCGAGAATGGCGAGATGTTCCTTCATCACCGATTTCACATGGCCGGCAATGCGGAAGCGCTCCTGATTGATGAGGCGCATCTTGATGGAATTGACCCGATAGGCGTTCGAGATGATCGAATTGCCGAGCGCATCGATGAAGGCATCGTGCATGCCCCAGTCCACCTGTTGCGCATGCTGGTCCAGTTCCGGCGATTCCCCACCGTTTTCAGCCGCTTCGGCAATATCGCGATGCTGTTTCAGGAGCTTCGCGATGGTCTCGTCGGAGGCCGAACGGGTAAAGAGCGCCACGGCCTCCTTTTCGAGAAAGATACGGAACTGGAATGCCTCACGGATGAGGTTGAGGTCGATATGGGCGACCTGCAACCCTCGCTGCGGCACGGTCTTGATCAGGCCCTCCGCCTCCAGCCGTGGAATTGCCTCCCGGATCGCGCCGAGCGGCAGACCCGTCAATTCCACGAGGCGGCGCTGCGAGATGAATTGCCCCGGGCGAACGTCGCGCGAGAGAAGGTGATGCGTAAAGCTTTCATACGCCCGTTCCCGCAATGTCTGTTCGCCGGTATCTTCCATGCTCAACCTTTCAAGGTCTGTTCAGGCGGCCTGTTTGCGAAACAGCGCATCGAAAGCGCCTTCGATCTGCCGCCGGTCCTCCGGTGAAATGGCGACGAGCGGCGCGCGCACGTCCGCCCAGATATTTTCGCCTGTCGTGTGTGATACCAGCACCTTGACGGCGGGCGTAACCGGGAATTTCAGAAGTTCCACAACAAGATCGACGATGCGCTTGTCGTCCTTGCCGTCGACGGCCATGGCGCGGACTTCCTGCGTCAGGAAATTGGCGACGCCGGAAATGGCGCCCTGGCCGCCGAGGCGGACGCCCCTTGCCAGATCGCGTTCATCGCCAATCAGGATGGCGAGATCGCCATGGTCCTTCAGCAGACGCTCGGTATGGCTCCAGTTGCCGGAGGAGTCCTTCACGCCGGTGACGATGCCGGGGAATGCCTTTTTCAGCCGTCCCACCAGCTCGACCGACAGTGTCACCATGGTCACGGAGGGGATGTTGTAGACGAGAATATCGCGCGCGCCCTTGCCGATCTTTTCGAAGACCGCCGAGAACCATGCAAACAGGCCGTCATCGCTGACATTCTTGAAATAGGAGGGCGGGGCGAGAAGAATATTGCGGGCGCCTGCCTTCAGGGCTTCGGCCGATTGCTCGGCCGCGTCCTCGATGGAATCCACCAGAACGCCGGTGACCAGACGGGAGGGCGCAATGCCTGCCGCGATGAAGCGGGAGAGAATGTCCTGCCGTTCACGGCTGCCGACCGAGCAACCTTCGCCCGTGGTACCGAAGAGCGTTACGCTGTCGCAGCCATTTTCAAGGCAGCGGCGAGCATGGGCGATCATGGCGTCGATATCGACCGTTCCGTCCGTTTTGAAAGGGGTTGTCAAGGCTGCCGAAAGGCCGAATTTCTGGGTCAATTAAGATGCTCCTCCAAGGTGACCGCGAATTGATAGCGCACTGACATGTTAGTTGTAAAGAGGTGATTGCAGTTTGATTGATCGAGGGGTGGCGATGACGGAACTCGCCTTGAAATCCGGTTGAGGAGCAAGCCTGCGAGGTTGGGGATGGAACCGCGCCATCGGTCGAAGTGGGTGCTGTTCTATCAGACGGTCGGTTGGTCTATCCTCTTTGCGGAGGCAAGCGGATAAATGCGAAAATAAAATTTGACTGTTGGAGTAAAGATTTTTATCAGGCAGTCTGAATATAGGGATAAAGGGACTATCATCATGACCATTGCGGAGCCGTCAGCGCCTGTAGCAGAGATCGAGCAGAGCCGTGTCAAGCGCCTCAAGGCGGCAACGCGCGGCGCCCATGGCGGTCTCGATGCCTTTATCATGGCGTCCAAGCCGTTCGAGAGCCGGGAGAACTTCGGCAAATTCGTGGAAACGCAGTATCTTTTCCATCGTGACCTCGATGTCTTCTTCTCCAATGCGACGCTTGACGGCCTGCTTCCCGATCTCAAGGGCCGCCGCCGCCTCTCCATGATCGAGCAGGACCTCGCCGATCTCGGTCTTGCCATTCCCGAAACGGCCGAACCGCGCTTCACCGGTGAAACGCCGTTCGATCTGCCCGAGGCCATGGGCTGGCTTTATGTGGTCGAAGGCTCCAATCTGGGCGCTGCTTTCCTGCTGAAGGATGCGGCGAAGCTTGGGCTTGGCGAAGAATTCGGCGCGCGCCATCTGGCCGGCGCTCCGGAAGGACGCGGCCTGCACTGGCGCACCTTCACCGCCGCGCTCGATGAAATTTCGCTGACGGTTGAAGAGGAAGAGCGGGTTGTCGCGGGCGCCGAGGCTGCCTTCCGGGCTGTGCATGCTTATGCGCAGCAGCGCCTCGTCTGAGGTTTTGGCATAGCTTTGCGATTGTTGTCCTCATCGCGCAGACGTGCCCCGTTGCGCGGGTGTGTTCGATTGAGTCGTAAAATCCTTGCGGCGTCACCCCGGACTTGATCCGGGGTCCAGTGCGATCAAGTCCTTGATCGCGAAAGACTCCTCTCACGGCGCAGACGCGCCGTGGCTGGATGCCGGATCAAGTCCGGGGTGACGGAGGTGAGCATTTCGGATGCCGTGCCACGCTCTGCGACCGTTTAGAGGGTCTCCCATTTCCCGCAGATTGTGTTCGGTATTTGCTGAATAAACAGGCAAATATTTTTACCAAATGATAAAAATTTTATCTTTTGGTCAAGGCTTGATGCGCCTCAAAATTTTATCCATTTGATAAAATTATTTTATTTGGTCTGGCACAGAACCTGCTACTCTTTTGTCAAGTCAGGAGACACCTGACGCTAAAAAGGGAACAGTAAAATGGAAGTTGGTGTTTTTATCCCGATCGGGAACAATGGGTGGCTTCTTTCCGAAAACGCGCCGCAATACAAACCGAGCTTCGACCTGAACAAGGCGATCACGCTCAAGGCGGAGCAATATGGTTTCGACTTCGCGCTGTCGATGATCAAGCTGCGCGGTTTTGGCGGCAAGACCGAGTTCTGGGATTATAATCTGGAATCCTTCACGCTGATGGCGGGCCTTGCCGCCGTCACCTCCAAGATCAAGCTGTTCGGCACGGCCGCAACGCTGGTCATGCCACCGGCCATTGTCGCGCGCATGGCGACAACCATCGATTCCATTTCCGGCGGCCGTTTCGGCATCAACCTGATTACCGGCTGGCAGCGGCCGGAATATAGCCAGATGGGGCTTTGGCCGGGCGACGACTATTTCGGCGACCGCTACGAATATCTCGGCGAATATACCTCCATCTTGAAAGAGCTGCTGACGGAGGGCCAGTCGGACTACAAGGGCAAGTTCTTCCAGATGGACGATTGCCGCATGAAGCCGGTGCCGCAGGGCGACGTCAAACTCATCTGCGCCGGCTCTTCCAATTCCGGCATGGCGTTTTCGGCCAAGTTCGCCGATTACAGCTTCTGCTTCGGTGTCGGCGTCAATACGCCGAAAGCTTTCGCCCCCACCAATGAGCGGCTGCTGGCGGCAACGGAGAAGACCGGCCGCGAGGTTAAATCCGTCGTGCTGACGATGGTGCTTGCCGAGGAAAAATCCGAAGACGCCTGGGCGAAGTGGGAGCATTACAAGGCGGGTGCGGATGAGGACGCGATCAAGTGGCTCGGCCTGCAGAGCGCCGTCGACACCAAATCCGGCTCCGACACCAATGTGCGGCACATGTCCAATCCCGTCTCGGCGGTCAACATCAACATGGGAACGCTGATCGGTTCTTATGAGGAAGTGGCGGCCATGCTGGACGAGATGAGTGAAGTGCCGGGAACGGGCGGTGTGATGCTGACCTTCGACGACTTCCTCGAAGGCGTCGAGAAATTCGGCAAATATGTGCAGCCGCTGATGAAGAGCCGCGCGCATGTTCAGGCTGCACTGGAGGCTGCGGAATGAGTGAAGCCGTCGTGGCGGGTTACAAGGGCCCGGAAAGCCGTTCGGAAAGCGTGACGCTTCCCGCCCGGCCGGAGCCGATCACCCTGAAACCCAGCGAGACCGCCGTTGTCGTGGTCGACATGCAGAACGCCTATTCGACCGAGGGCGGTTATGTCGATCTTGCCGGTTTCGATATTTCCGGGGCCAAGGGCACCATCGCCAACATCAAGAAGACGCTGGATGCCGCGCGCGCGGCGGGCGTTCAGGTCATTTATTTCCAGAATGGCTGGGACAAGGACTATGTCGAGGCGGGCGGGCCGGGTTCGCCCAACTGGCATAAGTCCAACGCCCTGAAGACGATGCGCAAGAGGCCGGAGCTGCAGGGCCAGCTCTTGGCCAAGGGCACGTGGGACTATGCCATTGTCGACGAGCTGCAGCCGCAGCCCGGCGATATTCTGGTGCCGAAGACGCGTTACAGCGGTTTCTTCAACACCAATATGGACAGCGTACTGCGCGCCCGTGGCATCCGCAATCTGGTCTTTGTCGGCATCGCCACCAATGTCTGCGTGGAAAGCTCGCTGCGCGACGCCTTCCATCTCGAATATTTCGGGGTGATGCTGGAGGATGCCACGCATCATCTCGGGCCGGACTATATCCAGCAGGCGACGGTCTACAATGTCGAGAAATTTTTCGGCTGGGTCGCCACCGTCAATGATTTCTGCGGCGTCATCTCGCAGGCCGCACCCGCTAGCGCTTGATATCCAACCACAAGAGGAGAACGAAATGCCGAAGAAGATCGTTGTGCCCGCCGGCACCAGCAAACCCATCGCTCCCTTTTCGCCGGGAACCCTTGCCGATGGCGTGGTTTACGTTTCCGGTACGCTGCCTTTCGACAAGGACAATAATGTCGTGCATGTGGGCGACGCCAGCGCGCAGACCCGTCATGTTTTGGAGACCATCAAGTCCGTCATCGAAACCGCTGGCGGCACGATGGAGGACGTGACGATGAACCATATCTTCATCACCGACTGGGCCAACTACCAGGCCGTCAACACGGTCTATGCCGAATATTTCCCCGGCGACAAGCCGGCGCGTTATTGCATCCAGTGCGGTCTCGTGAAGCCCGACGCGCTGGTGGAAATCGCTACCGTCGCCCATATCGGCAAATAAGGCGAAACGGCAGATGATGCATTTCGAGGTTCATGGCCGGACTGATCCTGAGGCGCCCACAATCCTGCTGTCATCGGGACTGGGCGGATCGGGCTCGTATTGGGCACCGCAGATCGAAGCCCTTTCCGATCATTTCCGGATCGTCACCTATGACCATCGCGGAACCGGCAGGACCGGCGGCGAGGTGCCGCTGGAGGGGAGCATATCGGCGATGGCGGATGATGTGCTGGAAATCGTCTCGGCGCTGAACCTCGAGAAATTCCACTTCATGGGCCATGCGCTTGGCGGTCTGATCGGACTCGATATCGCGCTGCGCCAACCCGGTCTCATCGACAGGCTCGTTCTTATCAATGCCTGGAGCAAGGCCGATCCGCATTCCGGGCGCTGCTTCGATGTGCGGATCGAGCTTCTGGAAAAATCCGGCGTCGAGGCTTTCGTCAAAGCCCAGCCGCTGTTTCTCTATCCGGCCGCCTGGATGTCGGACCATCAGGAGCGGCTGGCGCGGGACGATGCCCATGGCGTCGCGCATTTTCAGGGCAGGGCGAATGTGCTTCGGCGCATCGCGGCGCTGAGGGCTTTTGATGTCGATGGCCGCCTTGGCGAGATCGGCAACCCAGTTCTGGTGGTGGGCACGAAAGACGATCTTCTGGTGCCCTACACCCGCTCCATGCGTCTCGCTGAGGGTTTGCCGCAGGGCGAACTCTGCCTTCTCGATTTTGGGGCGCATGCGGTCAATATTACCGAAGCTGACCTTTTCAACGCTCGGCTTTTGCAGTTTCTGCTACCGGCAACATGAACATTCTGACGGGATTTCTAAACAATGACGACAGCACTTGACGACAAGGCACTTGCAGCACTTTTCACCGCGGCACGCACCCATAATGGCTGGGCTGACAGGCCGGTCGGCGACGAGACGCTGAGAGAGCTTTACGATCTGACGAAGATGGGTCCGACCTCGGCCAATTGCTCGCCGGGGCGTTTCGTATTCGTCCGCAGCCAGGAAGCGAAAGAAAAACTACGGCCGGCGCTTTCGTCGGGCAATCTCGAAAAGACCATGGCAGCACCCGTCACCGTGATTGCCGCCATCGACCGTGAATTTTACGAGAAACTGCCGATGCTGTTTCCGCATGCCGATGCCCGTTCGTGGTTCACGTCCAGCCCGGATGTGGCCGAGGAAACGGCCTTCCGCAATGCCACGCTGCAGGCGGGTTATCTCATCCTTGCAGCCCGCTCCTTGGGACTGGATACCGGGGCAATGTCCGGTTTCGACAAAGGCAAGGTGGATACGGCGTTTTTCGCAGGCACGACGTGGAAGTCCAATTTCCTGATCAATCTCGGCTATGGCGATCCGTCGAAACTCTTCGGTCGCCTGCCGCGCCTCGGCTTTGAAGAGGCCTGTGTCCTGGCTTGAGGGCCTGTTAAGGAAGGGTAGTTTAGATGCAGATGATGTCTCTTGAAAAGGAAGCGGATATGGAGACGAAGACTGCACAGCAGCGCAGCCTCGAATACAGAAACGCCATGGCGCGGCTCGGTGCGGCGGTCAATATCGTCACCACGGATGGTGCGGCAGGCCGGGCGGGTTTTGCGGCGACGGCGGTTTGCAGCGTTTCCGACAATCCGCCCACGCTTCTCGTCTGCCTCAACCGCAATGCCTCCGCGTACAAGGTGGTGAAGGCCAACGGCGTCATCTGCATCAATACGCTTGCTTCAAAACACGAGGTGCTGAGCACCCTCTTCGGCGGCAAGACGCCGGCGGAAGAGCGTTTCGCCGCCGGGAGCTGGGGTGTGCTTGAAACCGGCGCTCCGGTTCTGGAGGACGCGCTCGTTTCCTTCGATTGCCGCATCCGCGAGGCGCATGACGGCGGCACGCATGATATTCTGATCTGCGAGGTTGTGGATATGAAGATCAATGAAGGTGATGAGGCGCTGATGTATTTCAACCGGCGTTACCGGGTGCTTTGAGGCGACCGTTTTGGCCGAGCACCAGCTCGAACCTCACCGTCGTCATCCTCGGGCTTGACCCGAGGATCCACAACCAGACGCGCGATGGATCCTCGGGTCAAGCCCGAGGATGACGTTCAGTGAAATCAAAAAAGGGCGTTTCCGGCCTCCCGGAAACGCCCTTTTCATTTACTTGATCAGCGGCAGAAGATCGTTGATCGACTTCTTGGCGTCACCATAGAACATGCGGGTATTGTCCTTGTAGAACAGCGGGTTCTCGATGCCGGAATAACCCGTGCCCTGGCCACGCTTGGAGACGATGACCAGTTTGGACTTCCACACTTCCAGAACCGGCATGCCGGCAATCGGCGAGTTCGGATCGTCCTGGGCGGCCGGATTGACGATGTCGTTGGAGCCGATGACGATGACGACGTCGGTATTGGGGAAGTCGTCGTTGATCTCGTCCATTTCCAGTACGATGTCGTAGGGCACCTTGGCTTCGGCCAGCAGCACGTTCATGTGGCCGGGAAGACGGCCTGCGACCGGGTGGATGGCGAAGCGCACGGTCTTGCCGTCGGCGCGCAGCTTGCGGGTCAGTTCGGAGACCGCGGCCTGCGCCTGCGCCACCGCCATGCCGTAGCCGGGAACGATGATGACGCTGTCGGCGTCATTCAGCGCGGCCGCAACGCCTTCGGCGTCGATCGCCACCTGCTCGCCCTCGATTTCCATCGCCGGACCCGTCGTGCCGCCGAAGCCGCCGAGGATGACCGAGATGAAGGAGCGGTTCATGGCCTTGCACATGATGTAGGAGAGGATCGCACCCGAGGAGCCGACCAGCGCGCCTGTCACGATCAGCAGATCGTTGCCGAGCGTGAAGCCGATGGCGGCCGCCGCCCAGCCGGAATAGCTGTTCAGCATCGAAACGACGACAGGCATGTCGGCGCCGCCGATACCCATGATCAGGTGATAACCGATGAAGAAGGCGGCCAGTGTCATCAGCACCAGCGTCCAAGCGCCCGCGCCGTTGCAATACATGATGAGCAGCACGAGCGACAGGATCGCAGCGCCGGCATTGAGCAGATGTCCGCCGGGCAGTTTCTTCGCCTTGCCGTCCACCTTGCCGGCAAGCTTGCCGAAGGCGACGACGGAGCCGGTGAAGGTGACCGCTCCGATGAAGACGCCGAGGAAGACCTCGACCTTCATGATCGCCAGTTCAACTGGCGTCTTGTGGGCGAGGATGGCGGAAAAGCCGGTCAGCAACGAACGCGCGGTCTCATCGAGCGAGGCGACATGCGCTTCCTCGATATGGGCGTTGAAGCCGATGAAGACGGCGGCGAGGCCGACGAAGGAGTGAAGAGCTGCAACAAGCTGCGGCATCTCGGTCATCTGCACGCGGCTTGCGACGAAATAACCGAGAACGGAGCCGCCCGCCAGCATCAGCAGCACGACGAGCCATTGTCCGACGCCCTTGCTGATCTCAGGGCCGAAGACGGTGGCGACAATGGCGAGGCCCATGCCGGTTATGCCGTACCAGACGGCGCGTTTGGCGCTTTCCTGTCCGGAAAGGCCGCCAAGAGAAAGGATGAAAAGAACGGCTGCGGCAACATAGGCCGCGGAAACGATACCAATGGTCATAAACTGTCCCCTACACGGCTCAGGACTTCTGGAACATGGCGAGCATGCGCCGTGTCACGAGGAAACCGCCGACGATGTTGATCGTCGCGATCAGGACGGAAAGCGAGGCGAGGATCACCACCAGCCAGTTGCCGGAACCGATCTGCAGCAGAGCGCCGATGATGACGATGCCGGAAATCGCGTTCGTCACCGCCATCAGCGGTGTATGCAGCGAGTGGCTGACGTTCCAGATGACCTGGAAGCCGACAAAGCAGGCGAGCACGAAGACGATGAAATGGCTCATGAAACTTGCCGGCGCATAAAGGCCGACGAGAAGCAGGACCGCCGTGCCGGCGACGAGCAGACCGACCTGGCTTTTCGTCTGCGCCTTGAACTCGGCGCGTTCCTTGGCGTGCTTTTCCTCCGGCGTCAGCTCCTTTGCTTTTTCCTTTGGTTTCTGCGCGGCAATGGCCTGGATCTTCGGCGGCGGCGGGGGATAAGTAATTTCACCCTGATAGGTGACCGTCGCGCCACGGATGACATCGTCTTCCATGTTGTGAACCGGCTTGCCGTCCTTGGCGGGCGTCAGATCGGTCATCATGTGACGGATGTTGGTGGAATAGAGCGTCGAGGCCTGCGTCGCCATGCGGCTCGGGAAATCCGTGTAGCCGATGACGATGACGCCATTGTCGGAAACGACACGCTGGTCGGGAACCGTGAGGTCGCAATTGCCGCCGCGCTCGGCGGCGAGGTCGATGATGACCGAACCCGGCTTCATCATCGCCACCATGTCGGCGAGCCACAGTTTCGGGGCGTCGCGGCCCGGGATCAGCGCCGTGGTAATGACGATATCGATCTGCGGTGCAAGCTCGCGGAATTTTTCGAGCTGCTTCTCGCGGAATTCCGGCGAGGAGGGGGCGGCGTAACCGCCGGTGGCGGCGCCATCCTGCTGCTGGTCGGCGAAATCGAGATAGACGAATTCGGCGCCCATGGATTCGATCTGTTCGGCCACTTCAGGGCGAACGTCGAAGGCATAGGTGATGGCGCCGAGCGAGGTGGCCGTGCCGATGGCGGCGAGACCGGCAACACCTGCGCCGATGACGAGCACCTTGGCGGGCGGCACCTTGCCGGCGGCGGTGACCTGACCGGTGAAGAAGCGGCCGAAATTATTGCCGGCCTCGATGACCGCGCGATAACCGGCGATATTGGCCATGGAGGACAGCGCGTCCATCTTCTGGGCGCGGGAAATGCGCGGCACCATGTCCATGGCGATGACATTTGCGCCCTTTTCCTTCGCCTGTTCCAGAAGGTCCTTGTTCTGGGCTGGGTAGAAGAACGAGATCAGCGTCTTGTCCGAAGACAGGCGATCAATCTCCGACGTTTCCGGCGGACGAACCTTGGCGATGATGTCGGAACCGGCGTAAAGCGCATCGGCGCTATCGACGATTGTTACACCGGCGGCGCGATAGGCGTCGTCGGAAAATCCCGCCGCCTTGCCTGCTCCGGTTTCGAGGATGCAATCATATCCGAGTTTCTGCAATGCCTGGGCGCTGTCGGGCGTCATACCGACGCGCGCTTCGCCCTCATATAATTCCTTAGGCGTCCCGATCTTCAAAATGGCTCTCCCTCTGCCTGAAAATACAGGGGGGTCATAACCTATTCAGGGGGGCTTTGTCTCCATATTGATTTTGTCTTGCCTGCGACGCAATGACAGCCCCCTGCGACAGTTCGTTCGATATTGCGGCGCGTGGCGCAATAAAAGAACCCGGCGCCTGCGCGCCGGGTTCCGAAAATGTCCGTCAGGACGTGGCTCAATCCATGGTGTGGATGTCGCGATCCTTGGTTTCCGGCAGGAACAGCAGGCCGACGACCAGCGTGATGCCTGCAAAAACGATCGGATACCAGAGACCATAGTAAATATCGCCCTTCGCCGCGCTCATCGCAAAGGCGGTGGCGGGCAGAAGGCCGCCGAACCAGCCGTTGCCGATGTGATAGGGCAGCGACATGCCGGAATAGCGGATGCGGGTCGGGAACAGCTCGACCAGCAGCGCCGCGATCGGGCCGTAGACCATCGTCACATAGATGACGAGGACGGTCAAAACGGCGATGATGACGATCCAGTTCACGGCGGCCGGATCGGCGACCATGGCGAAGGTGCCTCCGCCGGCAATCGTGTAGACGGCCATTTCCGCCGCTCCGGCGGTCTCGGCCGGCGTCAGCAGCTTGTCCGCCACCAGCTTGTCGGTCGCAACCATCTTCTTGTCGGCGGCACGAACGGCTACCGCATTGAGGTTGAGTTCCGGGTTGGCGGCGATGAAGGCATCCAGTTTCGCATCCGGCACCTGTGCTGCGCCGCGCACCAGCGGGTAGCCGCCGTCATGCAATGCGATGTTGACCTGCTTCTGGAAGGCCTTGTCCTTCGCGGAAGCATCCGCGCCGGCTGCGATGGCGTCGTAGCTGGCGATGGTGGCGTCGCCGATCTTGACGCTCGCCGGCTCACCGGCCGCTCCCGCAACGACGTCATAGGGAACGGAGTTGCGTGTCAGGAACGAGGTGGCGATATCGCAGGATGTGGTGAATTTTGCCGTGCCTGTCGGGTTGAACTGGAACTTGCAGTCACCCGGAGCGGCAGTCACGGTGGCGCGAACGCTGGCCTGTGCTTGCGCAAGTGCCGGGTTGCCCGCCCAGGTGAGCGCCTTGAACAGCGGGAAGTAGGTCAGCATGGCGAGAACGAGGCCGGCCATGATGATCGGCTTGCGGCCGATCTTGTCGGAAAGCCAGCCGAAGAGCACGAAGAAGCCCGTGCCGAGGATGAGCGCTGCTGCGACCATGATGTTGGCGGACTGGCCGTCCACTTTCAGAATGCTCTGCAGGAAGAACAGCGCGTAGAACTGGCCTGTGTACCAGACGACGGCCTGACCGATGACGGCGCCGACGAGGGCAAGCAGGGCGATCTTGGCATTTTTCCACTGGCCGAAGGCTTCGCTGAGGGGGGCCTTCGAGGTCTTGCCCTCTTCCTTCATCTTCTTGAAGGCGGGGGATTCGTTCATTTTCAGACGAATCCAGACCGATACGCCGAGCAGCAGAACCGAGACGAGGAAGGGAATGCGCCAGCCCCAGGCGGCGAAGGCTTCCTTGCCGAGTGCGAACTGCACGCCGAGAATGACCACCAGGGACAGGAACAGGCCGAGCGTCGCCGTCGTCTGGATCCAGGAGGTGTAATAACCCCTGCGGCCATTCGGGGCGTGTTCGGCCACGTAAGTTGCGGCACCGCCATATTCACCGCCGAGCGCCAGACCCTGCAGCATGCGCAGGACGATCAGGATGATCGGGGCTGCGATGCCGATCTGGGATGCACCGGGCAGGACGCCGACGAGGAAGGTCGAAACGCCCATGATGAGAATGGTGATCAGGAAGGTATATTTACGGCCGACAATGTCGCCCAGACGGCCGAACACCAGCGCGCCGAAGGGGCGCACGAGGAAGCCTGCGGCAAAGGCCAGAAGCGCGAAGATATTACGTGTCGTTTCCGGATACTGGCTGAAGAAGTTCGCGCCGATATAGATCGCGAGCGAGCCGTACAGATAGAAATCGTACCATTCGAAGACTGTTCCGAGAGAAGAGGCGAAAATCACCTTCTTCTCCTCACCCGTCATGGGACGGGCGGCGCCGCTCACGGCTGCAACGTTTGCCATTGTCTGTCCTCCACAGATGTCAAATGAGCGCATTGCGGAGCCCTGTCTCTCCTCCGGACTCCCCCTTGAGGGTGCAATGCGCATGACATCAGAGTGACAGAAAATTAACCCCAATAAGAGCGATGCTTTCGGATTATGACTTTAGTCTAATGTATAATGTGCAAAAATGTCGCAGGGCGGTTTTTGCATCTTCGCGCCGGGTGGCCCGGGACATGCCTTTTTTCTTGACACAACAGAGAAACCTTCTAATAGCTTCTCGCGAAGAAGGAGCATCACCTTGCGCAGGCATGTTGCAGACATGATTGTCATGGAAGGACCGGCACAATCCGCCGGCGATGATCCGCGTCTTTCTTATTCTATCCGAATTACGGCCAAAACGACGATTAAAACCGTCTAACGTCTCTGGCCACCGCTCTCTCCCCGGTTTGGCTGGGGATCGAGGAAGCCGCAATGCGATGCGGGTTCCCACCTCACCCAAAAGAGGAGAGACAGAAAGAGAGCTTGATCATGGGTTTCAAAGTTGCAATTGCAGGCGCCACCGGCAACGTCGGTCGCGAAATGCTCAATATCCTGGCCGAACGCGGTTTTCCCGCAGATGAGATCGTGCCGCTCGCTTCCGCCCGTTCGCAGGGCACGGAAGTCTCCTATGGCGATCGCACGCTGAAGGTTTCCAACCTCGAAAACTACGATTTTTCCGACACGGATATTTGCCTGATGTCGGCTGGCGGCGACGTTTCCAAGAAGTGGTCGCCGAAGATCGGCCAGCAGGGCTGCGTTGTCATCGATAACTCGTCCGCATGGCGCTACGATCAGGACGTTCCGCTGATCGTTCCGGAAGTCAATGCCGATGCGGTCGAGGGCTTCACCCGCAAGAACATCATCGCCAACCCGAATTGCTCCACGGCCCAGCTGGTCGTCGCGCTGAAGCCGCTGCATGACTTCGCCAAGATCAAGCGCGTCGTCGTCTCCACCTATCAGTCGGTTTCCGGCGCCGGCAAGGAAGGCATGGACGAGCTGTTCCAGCAGACCCGCGCCGTCTTTGTTGCCGATCCGGTCGAAACCAAGAAGTTCACCAAGCGCATCGCCTTCAACGTCATTCCGCACATCGACGTCTTCATGGAAGACGGCTACACCAAGGAAGAGTGGAAGGTTCTGGCTGAAACCAAGAAGATGCTCGATCCGAAGATCAAGGTAACCTGCACGGCCGTGCGCGTTCCGGTCTTCATCGGCCATTCGGAATCGGTCAATATCGAGTTCGAAAACGAGATCACCGCCGATCAGGCGCGCGACATCCTGCGTGAAGCGCCGGGTTGCCTTGTCATCGACAAGCGTGAAAATGGCGGTTACATCACCCCGGTCGAATCCGCCGGTGAGGATGCGACCTATATTTCGCGTATCCGTGAGGATGCGACGGTCGAAAACGGTCTCAACCTGTGGGTGGTTTCCGACAATCTGCGCAAGGGCGCGGCTCTCAACGCCGTCCAGATCGCCGAACTCCTGGTCAATCGTGGTCTCATCAAGCCCCGCAAGGCGGCAGCCTGATACGATTTTTTAAGGTTCGTTAAGTATAACCCGTCTGTTCTGTGTGGGGCAGGCGGGTTTCCTGATTGGCGATGATCACGGCCAGTTTATTTGCAGGCCTAGCTGCCGAAAGGCAATTTAGGCCGCCAAAAGGCAATTTGGCACCTGAATTCATACAGCGGTGACGTTTTGTTCTCGGGATGAGTTCCCGAAAGTATATCGAAGGCAGATTTTGATGCGGGCAATGAAGGCAATTCTGGCTGGTGTGGCCATGGTCTCGGTTTTGGCAGCGACGCCGGTTCTGGCTGCGCAATGCGGCAATACTTCGGCGGGGTTCGAGGCCTGGGTCGGCGCTTTCAAACAGGAAGCGGCGGGCCGCGGCGTCAGCGCTTCGGTGCTTGATCGCGCCTTCTCCGGTGTTTCCTACAACCGGGCTACCATCAGTGCGGACCGCGGTCAGCACAGCTTCAAGCTGTCCTTCGAACAGTTCATGCAGAAGCGCGGGGGTCAGACGATCATTTCGCGCGGCAAGACCATGAAGAAGAACAATGCCTCTCTCTTCGCCTCTATCGAAAGGACTTACGGCGTTCCGGCCGGTCCGCTGCTCGCCATCTGGGGCATGGAAACCGGTTTTGGCAGCTTCATGGGTAACCAGCACACGCTTTCCGCCGTGGCGACGCTTTCCTTCGACTGCCGCCGTTCGGACTATTTCACCGAGCAGCTCTATGCGGCCCTGAAGCTGGTCGGCAGCGGCTCGCTGAACGTCAATGCCAAGGGTGCAGCCCATGGTGAGATCGGCCAGACGCAGTTCCTGCCGTTGAACGTCGTCCGTTACGGCGTCGATTTCGACCGCGACGGAAGGATCGATCTCGTGGGTTCGCGCGCCGATGCGCTGGCTTCCACGGCCAACTTCCTTGTCGGCCACGGCTGGCAGCGCGGCGCTGGCTATCAGCAGGGACAGGCAAATTATGCGGCCATCCAGGGCTGGAATGCTGCAAGCGTCTATCAGCAGGCCATCGCCTTCATCGGCAAGGCTATCGACGGCCAATAAGGCCGTTTTCTACGGACTAAGACCCACTTTCGTCATGCCGGACTAGATCCGGCATCCAGCCACGGCGCGTCTGCGCCGTGAATAGAGTCTTTTAGCGATCAAGGACTTAATCGCGCTGGACCCCGGATCAAGTCCGGGGTGACGAAGTTGAATGTTATTGGTGGCGACTACGCGTCTAAATCACAGATCCGGGCGACGAAAATCGCCCGTCTTGCCGTCCATTACCCACAATTCGCCGGTCGAAATATCGAACCAAGCGCCATGCAGCTTGACCTTGCCGGCGGTTTCCTGCGCCTTGACGAAGGGGAAGCCGCGCAGATTGGCGATGGAGTTGCGGATGGAAACCCGTTCCAGCGCGGTTTGTCGCTCCGACGCGGTCATGACATCGTTGCTCTGGATCTGCTCGGCGGCCGACTTGACCATGTTCATCCACTTGCCGATGAAGTCGCCCGGCGACAGGGGTTCGAGATTGGGATCGAGCGCGGCCTGAATGCCGCCGCAGCGGCCGTGGCCCATGACAACGATATCCTTCACCTTCAGAACCTGAACGGCATATTCGATGGCCGCCGAAGTGGCGTGGTACTGCCCGTCCGGCTCGAAGGGCGGCACCATGTTGGCGACGTTGCGGACGACGAAAAGCTCTCCCGGCCCGCAGTCGAAAATGGTTTCCGGCGCCGAGCGGGAGTCACAACAGGCAATGAACAGAGTCTGCGGTTTCTGTCCGGTGTCGGCCAGAACGCGGTATCTTTCGCGTTCATCGACATAGCGACCGCTCATGAAGTTCTTGTAGCCGTTGAGAAGGGTTTCCGGAAAATCTTTCATCTATCGCAGTACCGTTATGCTTGGACCAAGATCACGGGGCGAACCTGGTGCGTTGAAGACCAATTCCTGAAGCGCTATTTGCGCTTGCTGCGTGAAGGATGCAAGAGATGACGCATCTGCACCATGGCCATGGGTGTGGAAAGACTTGAAGAATCGGTCTCAAGCGTCAGTTCGTTCATCTCGCGTTTTTTCGTGCGGGCCAGAATTTCAAACACGCTGGCGGTGGCCAGCTGCAGCGCCTTTTCATCGTCCAGGCCTTCGAGCAGGCGGGCGAGGAACAGCGCGGACATGAGGTCGCCAAGCCCGTTCGGCGCATTCTCTATGGCGCGGTGTTCGGCAAGCAGGGCGTGCCGGCCGCTGAGATAAAGATTGCCGGTGCCGCCCGCCATCATCGGCACGGCCGAGGTGACCAGCATTTTCGGCGGCCCGAGTGCGAGCGCCGCATCCATGATGGCATTGTTGGTTTCAAGCTCGGCGCCGCTCATCCAGGCCAGTTCGTAGCGGTTCGGTGTCGCGACGGTCGCAAGCGGGATGAGGTGATCGCGGATGGCTTCGGCGGTCTCAAGGGGAATGTAAAGCCCGCCCAGATCGCCCATGACCGGGTCGCAGGCATAAATCAGCGCCGGGTTCTTTTCCTTCAGATTGCGGATCAGCCTTGCGACGGCGCGGACCTGTGCGGCGCTTCCGAAATAACCGGTCAGAACGGCTTTGACCTCGCCAATCCATTTGGCGTTTTCAAGATCGGTCATGGCCTTGTCGAAGTCGTCGTCCTGAAAGCGCATCCGCGTGGAGGGGCCGTGGCCGGGGTGCCAGGGCATGACGATGGTGGGCACCGCCCAGACCGGATAACCCAGCGTCTCCAGCGCAAAAACCGCTGCGCGATTGCCGACGGAACCACGCATGACGTGGCTGGAAATGACGATGACGGCGCCTTGGGTATTTTCCTGCATCACGGCCTTCTTGCTTTCAAACATCGCAGAAAGCCCGCAAGAACCCCTGCCTAAAGATCAAGATGCGCTCTCATGACATATCGCAAGGCCGGTTTCCACCGTTAATCCCGCAAGGGTCTGTCCCGCAAAAGGATGGGCGGGAAGCCTGTAGTCCGCTCACCGACCGCGTCTGCATCGCCGGGTTGTGATCGCTGGACAGGCAAACCGCTCAACCATTCCGTTTAGGCATCGGGTTTTTCGAAAACCGCGATACACTTTTCGGCCCGATGCCCTATAGTTGCATCATGCTCGATCTCGTCATCGCCTATTGGCCGCATATCCTTGCCGTTCTCTCCATTTTGATGGGAACAGTGGCAGCCGTGCATGCAACCATGACGAAGGAGGAGGTCCGCTCGGCGCTTGGCTGGGTCGGCGTCATCGTCCTGTCGCCGATTGTCGGTGCCGTCATCTATGCCATTGCCGGTATCAACCGCATTCGCCGGTCCAACATCACCCAGCAGCGATCCTTCATGCTGGACGAGATCATGGATCGCGTGGCGCGTCTCGACGCGAGCGGCGAACTCATCGCTGCGCGGTTCGGACGCCGTTTCGAGGCGATGAAGACGCTGGGTGACCGGGTGACGCGCCATGCGCTGACAACGGGAAACAGCATCGAGCCGCTTGTGACCGGTGATATCGCTTATGCCGCCATGCTGGAAGCGATCGGGGAGGCGAAGCGGTCGATCATTCTCGAAACATATATTTTCGACAATGACAGGATCGGTGCGCGCTTTGTGGCGGCGCTGGAAAGGGCGAAGTTTCGCGGTGTTGAAGTCAGGGTTCTCATCGATGCCGTGGGTGCGCGTTATTCCGTACCGAGCATTCTGCCGACGCTCAGGGAAAAGGGCATCGTCGCCGATGTCTTCAACGGCAATGTCATCATGGGGCTTCGGCTGCCCTATGCCAATCTGCGGACCCACCGCAAGATTCTCGTGGTGGACGGACGCATTGCCTTTAGCGGCGGCATGAATATCCGCGAGGGTTTCACACTGGAATTCGGTGGCGAAAAACAGTCGCACGACACCCATTTCAGGATCAGCGGCCCGGTGGTATCGGATTTTTTCTCCATCGCGGCGGAGGACTGGCGGTTCACCACGGGGGAGCTTCTTGATACGCCCGTCTGGGACATTGCCATTCCCGATGGCGTGCCAGGATCGCAGATCGTCGCCCGGGTATCATCCTCCGGGCCGGACAGGAGCATCGAGACCAGTCACAAGATGCTGATGGGTGCGTTTTCCGTCGCCCGCTCCTCCATTCTCATCATGTCGCCCTATTTTCTCCCCGATCGGGAGCTTATTTCGGCACTCATTACCGCAGCGAGGCGGGGGGTCGTGGTGGATATCATCGTGCCGCAAAGCAACAATCTGGTGCTGGTGGACAGGGCGATGACGGCGCAGTTCGACCAGATGCTGAAGAATTACTGCCGCATCTGGCGGGCAACGGGAGCTTTCAACCATTCCAAGCTTCTGGTGATCGACGGGTGCTGGACCTATATCGGTTCCTCCAATCTCGATCCGCGTTCCCTGCGGCTGAACTTCGAGATCGATCTCGAAGTCATGGATAAGGAATTCGCCGCGGCGATCGGAAACCGCATTCGCGATGCGCGGGCAACCGCTTTACCTGTCCGGCTGAGCGAACTGAATGCGCGGCCATTCGTTGTCCGTTTAGTGGAGCGTGTCCTTTGGCTCGCTTCGCCCTATCTTTAGTCGGAGGCATTGCAGCGTGAAGAAAAACGGTTTGCTGAACAGCGAAAAAACGGCTCTGGCGGCGAATAGCAGTTTGCCCGCCTTCGTCATGCAGTCGCTTCGCGACCGTCGCCAACGGCAGAATGCGGTGCAGGCGGGAAAAGATCATTCCTTCCCCGTCATCGCTTCCTATAATGTGCATAAATGTGTGGGCCGCGACCGCAAGTTCGATCCGGATCGTACCAGCCGCGTCATTCAGGAAATCGGTGCAGACATCATCGCGTTGCAGGAAGCCGACAGCCGTTTCGGCGAGCGAACGGGCCTGCTCGATCTTGCCCGGCTGGAGCGGGAAAGCGGGCTCGTTCCCGTGCCGATACAGGCAGGCGTCAAGGCGCATGGATGGCACGGCAATGTCGTGCTGTTCCGGGAAGGCGCGGTCCGGGACGTGCATACATTGAAATTGCCGGGGCTGGAGCCGCGCGGTGCGCTTGTCGTGGAACTCGACCTGAAGAGCGGCGGCACGCTGCGCATCATCGCCGCGCATTTCGGTCTTCTGAGACATTCCCGCGCCCAGCAGGCCAAGGCGCTTATCGGCCTTCTGGAAGCGCGCAACGAATGCGCGACCATTCTGATGGGAGACCTGAATGAATGGCGGCTTGGCAATGGCTCATCGCTCAATACTTTCAGGGACGCCTTCGGCGGCCTGCCGCCCGCGGTGCCGAGTTTTCCATCCAACCTGCCGGTGCTGGCGCTCGACAGGATCATCGCCAATCGCGAGGGACTGATCGAGCAGGTGGAAGCGCATGACAGCGCGCTGGCGCGTGTCGCCTCGGACCACCTGCCACTGAAAGCGGCGATCCGGACCGACCTTCTTCCGACCTAAGTTCCCGCAATATCAGGTAAAGCGTTCAGAGCCTGTGCGCTGCTGTGAGGTGGCTGCGCGAACGGGCTTCCAGCAACGATGTGCGAATGGCCTCCATCAGCCGCTCGCGGTTGTTTCTGGTCTTGCCCCTGTCCAGATTCTGCGCGGAAAGCGCCAGGTCCAGACCTTCATGCATCACTATTGAATAGGCAACGGTTGTTGCCCAGGATTCGTAATCCTGCTCCATCATGTAGCCCCTGAACTAAATCATTTAGTCCGAATCACCCTGTTCTTGGAAATTACCACAAAATACAAAGCATAAAATAGCATTGTTTCTTTTGATGTTCGTCAATGCGGCCGAATATATTAAGTTTCCGGAGCTTCTAGTGAGATGCAATGTCCCGATTGTTGTCGCTTAAGTATTTGAAACAGATTCTATTTCAGAAAAATCGCATGAACGTTTTGTGTCATGAAAAACGCCGCGCATCGGGGGATGCGCGGCGGGCTTGCGTCGAAGGTTGCGGTGGATGGGAGTGTGGTTTCAGCCGGCCTTTTCGAGCTTGTAGTCCGAATTGGCCGGTTCTTCCTGCTTGTGCTGGATGAGCGGACGGTTGCCCGCCAGCTTGCGTACCAGCACATAGAATACCGGTGTCATGAAGATACCGAAGAACGTCACGCCGATCATGCCGGAGAAGACCGCGACACCCATGGCGGCGCGCATTTCCGCACCCGCACCGGTGGAGACGACCAGTGGCACCACGCCCATGATGAAGGCGAGCGAGGTCATCAGGATCGGGCGCAGGCGAAGCCGGCTTGCCTCGATGGCCGCCTGAAGCGGCGTTCGTCCCTCGAATTCCAGCTCGCGGGCGAATTCCACGATCAGGATCGCGTTTTTCGCCGAGAGACCGACAAGGACGACAAGGCCGATCTGCGTAAAGATGTTGTTATCCCCTCCCGTCAGCCAGACGCCCGTCAGGGCCGCAAGCACACCGAGAGGCACGATCAGGATGATCGCGATCGGCAATGTGAGGCTTTCATATTGCGCGGCCAGAACCAGATAGACCAACAGCAACGCCAGCGGGAAGACCACGATGCTGGAGTTACCGGCCAGAATCTGCTGGTAGGTCAGGTCCGTCCACTCGTAGTCAATGCCGGCAGGCAGGGTTTCAGCGAGGATTTTTTCAATCGCCGCCTGCGCCTGTCCCGAGGAGTAACCCGGTGCCGGGCCGCCGTTGATATCGGCTGCGAGGAAGCCGTTATAACGGTTGGTGCGCTCCGGTCCCGTCGTTGCATCCACCTTCAGCAGCGTGGAAAGCGGGATCATCTGACCCGTTGCCGAACGCACCTTCAGGCGGCCAATATCTTCCGCATGGGCGCGGAATTGCGCGTCTGCCTGCACACGCACGCTGTATGTCCGTCCGAAGGCGTTGAAGTCGTTGACATAGAGCGAACCCAGATAGATCTGCAGCGTCTGGAAGACATCGCTGACCGACACGCCCAGCTGCTCGGCCTTGGCGCGGTCGAGATCGGCGAAGAGTTGCGGCACGTTGATCTGGTAGCTGGAGAAGATGCCAGCCAGCTCCGGCGTCTGATAGGCCTTGGCGATGACCGCCTTGGTTGCTTCATCGAGCGCCTGATAGCCGTAGCCGGCGCGGTCCTCGATCTGCAGCTTGAAGCCGCCCGTCTGGCCGAGGCCGTTGACCGGCGGCGGCGGGAACATGGCGATGAAGGCATCCTGAATGCCTGCGAACTTCTGGTTCAGCTGCATGGCGATGGCGCCACCGGAGAGTTCCGGCGTCTTGCGGTTTTCGAAGTCATCGAGAACAGCAAAGACGATGCCGGAATTGGAGCCGATGGTGAAGCCGTTGATCGACAGGCCCGGGAAGGCGATGGCGTGGCTGACGCCCGGCTGTTCCATGGCGATGTCGCTCATCCGCTTGATGACGCTTTCCGTGCGGTCAAGCGTTGCTCCATCAGGAAGCTGTGCGAAGCCGATCAGGTATTGCTTGTCCTGCGCCGGCACGAAGCCGCTCGGAACGGTGCTGAACATGCTGTAGGTGGCTGCGACCAGCGCCATATAGACGATCATCACCAGGCTCTTGCGCGTCACCAGCCCGCCCACGGTTTTGCCGTAGCCATTCGAGGCGGCGCCGAAGGCGCGGTTGAAGCCACGGAAGAACCAGCCGAAAAGCCGGTCCATGACGCGGGTCAGCCAGTCTTTCGGTGCACCGTGTTCCTTCAGCAGCAGGGCTGCAAGAGCGGGCGACAGCGTCAGCGAGTTGATCGCTGAAATGACGGTGGAGATGGCGATGGTCAGCGCGAACTGCCGGTAGAACTGGCCGGAAAGGCCTGAAATAAAGGCGAGCGGCACGAAGACGGCGACCAGAACCAGCGCAATGGCGATGATCGGGCCGGACACTTCGCGCATCGCCTTATAGGTGGCGTCACGTGGCGAGAGGCCGTTTTCGATGTTTCGCTCGACGTTTTCAACGACCACGATGGCGTCATCCACCACGATGCCGATGGCGAGCACGAGCCCGAACAGCGTCAACGCGTTGATGGAAAAACCGAAGGCATACATGACGGCGAAGGTGCCGATGATCGAGACCGGAACGGCGATCAGCGGAATGATCGAGGCGCGCCAGGTTTGCAGGAAGAGGATGACGACAAGCACCACGAGGCCAACGGCCTCGAGGAGTGTATCGACAACCTTCTCGATGGAAGAACGTACGAATTTCGTCGTATCGTAGACGATCTCGTATTTCACACCGTCAGGCATTGCCAGCTGCAGATTGTCCATCGTGGCGCGGACATTGTCGGCGATTTCGATGGCGTTGGAGCCGGGGGCCTGAAGCACCGCGACAGCCACGGCGGGTTCGCCGTCGAGCAGCGAGCGCAGCGTATAGTCGGCAGCGCCGAGCTCGATGCGGGCGACATCGCGCAGGCGGGTAATCTCACCGTTGGCGCCGCTCTTGACGATGATGTTGCCGAATTCTTCCGGCGTCGTCAGACGGCCCTGGGCATTGACGTTGAGCTGCAGATCGACGCCGTTCGGGCTCGGGGAGGCGCCGATAACGCCGGCTGCGGCCTGCACGTTCTGCTGGCGGATGGCGTCGGAAACGTCGCTTGCGGCGAGATCATGCTCGGCCACCTTTTGCGGGTCGAGCCAGACGCGCATGGAATAGTCGCCTGCGCCGAAGACCTGAACCTGGCCTACGCCTTCGATACGGGCAAGCCGGTCCTTGACGTTCAGCGTCGCATAGTTGCGCAGATAGGTGATGTCATAGGCATCTGTCTTCGAGACGAGGTTGACGACCATGATGAAGTCGGGCGAGCTCTTGACGGTGGTGATGCCAAGAGCGCGGACTTCCGCCGGCAGGCGCGGTTCGGCCTGCGACACGCGGTTCTGCACCAGCTGCTGCGCCTTGTCGGGATCGGTGCCGAGCTTGAAGGTGACGGTCAGCGTCAGCACGCCGTCGGAGGTTGCCTGGCTGCCCATATAGAGCATGTCCTCGACGCCGTTGATCTGTTCTTCAAGCGGTGTCGCGACTGTTTCGGCGATAACGGCCGGGTTCGCGCCGGGATAGGTGGCGCGGACGACGACGGATGGCGGAACAACTTCCGGATATTCGGAAATCGGCAGGGCGCGCATGCCAAGAAGGCCTGCCACCACGATCAGGATCGACAGCACGCCGGCGAATACCGGCCTGTCGACAAAAAATCTGGAAATATTCATATCCAGTCCCTCTCCGGGTATATTTTGGAAATGCAAAGGCCGTTCCGGCGGCTTTTCTGCCGCCGGTTCTGGCCGGTTCTGTGTAGAGTGCGTCTCGCGGGGGAGCGGGACGGGATTACTGCGAGGCGGCGACCTTGTCTTCCGCCTGCGGGGCAATGGTGGCGCCGGGGCGAATGCGCTGCAGGCCGTTGACGACGATCGTGTCGCCGGCGGCTAGACCGCTATCGATGATACGCTGGCCATCGGCCGGTGCACCGGGCTTGATCTGGCGGTAGCTCACCTTGTTTTCGGCATCGACCACGAAGACGAAGCGCTTGTCCTGATCCGTGCCGATGGCGCGATCACTGATGACGATGCGGTTTTCCGGCTTGGGTTCACCCATGCGTACCCGCACGAACTGACCCGGAATGAGCCTGCCATCAGGATTTTCGAAGACGGCGCGGACACCGATGGTGCCGCTTGCCGAATCCACCTGGTTGTCGATCAGGTGCAGCGTGCCCTTGATCGGCGTGCCTTCATCCGAAAGCGTGCCGATTTCCACCGGGATCTGTTCGAGGGCGGGCAGCGCGCCGTCCGTCTGCGGCAGTTCGGCAAGCGCCTTGGCCACGACGCCTTCGCTGGCGTTGAAGCTGGCATAGATCGGGTTGACCGAAACCAGCGTCGTCAGGGCAGGCGAGGTGGAGCCGGCGGCGACGAGGTTGCCGGCGGTGATTTCGATGCGGCCAACCTTGCCGGAAACCGGGGCGCGGATTTCGGTATAACCGAGATCGAGCTCAGCCGTCGTCAAAGCGGCGCGGGCGGCGCGAAGCTGGGCTTCGGCATCCGCAAACGAGCTTTGCCGCTGGTCGAGATCGCTCTGGGAGATTGTGCGATTGTCGGAAAGCCTGCGGCCACGGTCTAGTTCGGTCTTTGCAAGGCTGACCTTGGCTTCGGCCGAGGCGACCTGCGCTTCGGCGCCGGCGACGGCAGCCTGATAGGGGGCCGGATCGATGGTGAAGAGGGCGTCGCCTTCCTTCACCAGCGCGCCTTCGCGGAAATGCACGGCCTGTATCTGGCCGGCGACGCGGGAACGGATCTGCACCCGATCAACGGCTTCGAGACGGCCGGAAAACTCTTCCCAGCGCATGACGTCACGGCTTTCCACCTTGGCGACGGTAACGGGGATTGCGGGCGTTTCGGCAGGCGTGGAGGCAGCGGTCGCATCGCGGCTGGCGGGGAGGTCGAAAATGAGTGCTGCGGCTGCAACGGACATAGCAAGCCCGATACCGGCGCCCGTCAGGGCCCGGCGCTTTGTGGTCAGCGTCATGGGTTTCTCCTTGGCTCCGATCAGGAGCCGATCAGTTTCTCAATAAATGCGGTATTTAGTGTTTTATCTGGTCAACGAAGGTCTTGAACTCCGAACAGACGGATGAGACCCATCCGCCGCCCTCTCCTTGATAAAGCCCCGTCCAGCCGATGCCGGCGGGGAAAACATGCTGCCGGACGCTGACACCGGAGGCGATGAGCCTGTCGGCATAACCGACCGTTTCGTCGCGCAGAGGGTCGTCCTCGGCGGTAAAGATCAGCGCCGGCGCCACCCGGTTCAGCCGCGTGCACTGGCAGGGCGCGGCATAGGGGTGGAAAAACCCGCAGGCCTTGGCAAGGTAATGGCTCCAGCCATCGGCCCACCTTTGGCGCATGCCGATCCTGTCCGCGTCGCGGAAGGATTCCGTCGTCATCATCGGGTCGATCATGGGCGACAGAAGTATTTGACCGGCAAGCTTGCCCGGCATGCGGTCCCGGGCCTTGAGCGCAAGTCCCGCCGCCACATTGCCGCCTGCCTCTTCACCGGCCACGAACAGCAGCGATTTCGCGCCGCCATAATGCTTGCGGTCCCGGCTCAGATGATCGAGCGCCTCATAGGCGCAATCGATCACCATCGGAAATTCATTGCCGGAAGGCTTGCTATAGTCAGCCTCGACAACGATCGCACCACATTCCGCCAGGGCGCGCGCTACCGGAAGCTCCGGGCAATTGCCGCCCTTCTCCAGAAACGAGCCGCCCCGCAAATAAAGGACGACGGGCGGGTGGCTGCACAGGCCGGCGCTTTCATATCGGCGCACCGAAAGCCCCGATGCGGAGCCTCCGCAGCTTTCGATATTTTCCCAATGCGCTTTCATCTGATCCGGTCCCGTCAGCCGCCGTTGGCAGCTCACCATATTTGCAAAATCTGAAATGCATATTATTGTTCGGACGAAAACGATCAAGTATGTCAAAATGAATTCACTATTCCAAATTAACGGATAATAGCTTCATGGATCAGCTTTCCGCCATGCGGGTCTTCACACGTGTCGTCGAAACCGGCAATTTCAGCCGTGCCGCCACCGCGCTGAACATGCCCAAAACAACCGTCACCAACATGGTGCAGGCGCTGGAGGCGCATCTGCAAACAACGCTTCTCAACCGCACCACGCGGCGGGTGATGCTGACGACGGACGGCGCTCTCTATTATGAGCGGGCATCGCAGATTTTGTCGGAAATCGAAGAACTTGATGGCAGCATGTCCAGCGCTCAGGTTCAACCCTCCGGCCGGTTGCGGGTGGAAATGGCCGGTGTCTTCGCGGACTTGGTGGTTATCCCACATCTCTGCGAATTTTACCAGCGTTATCCGCAGATCCGTCTCGACCTGGGTGTCGGCGATCGTCTGGTCGATTATATCGCGGAAAATGTCGATTGCGCGCTCCGGGTCGGTGTGCTGCGCGATCAGTCGCTGATTGCCCGCAAAGTCGGCGAGCTCAGCTTCGAGACATTCGCAGCCCCTTTTTACATCGAAAATTTCGGCATGCCCGAGAAACCGGAGGATTTGGAGAACGGCCACTATTCCGTGGGCTACCTCAATGCCACGACGGGCCAGATCATGCCGATCTCCTTCGATAATGGGGTTCGAAGCGTTGAGCTTACGCCCAATTACGTCGTGTCGGTGAATGATAGCCGCACCTATCTCAATGCGGCGCTGGCGGGTATGGGCATCGTGCAATTGCCCGTTTTCATGGTCAAGGATGCCTTGGCGCGCGGCGAACTGGTGCCGGTTCTGCCGGAATGGCGGCGCGAACCGATGCCGATTTATGTGGTCTATCCGCAGACACGGCACGTCACCAATAAGGTCCGGGTCTTTGTCGACTGGCTGGCAAAGCTGGTTCACGGCATGGTTTGAGATCAGCTGCCGCCCGGTTCTTGCGGCGACAAAATTGATGACAGCGCGCGAACCTGCACGGCCATGTGTTCATTGCAGGCGAAAACGGCATGCGAGTGCTTGCAGACCACACATCACTTGAGACATTTGGATAGAAATTGTCCGTCTGATCTGGAAGACTGGAGCGGGCGAAGGGATTTGAACCCTCGACCCCAACCTTGGCAAGGTTGTGCTCTACCCCTGAGCTACACCCGCTCAAAAACCGCTGGTCCGGGGTAGTTCGCTGGACTGCGGGCCGCCGAAGCGGCGACGGGTGCTATATCGCTCAATCGATTTTGGAATGCAATAGCTTCTTTGCGGTTTTGCCGGAAATTCCTTTGTCGCACATCCTTATCGGGGCATGGTGAGCGAAGCCGTCCGAAATACCGGGCTTGCCGGTGAAGCCATTGTTAAAATTGATCTTTGCAGCTTTGTCTTTGGCTGGCACATGTCGTGTAACAGAAAAAATCACCTATTTACATTTGGTTAAAATCTGATTCGACAAGTGATTCGTTCGGGTGTACAAATTCCCTGTCCACAAGAAAAATCGAAACGATATTGGGAACGATACTTGGCATATCATCATCGGGAGGATGAGCCTTGTCGTACGCAGCTTTTGAACGGGTTGGCGCACAATTGTCGCCAGAGCAGATCACCGATCTGCAGACTATTTTCGATGGCGTATGTTTCGAATGCTTTCAAGACCGCAGCAGCCACGTTGCCAATGAGTGCGCGGCGGTTTTGATCCGCAGCGCCCAGCGCGGCATTCTCGACCACGAGATGTTGCGCGATATCGGTCTTGCGGTTTTACGTCGGCACTGATTGCGCCATATCACAATAAAAAAGCGCCCGAGCATCTCGGGCGCTTTCGTGTGTGTTGTGGCGGCCGCTTCCGGCTCAGCTCTTTTCCTGAACATGCGCTTCAAGGAACCACAGCGACTTGTCGAGATCGCGCGAGGCGGCGGTGAAGATATCAGCCGTCGTCGGGTCGCCGGCCTCGTCGGAATCGTCGATCGCCTTGCGGATCATGTTCGCGACCTCGCCATAACGTTCGATCAATTCGTCAAGATGGTCGTGGATCTTGTAGATATCGGTCGGATAGGCCTTGAGCTTCGTCGTCGAGGAAACCGATTGCAGGCTGCCGAGCGCCGTGCCGCCAAGCTGGACCACACGTTCGGCGATGGTGTCGCCGTGATTGTCGAGCTGGGTGCGGAAGGTGTCGAGAAGTTCATGCACGGCGATGAATTGCGGGCCCTTGAGGTTCCAGTGCGCCTGCTTGGTGATGAGTGCAAGGTCGATCACCGAGGCCAAGGATTCGTTGAGAATGCCGATCACGGTCGACTTGGCGTTGGAAGGCAGGTCGTTCTTCGTCTTGTGCGTCTTCATCGATGTCTCCTGAAGTTGCGGACGGAATGCCGCTTTGGAAAAGTCCGTCGTTTAACGTCCGGGCCTGAGGCCCTGTTCCATGTTAGGGAACGCGACGACAAAAATCCTGCACAATCATCATGTCATTCGTAAAACAGGCAGATGCGCCGGCCGTCTATCTCATTGACGCGGATCGGCATGTCATAGATGTCGTTGAGGATGTCCGGACGGATGATCTCTTCCGCCGGCCCCTGATGGCAGATGCGGCCTTCGCGCATGGCGATGATGGTGTCTGAATACCAAGAGGCGAAGTTGATGTCGTGCAGCACCAGAACCACGGTCTTCTTCAGCTCATCGGCGGCATTGCGCATGATCTTCATCATGCTGGAGGCGTGTTTCATGTCGAGATTGTTGAGCGGTTCGTCGAGCAGCACGTAATCGGTATCCTGGCACAGCACCATGGCCACGAAGGCGCGCTGGCGCTGGCCGCCGGAAAGCTCGTCCAGAAACCGGCCGGCAAGGGCTTCGAGATTGAGATATTCCAGCGCCCGGTCGATATGGACCTTGTCCTCGATGGTGGGGCGGCCCTTGGAATAGGGGTAACGGCCGAAACCGACGAGGTCGCGCACTGTCAGGCGTGAGGAGATGTGGTTGTCCTGTCGCAGGATGGAGAGCCGCTTTGCCAGCGTATCGGAAGCGGTCTTGCTCACATCCAGCCCGTCGACCGTCACCGTGCCTGTGTCCATGGACATAAGCCGTGCGACGATGGAGAGCAGCGTTGATTTTCCCGCCCCGTTCGGGCCGATGATCGAGGTGACCCCGCCTGCCGGAATGGAGACGGAGACACCATCGACGACGAGGTTATCGCCATAGGATTTGCTGATCTGACTGGCGACGATCATCGCGCACCCCGCTTCAAAATAAGACCGATAAAGACGATGCCGCCCAGAAATTCGATGATGATCGAGAGCGCCGTATCGAAGGCGAAGACTCGCTCCAGCACCACCTGGCCACCAACGAGGCAGATCACGGCGATGAGGATCGCCGCCGGCAGCACATAGGCGTGTTTGCCATTGCCGGTGAGATAATGGGCAAGGGCTGCGACCAGCAGGCCGAAGAACATGACCGGGCCAACGAGAGCGGTGGAGACGGCGACCAGCACCGAAACCAGCACGAGGATCATGGTGACCGTGCGTTTATATTCGACGCCGAGGCTGATGGCTGTCGCGCGGCCGAGCGAGAGGACGTCGAGCGTGTGCATGAGCCTGAGCCCGATGATGGTCACCGCGCCGATGATGATGGCGGAGACGGCAAGAAGCGTCGGATCGATGGAATTGAAGCTGGCGAAGAGCACATCCTGCAGCACCGTATATTCATTGGGGTCGAGCACGCGCTGCATGAAGCCCGAGAGGCTGCGGAAGAAGACGCCGAAGACGATGCCGACCAGCACCAGAAGATGCAGGCTGCGTTCCGCGCCGACGAAAAGCCAGCGATAGAGCAGGGCGGAAAAGGCGACGAGCAGGCTGGTTTCGGCGAGAAATTTCAGCTGCGGATCGATCATGACGACGGTTGCCGAGCCGAAGACGAAGATCAGCCCGGTCTGCATCAGCACATAAAGCGAATCGAAACCCATCACCGAGGGGGTGAGGATGCGGTTGTTGGTGACCGTCTGGAACAGCACGGTGGAGACCGCGATGGCATAGGCCACCAGCAGCAGTGACAGAAGCTTGACGCCGCGAAACGGCAGCACGAAACTCCAGCTTCCCTTGGCGCCGAGCGTCATGAAGGCGGCCATGGAGATGAGTGCAAATGCCGCGAGCACGAGCAGAACGGTTTTTGCACGCCGGTCGGGATGTCTCTCACGCATGGTGGCGTTTCCGCAGCAGGAGATAGAGGAACAGCGCGCTGCCGATGACGCCGACCACGGTTCCGATGGGTATTTCGTAAGGCGCACGCACGGTCCGGCCGATGATGTCGCAGGAAAGCACAAAGACAGCGCCCAGCGTCGCCACCCAGGGTACCGAGCGGCGCATATTGTCGCCGATCATCAGGCTGACGACATTCGGCACGATCAGCCCGAGAAAGGGAATCATGCCGACGGTGACGACGACGACGGCGCTCACCAGCGAGACGATGGTGAGGCCGAGCGCCATCACCCGGCGATAGTTGAGGCCGAGATTGGTGGTGAAATCGCGGCCCATGCCGGCGACGGTGAAGCGGTCGGCGGCGAGATAGGCGGCGATGGCGAAAAGGAAGCCGATCCACAGCAATTCATAACGGCCGCGCAGCACGCCGGAAAAATCCCCCGTCATCCATGCGCCCAGCGATTGCAGCAGATCAAAACGATAAGCGAAGAAGGTGGTGACGGCGGAGATGACGCCGCCCAGCATGATGCCGATCAGCGGCACCAGCAGCACGTCGCGCAGCGGCACCTGCCTCAGGATACGCAGGAACAGCGCGGTGCCGGCGAGCGCGAAAACGGCGGCCACCAGCATCTTGCCGAAGATCGGCGTGTCCGGCGCCAGCAGGGTGACGGTGAGCAGGCCAAGGCCGGCGGATTCGGTGGTGCCCGCCGTCGAAGGCTCCACGAAGCGGTTGCGCACCAGCATCTGCATGATGAGACCGGCAATCGCCATTGAGCTTCCGGCCAGTATCAGCGCCAGCGTGCGCGGAATGCGGCTGACGAGCAGAACGCGCAGCGCGTCTGCGCTGGTATCAGGCGAAAAGAGCGTCGCGAGCGAGACATTGCTGACGCCGACGAACAGGCTGGTAATGGCGAGCACCAGAGCCAGAAGAAGGGCAAGGATGAGAGACAGGGATTTCACTTCGGCGGTTTTTCGAAAATGGTGAAAGCTCCCGGTGGCTTCGCAGGCTGTCGAAACAGTTGTTCGACCTCTCCTTTGTCATCCTCGGGTCAAGCCCGAGGATGACGTCGGGTGTGGAGCAGCCTTCAGGATCGGATGCCCGGCAGTCTTTACGACTTCTTCTCGGAGACGGCCTTGTAGACCTGATCGAGCAGGGTGGAGAGCGCCGTATAACCGCTGCTGACGATATAGGCCGCCTGCGGGTCGAGATAAACGATCTGCTTTTTCTTCCAGGCATTGGTCTGGTGCACCAGCTCGTTGTCCAGCACCTGCGCGGCTGCCTTACCGGGGTCGGTGGCGCGGCCGATGCCGGCGTCGCGGTCGATCACGAACAGCCATTCGGGATTGACCTCGGCGAGATATTCGAAGGAGACGACATCGCCGCGGTCGAAGCGGTCGTCGATGTCGGCTGCGACCGGCTTGAAGCCGATTTCGGTGTGCAGCCAGCCGGTGCGCGAACTCGGGCCATAAACGCCGACCTTGCCGGCATTGGTGAGGAGGATCATCGCCGTGCCGGAATTGGGTGCGATTTCCTTCAGCTTGGCCACTTTTTCATCGATGGCGGCGTCGAGCTTCCTGGCTTCTTCCTGCTTGCCGAAGATATCGCCGAGCTTGGTGATGTTTGCTTTCACGCTGCCGATGAATTCCTTGGAATCCACCGACATGTCGATGGCGGGCGTGATCTTCGCAACGTCAGGATATTTCGCCCGCGAACGGCCGCCGACGATGACGAGATCGGCCTCGGCCGCATTGATCGCCTCATAATCGGGCTCAAACAGCGTGCCGACCTTCAGATATTTGCCATCGGCATATTTCTGCAGATAGGTCGGCAGATTGGAGCTGACCACACCTGTGGGCTCGACACCGAGCGCATCGAGATTGTCGAGCGAGGGAATATCGAGAACCAGAACCTTCTTCGGCGCCGCCTTCAGCACGGTTTCGCCCTGCGCGTGCTTGATCGTCATTTCTTCGGCACTTGCCGTCATCGCGCCGAGGCTGAAGGCCGCTGCCGTCAGCAGCCGAAGGGGGAAGGTGAAGTTGATGGCCACTGATATGTCCCTTGCAATATGGTTCCGAGCTGGCGGACGTGATCCCGCCGGGTTAACTTGATGTTGGCGATCAGCTTTATTGGCAAGGTCAGCGGAAATCAAAATTATGTTTTAGAACGGTTCTGAATTGCCGTGAGCGGGAAAGGGGGAGAGGGTGGAGCAAGACTCGTTGTGATCGCCGGACGTAGGACGCAGCCTAGCCACGACATCCGTCATGTCGGACTTGATCCGGCATCCAGCCGACGCGCGTCTGCGCGGCGATGAGGGTTCTTTCAGCCCAAGGACTTGGGCTGGCTGGATGCCGGATCAAGTCCGGCATGACGGGGTCTCAATAGCAGCAACAGGTAAGCAGGTTCCCCTCACTCCGGTGGCCAGTCGCCGACGATTTCGCGTCTCTCCAGTTTCAGGGAGCGGTCCGGTTGCACGCGGTAGGTTTCGATAGCCAGCCGCCCGTCGCCCATGACGAATTCATTGCTGAGCGTGCTGCCGATGGGGGATTTGGTCAGTTTGGTGCGCGGCTGCCCGCCATAGGTGATGCTGCCGGGAATGGGTTCGACATCGGGGGCGGTGGTGCAGCCGGTAAGCGCCAGAACCATCATGATCGCGATCGTGCGCATATTTTTCTCCTGCGTTGGGGCGGAATCATATCATGGCCGCGACTGCGCCACACATCCCGTTGGCGTGAATAAAAAAGGCCCCGCATCCGAAGATACGGGGCCAGTTGCCTTGGGAGGTTCCTGGTTTCTCAGTCCTCGTTGGCGGCAAGCTGCGTCAGCACCTCGCCACGGCCGCGGATACGCATGATAAGCGGGATGATGAAGGCGGCTGCCGCGACAGCGAAGAGGCCGACGGCGATCGGTGAGGTAAACAGCACCGTCGGATCGCCCTGGCCGATGGCCAGTGCGCGGCGAAGCTGCTGTTCCGCAAGCGGGCCGAGGATCAGGCCGACGACCGCAGGCGCAATCGGATAACCGAAGATGCGCATGACGTAGCCGAGGATACCGAAGGCGAGCAGCATGCCGAGTTCGAATACCGAGGGGTTGGCGCCAATGGTGCCGAGCGTCGCGAACAGCAGAATACCCGCATAAAGCCAGGGCTTCGGAATGGTCAGCAGTTTCACCCACAGGCCGACGAGCGGCAGGTTCAGAACCAGCAGCATCAGGTTTGCGATGAACAGGCTGGCGATCAGACCCCAGACGAGCTGCGGATTGGTGGCGAACAGCAGCGGGCCGGGCTGCAGGCCGAACTGCTGGAAGCCGGCGAGCATGATGGCGGCGGTCGCCGTCGTCGGCAGGCCGAGTGTCAGGAGCGGCACGAGCGTACCGGCGGCGGACGCATTGTTGGCCGCTTCAGGACCGGCAACACCTTCAATGGCGCCATGGCCGAATTCTTCCGGATATTTGGTCAGCTTCTTTTCAGTGGCATAGGATAGGAAGGTGCCGATTTCAGCGCCGCCCGCCGGCATGGCGCCGATGGGGAAGCCGATCAGGGTGCCGCGCAGCCAGGCTTTCCAGGAACGCGCCCAGTCCTGCGCACTCATCCAGACCGAACCCTTGACGGCCTCGACCTTGTCGTCGCCAGTCTGGCCCTGCGCGACAATGAAAAGCGTTTCGCCGATTGCGAACATGGCGACCGCAAGCGTCGTCACTTCGACGCCGTCAAGCAGGTCGGGAATGCCGAAGCTCATGCGGGTCTGGCCCGTCAGCTGGTCGATGCCGACGATGGCGAGCGCAAAGCCGATGAACAGCGAGGTGAGGCCGCGCAGCGCCGAATCCCCGAAGGCGGAGGAAACGGTGACGAAAGCCAGCACCATCAGCGCGAAATATTCGCGCGGGCCGAAAACCAGCGCCAGCTTGACGATAAAGGGCGCAACGAAGGCCAGCGCGATGGTGGCGATGAGGCCGGCGACGAAGGAGCCGATGGCGGCGGTGGCCAGCGCCGGGCCGCCTCTGCCCTTGCGGGCCATCTTGTTGCCTTCGAGCGCGGTCACGATCGAGGCGCTTTCGCCCGGCGTGTTGAGCAGGATCGAGGTGGTCGAGCCGCCATACATGCCGCCATAATAGATGCCGGCGAACATGATGAGCGAACCGGCGGGATCGAGCCGGTAGGTAACGGGCAGAAGCAGCGCCACGGTCAGCGCAGGGCCGATACCGGGCAGAACGCCGACGGCGGTGCCGAGCGTGACGCCGATCAGCGCATAGAGCAGGTTCATGGGTTGGGCGGCAACCTCAAGACCGTGCAGCAGGAATTCAAAGGTACTCATGGACAGATGTCCCCCTGTCGGGCGGAACGGCTGGCTTTTGCGTCATCGCGCGCCAATTGTTCCTGTGATCTCGAATTTTGGTCGGAATGGCTGTTAGAAGAGCAGCCGTTCCAGAGGCCCGGCGGGCAGTGAAAGCTGCAGCAGCCGCGCGAAGATGAACCAGATGAAGAAGCTCAGGGCGATGCCGATGGGGATCGAATACCAGAGCTTGCGTTTGCCGAAGGCGCGCGCCGTAAAGGCGAAGAGCAGGCCGGTGGCGATGGAGAAACCGGCAATGTTCAGCAGCAGCATCTGTGCGGCAAGGCCGGCGACGACCCAGATAACCGGGGCGATTTCCTGTTTGTCGCGTTCGGGAAAATCACCGCGCCAGGCTTCGATGGCTGTCCACAGCGCCAGGCCGATAAGACAGAAGCCGATAGCGTAAGGCACCGTTGCCGGGCCGACCGGCGAATAACCGGTGACGCTGGCGAGACGCGCGCTGTCCCAGAAGATCACCGAGGCGATGATGACGAGGAAGATGGCGATCGCCAGCGCCGCCCAGTCAGGGCGGCGCTTTTGATGCTGCGAAGGGTTAGAACCCTGGCTCATTTTACCAGTCCGATGTCTTTGAGGATGGCGGCGGTGGCGTCAGTATCCTTGGCGAGCTGCGCCTTGAATTCGTCACCGGCGAGATAGGTGTCCATCCAGCTCTTGGTCTTCAGGGTTTCCTGCCACTTGGCGGACTTCACCAGCTTTTCGATGTCGGCATTGACGGCCTTTTCCTGTTCCGGCGTCAGGCCGGGAGGAGCGGCGACCATGCGCCAGTTCTGGACGACGACATCAAGGCCGCTTTCCTTCAGCGTCGGCGCATCAACGCCTTCCAGCTTCTCTTCACTGGAAACCGCGAGCAGGCGCAGCGTGCCGGCCTTTACCTGGCTTTCGAATTCGCCGTAGCTCGAAATACCGGCGGTTACCTGCGAGCCGAGGATCGAGGCAAGCGCTTCGCCGCCGCCGGAATAAGCGATGTAGTTGATCTTGGTCGGATCGACGCCGGCCGCCTTGGCGATCAGGCCAACCGCGATGTGGTCGGTGCCGCCAGCAGAGCCGCCGCCCCAGGAAACGCTGCCCGGATCCTTCTTGAGCTGGTCGACGAGGTCGCCGATGGTCTTCAGCGGCGAGGATGCCGGAACGACGATGGCTTCATATTCGCCGGTCAGACGGGCGATCGGTGTTACTTCCTTAAGCGTGACGGGCGCGTTGTTGGTGAGGATCGCGCCGACCATCACGTAACCGCCGACGATGAGGGCGTTCGGGTTGCCCTTCTGCTGGCTGGCGAATTGTGCAAGACCGATGGTGCCGCCGGCGCCCGGTACGTTCTGCACCTGAACGCTCTTGGAAATGCCTTCTTCCTGCAGCACGCTCTGCAGGGAGCGCGCGGTCTGGTCCCAGCCGCCGCCGGGATTGGCCGGCGCGATGATGGTGTAATCCGCTGCAACCGCCGGAAGAGCGATCACGCCCGCCAGAAATGTGCCGATAAGAAAATGCTTCACTTGGAAAACCCTCCTCAGGATGCCCTTTTGGGCGTCGTTTTTCGTTTATGCGGGGGGCTTTTCGGACGCGTCTGTACCGGCGCTGAATGCTCAGCGTGGGGCCTTGCAACCGTCCTGGATTTCCTCCCGCATCTTCTTCCGCCTCCACGGAATGAAGAAGGATTGCAGAGCATCACAAAAAGCTGTCATCTAACTGACGCTACGCAAGTCCTTGCGCATTTACTCTCTATTAATTTGTATCGGACGTCTACTGTGGCGTGTGGGATGGCTTTGTTTTGCGCCTTTGAAGCTTGGTCCACACCCTCATTCCTGTGACGAGCACTGGAATGAGGGGGAACCTACTGCGACCGCAACGCTTCGTTCCAGCGCTCGATCAGACGGCTGCGTTTGACCTGATCCAGATACACCATCAGACCGGGGCTGACCGGGACCGGGCGCAATTGCGCGCCGTGGATGGCCTGCATGGTGTTGGCGGTGTTTTCGCCCGCCACTTCCGGGCTGACGGCGGGGATCTGCAACTGCCGGGCCATGATCGTCTGGCCCTCCTTCGACATGAAGAATTCCAGATAACGGCGGCCGAGCGCCGGGTTGGCGGCGGCTTCCGGCACCAGGCCGATGCGCGACATGACGACGGTATAGTCTTTCGGCAGCACGATGCCGACATCGGGGTGGCGCGAGGCCCAGTCCGCCGCATAGGAGCCGAGAATATTGTAGCCCAGCACGAAACGGCCGTCGGAAACGCGTTCCAGAATGGCCGAGGAGGTGGAATAGACCTTCACGCCTGCTGCGCCCATGGCCTTGATGACGCTCCATATATCGCCGAACTGTTCCTGATCCCGAGACATGAACAGGAAGCCGACACCGGAGCGTTCGATGTCGTAAGTGGCGATGCGGCCGTGGATTTCCTTTGCATGACGTTCGAGATAATCCACGAATTCGGCACGGGTGGCGGGCGGTTTTTCGGTGGTGAAGCTCGGCTTGTGATAAACGAAGACTGCGGGTTCGAAGGTCAGCGCATAGGCGGTATTGCGCCAGTTGGCCCAGGCGGGCCAGCGGGCGCTCATGGCGAGGTCAGAACGCTGGGCATAACCGTCATTGCTCAGCTTCACCTGCAGATCCATGGCGGAGGAAAACGCGAAATCGGCGGTCTTTTTGCCGGCGTCGGTTTCTTTGACGATGCGGTCGTAAATCTCGCCCGTCAGCATATCCTCGTAATGGACGGCGATATCGGGATTGGCCTTCTGGAAACCCTCGATCATCGGCGTCGCCAGCGGTTCGTCCAGCGAGGAATAGACCACCAGCGTCTCGGCATCCGCCTTGCCGGAGGGTGCCGGAAAGATGGCGACTTGCGCAAGGGCGGGCGAGGCCATGCAAAGACAGAGACAGAGGAGAAGGCAGATACGCATGGAAAAGATCATGCAGCAGGCGCTGGCCATTCACAAGCGGTAAGGGTCTGGTTAAACTCGGCAATGCTGTGGGAGGGAAGATTTGCGTATTTTGCTGGTCGAGGACAATCAGGTGCTGTCGGAGGGGCTGTCGGCGCTTCTGCGCGGCAGCGGTTATGCGGTGGATGTGGTGTCCGATGGCGCTTCCGCCGATGCGGCGATTGCGGCGGAAAGCTTCGATCTGGTCATTCTCGATCTCAACCTGCCGGAAATGGACGGTATCGAGGTGCTGCGCTCCATGCGCTCGCGCCAGGACAAGGCGGCGGTGCTGATCCTGACGGCGCGCGGCACGCCGGAGGAAAAGGTCAAGGGGCTCGATCTTGGCGCTGACGACTACATGATCAAGCCTTTCGACATCACCGAATTCGAGGCAAGGGTGCGGGTGCTGCTGCGCCGCAATGCCGGTCTGCGCTCCTCGGCGCTGAGTTTCGGCAAGGTGTTTTTCGATCTCAATTCCCGCACTTTTTCGGCGGATGGACGTCCGCTCGATATTCCGGCGCGCGAGGTGGCGTTGCTCGAAGTGCTGTTCATGCGGGCAGGCAAGGTCGTTGCCAAGGAAGCCATCGTGCAGTCGCTCACCGGCTTCGACGACGATATTTCCGCCAATGCCATCGAGCAATATGTCAGCCGCCTGCGCAAGCGGCTCGCGCCCCACGGGTTGACGGTGAAGACGGCGCGCGGCATCGGTTATTATCTCGAAAAGCTGCCGGAGATGGCTGAATGAGACAGGCCGCCTATTCGCTCAGGCGGCGACTTTTAGGCTGGCTTCTCATTTCCACCGCCATCATCGGCTGCGTTGCGCTGACCGATACATGGCGCGAGGCGGTCAATACCGCCAATGTCGTTTCGGACCGGGTGCTTTCCGGTTCCGCACTTGCCATCGCCGAGCGGGTGGTGGTGGCCGAGGACGGCTCGCTGGAAGTCGATATTCCCTATGTCGCGCTGGAAATGCTGACATCGGCTGCACAGGACCGGGTGTTCTACCGTGTCGACGGGCCGAACGGGCAATTCCTCACCGGTTACCAGAACCTGCCGACGGTGGAGAACCCGGCGGGTGATACCCCCGCCTATCGCGATGCCGTGTTCCGCGATGAACCGATCCGCATCGCTGCGATCAGGCGTTTCGCTTCCACCGGCATCAATTCCGTGCCCTTTTCCGTAACGGTTGCCGAAACCACCATTGCCCGCAGCCAGCTGGCGCAGGCGATCATCCTGCGCTCTGCGCTGCGCCTGCTGTTGATGATCGTCGGGGCGGCGATCATCGTCTGGATCGCGGTGACGATTTCGCTGCGCCCGCTTTACCGGCTCAGCGAAGCGATTGCCGAGCGCAGCCCGAACGACCTGCACCCCATCCGCCAATCCGTGCCGGTGGAGGTGGAAAACCTGGTGGAAACGGTCAATTCCTTCATGGTGCGGCTGCAATCGGCGCTCGATGCCCTCCGCCATTTCACCGGCAATGCCAGCCACCAGCTGCGCACGCCGCTCGCCATCATCAGCACCCAGCTTGCGCTTTCAGCCCGTGCGGGAAGTTTAGAGGAAGCGCAGGCGGCGGCACTGAAGGGCGGGGCGTCCGTGGCCCATGCCGAACATATCCTCGCCCAGCTGCTGCGCATGGCCAATATCGATGCCGCCGGTTCGAGCGAAAAGCATGATTTTTCCGCAATCGATCTCGTGGCCGTTGCGCAGAATGTGACAGCCGATTTCGTGCCGCGCGCGTCGGAGGCCGGCATCGATCTCGGTTTTGAAGGTGAGGGCGAAGCGACCATTCTCGCCGAACCGCTCCTCATCGGGGAGCTGATCGGCAATCTCGTTTCCAATGCCATCAACTATGCCGGTCGCGGTGCGGAAGTCACCGTGCGTGTCGGCAGGGAGACGAGCGCCGTCTGGCTGGAAGTCGAGGATAACGGCCCCGGCATCCCCCCGGAAAAACGCGCCATGGTGCGCCAGCGCTTCGCCCGCGGCGAAGCCAACGCCGCCCCCGGCGCCGGCCTCGGCCTTGCCATCATCGAAGAGATCGCCGGGCTGTTCGGCGGGCGGCTGACACTGGAGGATGGCGCGGAGGGGCGTGGGCTGAGGGCGCGGGTGGTGTTCGGTGGCGTGGAAAAGGCGCCATAACCCGTCGGTTTATCAGGCGGCCGTGTCTGCAGGCGATTTCGCCACCAGCGAGAGCCTGTAGCCCAGCGCGTCCGCGACCTTGGCAATCGTCGCCAGTTCCGGATTTCCCTCACCGCTCAATGCCTTGTACAAGGTCTGGCGGGGAAGGCCGGTTTGTCTCGAAAGGTCGGTCATACCCTTGGCCCGCGCCACGACCCCCAGCGCATGCGCAAGTTCCTGTGCGTCGCCGCTCTCTGTGGCGTCGGCGATGTAAGCGGCAAGCGCTTCGTCACTATCAAGATAACGGGCAGCATCGTAATCGCGTGTCACAAGTGGCATGGTCTCACTCCTTGAGCGCTCTGGCCAGTTTCTTGGCTCTGGCGATGTCGCGGGACTGTGACGCCTTGTCGCCGCCACACAGCAATATGATGACGACATCGCCGTGCTGGACAAAATAGACCCGATATCCCGGTCCAAGGTCGATCCTGAGTTCGCTGACGCCTTCGCCAACCGGTTTCACGTCTCCGGGATTGCCGTCCGCCAGCCGGTAAATGCGGCGTGCGATGCGGGCGCGCGCCTGCACATCGCGCAGACCCGCCAGCCAGTCGGCAAACTCGCTTGTTTCCCGGATCGTGAGCATGGCGCAATGTAAACTGTGGTTGTCATTTCGTCAATGACGAAGGTTTCACCCCATCCGCTCGGAAGCATAACTTCCCGGGCTTGGCGGGAAGACGACGGTGCGGTTGCCGTTGATGAAGGTGCGGTGGTGGATATGGGCGTGGATGGCGCGGGCCAGCACCTGGCTTTCCACATCGCGGCCAAGCGAGACATAATCGTCGGCCGATTGTGCGTGGGTGATGCGCACCGTGTCCTGCTCGATGATCGGGCCTTCGTCGAGATCGGCGGTGACGTAATGGGCCGTGGCACCGATCAGCTTCACGCCGCGCTCATACGCCTGCTTGTAAGGGTTGGCGCCCTTGAAGGAGGGGAGGAAGGAGTGGTGGATGTTGATGATCTGGCCCGACATCTTGCGGCACAAGTCGTCGGAGAGCACCTGCATGTAACGGGCGAGCACCACCAGTTCGGTGCCGCTCGTCTCGATCAGGTCCATCAGCTGCGCTTCGGCCCTGGGCTTGTTCTCCTTCGTCACCTTGATGTGGTGGAAGGGAATGTCGTGGTTGACCACCACTTTTTGATATTCGAAATGGTTGGAGACGACGCCGACGATATCGATGGGCAGTGCGCCGATCTTCCAGCGGTAGAGCAGGTCGTTGAGGCAATGGCCGAAGCGCGACACCATCAACATTGTCTTCATGCGCTGGCCGTCGCCGTAAATGCGGGCCTCCATGCCGAATTTTTCGGCCACCGGCTGAAAGCCCTCGGTGATTGCCTGCAGCGTTGCGCCTTCCTCGGAAATGAAGGAGACGCGCATGAAGAACTTGCCGGTCTCAAGATCGTCGAACTGCGAACTATCGATGATATTGCAGCCCTTTTCCGCCAGATAACCGGAAATCGCGGCGACGATGCCGCGGGTCGATTTGCAGGCTACTGTCAGAACATAGGATGTCATCGTTTTCCCTCAAAGACTTTGCACCGGATGAGCCGGCGTAATTGGCGCGTTCCATAGCGCAGCTCTGCGGCGGAGCAAAGCGCCAAGAAGAATGCAGCCAAAGTCATAGGACGGGAAATGGGTGCGCGCCGTGCCGGAAGCGACATGGAATGTTCCACTGCCAGCACGGCGGTGTGCGGTGTGGCGGCGAGCCGCGGCCGCCTCAGGCGCGGCGCAGCCGCATGACCGCACGGCCGCGGCCGTCGATCAACTCCAGCGTGCCCCGGCGCGGCTCCAGCCGGAAGGAACGGGCGCCTTCCAGCGCTTCGATGAATTGCCGTTCCTGGCGCATGATATCGGGTGCGCAGGCCATCTGTGTGGAAATCATCCGGCCGAAATTGACGCGGTTGCGGCTGATCTTCACTTCACCGCCGATGCCGTTGCAGCCGGCATTGCCGGAAACGCGGCCCTCGCGGGAAATTTCGAGCGTCGCCTCACGGCGGCCGCGAACCCGTTCGCCGCGAATGTCCTGCACCAGCCAGCGTCCGTCGATAACGGCTTCCGGCTCCGGCCTGCCCGGGCCTGCCCCAACGCGCTCAAGCACGAGGTCGGTATCGTCGCGACCGCCGGTCAGCACCGAATAACGGCGGGTGGTGGTGAAAAGCAGCCGGTCGCGGTCGCGGATTTCGGCGCTCAGCGCATAGGAGCGGCGGGCGCGGATATCGCGGTCGTCATAACGCAGCACGAAGGGCACGGGCACCTGCCCGCGCGGGCGGATGGTCGTTTCGGCGATCGTCTGCGAAGGCGCGTCCGCGAGCGACACATCGATAAGGCGCACGGTGACGGTCACGCCCGGGGGCAGGGCGATCCGCTCGCGATAGGATACGCTGCCGCGCAGGCTTGCTGGTGCGGCAGCTGCGCCGCCCGCTGCAAAAAGCGGTGCAAGCGCGACAAGCCCGGCGAAACTGCGGCGCGAAAGAAGTGGCTGGCGGTCGTTCATGATGCTTGCTCCGTGCTGGTGCGGGTCGAATTTCAGCGGATCATAAAAAACGGCACTGAACGGGCGATGAACCGGTGGAGGGGGCGTCAGGGAGATGTTTCCACTCACGACAAATTTTTTTCTCGCGGGCGGGGTGTTGAGGAAGCTTTCCATATCCTCGACGTCATCCTCGGGCTTGACCCGAGGATGACGGAGGAAAGGTTCTTCATCAACAGCGGCACCGCCGCCAGAGGTGGCGGTTTTTTACTTTCGCTGGCCTCAGCCGCGCAAACCGTCCCGCAGCGCTTCGAACTTCGCCAGCTGTTCGACCCGCAATTCCTTGTTCTCGTCACGGCGGACGAAAATCTTGAACATGGCGCCGCCCGCGGCATTCATGAACCAGACGGAACAGGAGCGCCGGCCGTGGAAACCGCGATCGACGAAGGTAATGCCGGCGCAATTGTCCTTCTTGATGTGACCGCCGATGGGGCTGTCGCCATGGATGTTGAACCAGCCGTGGCTTTCGCTGCCTTCCGGCAGGTCGCCCGGCACTTCCAGCACGATATCGCCGGTCTGGACGATCATCAGGACTTCGCCCCAACCGCGCATCTCGTTCCAGATCGCGTCGAAGCGGTCGGCGGGCGCGGAAACGGCCGCACCCTCGGGCAGGATCGCCAGAATCTCGGCAGGCGTCACCTCGGCCTTGGCGGCGATGGCTTCCACGATACCATCAGGCTTTTCGGCGAGCGCCGCAGCGGCGCGGGCCTGCCTGTCATCATCGTTCTTTTGGGCTGCGATGCTCATCGGGCGGCCTCAGGCGGCAATCGAACGGCGTTCGCCATTCTTGTCTTCGTGGATGATGACGTCAAAGCCTTCAAAATGTGGACCGGAGAGATATTCCACCTTGCCGCGGTTTTCGCCGGCCTTGGCGTGGGCGGCGCGGAACTGTTCGGATTTCGTCCAGGCGAGGAAATCGTCCTTGGTGGCCCAGACGGTGTGCGAGGCATAAAGCGTGTGGTCATCCGCCTTCGGGCCTTTCAGCATGTGGAATTCAATATAGCCCTGCAATTCGCTGAGGTGCGATTTGCGCTCGCGCCAGATGGATTCGAAGGTTTCCTCGTAACCCGGCACGACACGAAAACGGTTCATTGCGATAAACATGAAATTCTCCCTTTAAGTTTCCAGTTTCAGTCAGGATATCCAGCCGTGGCCAAGTTGGAAAGAGGCTCACGGCAAAGCGAACAAAATTACTCCACTTATCGATTGCGCCTTCTATAAACATGTGCAAATAACTCAAGTTAAATAAGATGGGCAGGCCCATATCTGCCCGTGCCAGCTTGTGTTTCAGGATAGCGCCATGTTGAACTTTCGCCTTCGTCCGTTCGTTTTCGCCGCCCTCGTGCCTGCCGTGATCGCGGTTGCCGCGCCCGGTGCGCAGGCCTCCGACAAGGGCAATCCGGAGGCGAAACGCATCGTTGCCGTCGGTGGCACGGTGACGGAAATTCTCTATGCTCTCGGCGCTGAAGACCGCATCGTTGCGCGCGACAGCACCAGCAGCTATCCGGCGGATGCGCTTTCGAAGCCGGATATCGGCTATATGCGGGCGCTGTCGTCGGAGGGCATTCTGTCGCAGAAGCCCGATCTCATCCTGTCGGAAGACGGTTCCGGCCCGGCGGATGTCATCGCCATCCTCAAGGCCAGCGCGGTGCCTTTCGTCACCGTTGATACCCCGCCGAGCGGCGAGGCTATTGCGAAGAAGATCGAGGATGTAGGTCTGGCGGTCGGTCTTTCCGACAAGGCGAAGGCGCTGGCCGCCGAGACCAAAGCCGGGCTGGACGCGCTGGCCAAGGATGTGTCGGCCGTGCCTGAAAAGAACAGGAAGCGTGTGCTCTTCGTGCTCTCCAGCGCCGGCGGCCGCATCATGGCGGCGGGCAAGGACACCGAAGCAGCCGCAATCATCGAGATGGCCGGTGGCATCAATGCCGCGCAGGAAATCAGCGGTTACAAGCCGCTCACGGATGAGGCAGTCATTGCCTCAGCACCGGATGTGGTGTTGACCATGGCGCGTGGCGACCATGCCGCCAAGGCGGCCGAGATTTTCGCACTTCCCGCCTTCCAGTCCACGCCGGCTGCTGCAAGCAAGGCACTCATCAGCATGGACGGGCTTTATCTCATCGGTTTCGGCCCACGCACCCCGGCCGCCGGCCGTGAACTGGCAAACAAGCTCTACCCGGAGGCGGTGAAGCCGTGAGCCTCGCCGTCTTGAGTTCCACCGAAGGCGCCGCACCGGGTGACAGGTCCCGTCAGGGTGCCATCACCCTCGCGGTGCTTGTCGGCATCCTGCTGTTTGCCTGTGGTGTGTCGCTTGTCAGCGGCCCCACGGGTGTCGGCATTTCTGAACTCTGGGCTTATCTTACCGGCGGTGCTGCGGAACTCGATGCGCGCGACAGGGTCATTCTCGAGGCGGTGCGCCTGCCGCGCACGGCGCTCGGCATGTTGATCGGCGCGGGGCTTGGCGTCTCGGGCGCGATGATGCAGGGGCTGTTCCGCAATCCGCTTGCCGATCCCGGCATTGTCGGCGTCACTTCGGGTGCCGCGCTGTTTGCGGTTGCGGCCATTTCTCTCGGGGAAGGCGCGCTTGCCACGGTCGCCGTGTTTTTCGGACCGCATTTCCTGCCGCTGATGGCGTTTCTCGGCGGGCTTTTGAACACCTGGGTGCTTTATCTCATCGCCACGAAGGACGGGGCGACCTCCACCACCACGCTCATTCTGGCTGGTATCGCGGTGGCGGCAATCAGCGGTGCGCTGACTGGCCTGATGATCTTCGTGGCCGACGACCGGGCGCTGCGCGACATCACCTTCTGGTCGCTCGGTTCGCTCGGCGGGGCCACACCCGCCAAGGTGCTTGCCACCCTGCCGTTCATCGTCGTCGTGCTCGCCATCATTCCCTTCGTCGCCAGGGGGCTGGATGCGCTGATCCTGGGCGATGCCGCCGCCTTTCACATGGGCATTCCCGTGCAGCGGCTGAAGCGGGTCGTCATTCTGGCCGTTGCCGCCGCCTGCGGGGCAAGCGTGGCGGCTGCCGGTTCCATCGGTTTTGTCGGCATCGTCGTGCCGCATCTGCTGCGGCTCGCCATCGGCCCGTCGCATCGATTCCTGCTGCCCGCCTCCGCACTTGGCGGTGCGGCACTTCTGCTTCTGGCCGATAGTTTCGCCCGCACCGTCGCGTCACCAGCGGAATTGCCCATCGGCGTCGTCACGGCGCTCATCGGGGCGCCGGTCTTCCTGTTCCTGCTGCTTGGCCGCGGCAGCTTTTCCATGCGGAACATGCCATGATCCGGGCCGAAAACCTCACCCTCATCCGTTCCGGCCGCCGCCTGCTCGACGCTGTTAACGTCGATCTGAAGCCAGGCAAGGTCAATGTCATCATCGGTCCGAACGGCGCCGGAAAATCGACGCTGATGAAGGTTCTCTCAGGCGAGATGCGGGCCGAGGCCGGGTCGGTGACCTATAATGACATCGCCCTTCCCTTGTTCACACCGGTTCAGCTTGCGCGCCTCAGGGCCGTGCTGCCGCAGAATACCCAGCTTGCCTTTCCCTTCACCGCGCTCGAAATCGTGCGCATGGGCGCTGTTGCACAAGGGTCGCGTGCGCCGGAAGAGCAGGCCCGCCGGGCGCTCACCAAGGCCGGGCTTCGCGGGTTCGAGCAGCGTTCCTATAACATGCTGTCGGGCGGCGAGCAGCAGCGGGTGCAATTTGCCCGGGCGCTGGCGCAGGTGCCGCATCCCGTGGAAAACGGCGAGGTGAGAGCGCTGTTTCTGGATGAGCCGACGGCCAGTCTCGATATTGGCCACCAGATAGCGGTGCTGGAAACGGCGCGCGATTTCGCCGCTGGCGGCGGTTTGGTGCTTGCCATCCTGCACGATCTCAACCTTGCGGCGGAATTTGCCGATCAACTTATCGTCATGCATGGCGGCCGGGTGACGGCGAGTGGGCCGTCGCTGGAAACGATCAGCGACGAGACGATCGCAAGGGTCTATGGCATTGGCGGCGTCGTTGGCCGGCTGCCGGCACGGCATATTCCTTACGTGCTGCCGCAATCGCGACACCGCTGAGGCGGGGTCGTTGTCAGCTTTCCGGCCGGGTGACGATGAAGAGTGCGGAACCCAGCATGACGGCGGCAACGATGGCTGCGCGCAGAAGCGGCGGGTCGCTCAGGAACCAGAAGGCGGCATAACTCACCGACATTGCCGAGAGTGCGGCGATCTTCGCCTTGCGGGCGATTGCGCCGCGCTCGCGCCAGCGGCGAAGCGAGGGGCCAAATCTGGGATGGGCCAGAAGCCATGCCTCCAGTTTCGGCGAAGAGCGGGAAAAGCACCAGAGCGCCAGAAGCAGGAACGGCGTGGTTGGCAAAACGGGAAGAAACGCGCCGACGATGCCGGTCGCGACCATAAGCCAGCCAAGACAGAGGTAAAGAAGGCGCATGGATATGCCGGTATCATGAGTTCTCTACTCATGATAGAGCGACGCGGCGAAAACTCTGTGCCGTGTTGCCGCAGGCCCTTGGCCGTAAGGGAAAACCGGCGGCTTTCACCATCACATTTGCCGTGATCGAACCGTTGCCCGCCGTGGCAGGGCGCCTTTAGGGTTGAAAGCGCGGCGCTCTGTCTTTATCCCCTTGGTCCGCATGCCCGGAAGATAACCGGGCCACGACGAGGTAAGAAGCAGAAGGAAACACCATGGCCAAGTTGATCCACTCGATGGTCCGGGTGCTGGACGAAAAGCGTTCGGTGGAATTTTACACGCAGGCTTTTGGGCTCGAGGTTGCGGAACGCGCCGAGTTCGAAAACTTCACGCTGATCTATCTCAGCAATGCCGAAGGCGATTTCGAGCTGGAACTGACCGTCAACCGTGGTCGCGAAGTGCCCTATGCGCTGGGCGACGGCTATGGCCATCTCGCTGTCAGCGTTGCCGATGTGGATGGTGAGCATCAGCGTTTCATCGAGCTTGGCCTGTCTCCCGGCAAGATCATCGAAGCCGATTATAAGGGCCAGCCTTTCGCGAAATATTTCTTCATTTGCGATCCCGACGGCTACAAGATCGAAGTGCTGCAGCGCGGCAACCGGTTCAAATAAAAAGAGGCACATCATGGCAGAGGCAGGCGTCAAACTCGAAGATAGCTGGAAACGCGTTCTTTCCACCGAATTCGCCAGCCCCTACATGCTCAAGCTGAAAGATTTCCTGCTTGCCGAAAAAACCGCCGGCAAGCGCATCTTTCCCAAGGGCGCGGAATATTTCCGGGCGCTGGATCTGACGCCGCTGGACCAGGTCAAGGTCGTCATTCTGGGGCAGGACCCCTATCACGGGCACGGGCAGGCGCATGGCTTGTGTTTTTCCGTCCAGCCCGGCGTGCGCATTCCGCCCTCGCTCGTCAATATCTACAAGGAATTGCAGGCCGACCTTGGCATCCGGCCGGTCAATCACGGCTTTCTGGAAAGCTGGGCGAAACAGGGCGTGCTGCTGCTCAACAGCGTGCTGACGGTGGAAGAATCACGCGCTGCCTCGCATCAGGGGCAGGGCTGGGAAAAATTCACCGATGCCGTCATCCGCGCCGTCAACGACGAATGCGACCATGTGGTGTTCCTGCTCTGGGGTTCCTATGCCCAGAAGAAGGCGGCCTTCGTGGATCAGCGCAAGCATCTCGTGCTGCGCTCGCCGCACCCGTCACCGCTTTCGGCCCATAACGGCTTTTTCGGCAACGGCCATTTTTCCAAGGCAAACGCCTTTCTCGTCTCCAATGGCCGTCAGCCGATCGACTGGCAATTGCCGGAAACGGCTTAAGCGATTTTACCAGCCCCTCCGTCATTCCGGCCTTGAGCCGGAATCCAGGTTGCGCGCGTCCGCGCGCCGGGAAGAGTCCTTTCAGCCCAAGGACTTGGGCTGGCTGGATTCCGGCTCAAGGCCGGAATGACGGGGAGTGCAGCAAACATCTTTACAGCGTAGTCGCGTCCGGTTTAAGAATACTCGACTACAAAGTGAAGGATTTATGCCCGTGTCTCTTCTGTCTGCCGAAACTTCTGTCTCGCTGCCCGATCCCGCGTCGATCGTCGATGCTTTCGAGGATCATTTCTCCGAACATATGGAGATGGAGCGGGAAGGGACGACGGTGCGTTTCAAGGCGGAATACGGCCATGGCAGCTTCAGTGCCGAAGGCGGCCGGTTTGCCGCCCGGGTCAGCTGCGTTTCCGAACATATATTGATGTCGGTGAAGGCCATGGTGGCCGAGCATATTGTCGAATTTTCCGGCAAGACGGGGCTCGATTTCCGCTGGAGCGGCCACGGCGCCTATCAGCGCGAGCTGCCCAATCTTTTCGTCGGCAAGGTTGCCCGTGCCTATAATCTGACGCCGCATATGCGCCGGCTCGTGGTTTCCGTTGAAAGCGGCATTGAAAGGCTCGTCACCGGCGGCATGCATGTCCGCCTGCTGCTGGTGCCGGATCAGGCCCGTGCACCGGTCTGGCCTTATCTCGCCCCCACCGGCGCCATCGTCTGGCCGGCGGGTGACGATCTGCTGACACGGCGCGTCTATACCATTCGCTCCGGAGACGTCGGTCGCGGCGAGGTGGATATCGATTTCGTCATGCATGAGGGCGATGACATGCCGGGCGCAAATTTCGGCGCCACGGCAAAGCCGGGCGACGTTCTCGGCATCATCGGCCCGAGCGGCACTTGCCCGGAGGCGGACCGTTATGTCTTTGCCGGTGACGAGACAGCGCTGCCGGTGATGCTGCGCATGGCGGCGGAAATGCCGGCCGGCAAAAAGCTCAGCGTTTACGCTGAAATCGACGATGAGGCGGAACGGCAGGAGATCGTCTCAGCCGCCGATGTCGAATGGACATGGCTTTACCGTCGCGGCAAGTCCGCCGGCACCGCCGGCCTGATCGAACAGGCGCTGCGCAGCCATGCATGGACGGGTGAACACGAAGGCCTGCATGTCTTCGTCGCCTGCGAGAAATCCGAGGCGAGGGCGGCGAAATCCTTCCTCACCGACGAGATCGCCTTTCCCAAGGCATCGCTGCGCGCGGTCGGCTACTGGACCATGGGCCTTGCCGACGATCATTGAGACGTGCCTTTAGGCTTGGTTGAACAGTAGGTTTGATCGTTCACCAATCGGGAACAATCCGTTCCTGTTGCCGGTCTATGCGTGCCGCGCCTCTTACCCCATCTTTACGCCATGAACAGGGCGGGCCCGATTGCGAGGCCTGCCAGTGCGAAAAGGGGTTTACCATGCTGAACCAGATCAAGGGCCTGCACCACGTCACCTCCATGGCGGCGAGCGCAAGGCAGAACAATGGCTTCTTCACCGATACGCTCGGGCTGCGCCGGGTGAAGAAGACCGTCAATTTCGACGCGCCTGACGTCTATCATCTTTATTATGGCGATGAGCTCGGCACGCCCGGCTCCGTCATGACCTATTTCCCGTTCCCGCACATCGCCCGTGGCCGTCCCGGCACCGGTGAAGTGGGCACCACGCTGTTTTCCGTCCCGGAAGGATCGCTCGGCTACTGGCAGGAGCGTCTTTCGAAGGCCGGCGTGGATGGCCTGAAGGCCGATGAGGCCTTCGGCGACAAGCGCCTGCATTTTGCCGGCCCGGATGGAGACGGTTTTGCGCTGGTCGAAGTCAGGGACGACAGCCGTGCGCAATGGATCGGCAATGGCGTCGGTGCGGATCAGGCGATCCATGGTTTTCAGGGGGCCTCGCTGCGACTTCGCGATGAAGGAGCAACGGCCGAGCTTTTGAAATTCATGGGCTATCAGGAAGTGGATCGTCAGCACGGCGTTCTGCGCCTCGGTATTCCCGGCGGCAACGGTGCTGACTTTATCGACATCGAAACCATGCCGAATATTTCCGGCGCACGCCTGGGTGCGGGGTCCGTGCACCACATCGCCTTTGCGGTCGAAAACCGTGAAAAGCAGCTAGAAGTGCGCAAGGCGCTGATGGATACGGGCTATCAGGTGACGCCGGTGATCGACCGCGATTATTTCTGGGCGATCTATTTCCGCACGCCGGGCGGCGTGCTGTTCGAGGTGGCGACCAACGAGCCCGGTTTCGACCGGGACGAGGACACCGCCCATCTCGGCGAAGCGCTGAAGCTGCCGACCCAGCATGCGCATCTGCGCTCCGTGCTGGAAAAGCAGCTGGAGCCGCTGGGGGATGAGAAGGCGGTTTGATCATCCGGGCTTGGCCACGTTTCTTCTCCCCGGCGGGGAGAAGAAACCAGCGGAAGCCCCTCACTCCATATGATTGCTCCGCTTGGCCGAAGAGGCCTTGCGGAAGCCTTTGACCATCTTCCTTCCAGAAAGGATTCTTCCATGACCAAGGACAGCTATTTCCACAAATCCCGCGCCGGTTCTGCCGGTGCTCCGCTTTTCGTTTTGCTGCACGGCACCGGCGGCGATGAGAACCAGTTTTTCGATTTCGGCTCCCGCCTGCTGCCTGAGGCTACCATTCTCTCGCCCGTTGGCGATGTTTCCGAACATGGCGCGGCGCGGTTTTTCCGGCGTACGGGCGAGGGCGTCTACGACATGGCCGACCTTCAACGGGCAACCGGCAAGATGGCGGATTTCATCAGGGCGAACCGGGACCATTATCAGGCCGGCCCGATCATCGGTCTCGGCTTTTCCAATGGTGCGAATATTCTCGCCAATGTGCTGATCGAACAGCCCGAGCTTTTCGATGCCGCGGTGCTGATGCATCCGCTCATCCCGTTCGAGCCGAAGATCTCCCCCGCCAATTCAACGCGCCGGGTGCTTATCACGGCGGGTGAGCGCGATCCGATCTGCCCGGTGCCGCTGACGAAGGCGCTGGAAACGAGCCTTCAGGCGCAGGGCGGCACGGTGGAAACCGTGTGGCATCCGGGCGGGCATGAAATCCGCTCGGGCGAGATCGATGCGGTCAGGGGGTTTCTGGCGGCTTATGGGAAATAAACCGTGCCGCCTTTGCCGGCGTTCAGTGTGTGGTGGGACTGTCGCGGCCCGTCTTGGAGTGTTGACAAAGAGCCCATCAAACTCGACGTCATCCTCGGGCTAGACCCGAGGATCCATCGTTCAGCGGGCTGTGGATCCTCGGGTCAAGCCCGAGGATGACCTCGGCAAGGTCTGGGTGCGTTGCTGAGACGAGGCTCTCCCCGCGACAGCCTCAGCGATATCCGCATTGCTGCAACTGTGCCTCGTAACGCAGCGCCATGTTGGCGGAGCGGCGGGCGGCCCTCTGGACGCCGGAATTGTTGCGCCAGCTGCCCTTCGCGTAACCGGCATGGCCGGAATAATAAGCGAGGTAGAGATTATAGGGGTCGTTCAGTGAAATGCCGTTTTCGCGGCGGCTCTTGGCGTGATACCAGCCGACGAAATGAATCGCATCGGTGAAATCGGTGCGGCTTGCCGACCAGCGGCCGGTTTCGCGCTGGTAAACACCCCATGTGCCGTCCAGCGCCTGAGCATAACCGTAAGCGGTGGACTGGCGTTTCCACGGAATGAAGCCGAGAAGCTTGGTGCGCGGCGGCCGCGCATAGGGGCGGAAGGCGGATTCGGTATAGATCGTCGCCATCATGACAGGCACGGGCACGCCGAACTCGCGCTCGGCCGCTTTCGCATCGCGCCGCCAGTTGTTGAAGATGCCGTTCCGCTGCTCGAAAATCGCACAGGCATTGGTGACCTGTGACGGTGCGGTGGCACAACCAGCCAGAACGAGCATCAGAAAAACTACGGCAAATACGCCACGCATAACGGAACCCTTTCGTTCCGCTATTCTTAAATTGCTAACCATTAACGTCGGGTTTTAAGACAAGGTTAATTCAAATGCCGCCGATCAAGGGCTTGTTAACCCGCTGAAAATTCCTGTGTCCGGGATGGGGCGAAAGCGTGTGCCGCGCCTCTCCTGCGCGCCTTTTTTGAAATGCATTTATCCCCGCGCGTCCCCGGCCCAGCCGGGTCCGCTACACTCGCTCCATCCCGGTCATCGAGCGTGCGCGCGGCGCAAGGTGGGTGGGGCAGGCAGCCGAAACCGGGGAGTTTCCCAATGTCACGGTCAAGGCGGCCGGCATATGTCCATCCTCCAAACAGGAACCGGTTTGGCGGGCGGATCATATGTTGAAACCGGGGCCGCATCGTCTGCAAGACCCTGCACTACCCTTTGATACCCCCGCAGCGATGCGGCCCATTTATCGTCTCTCAACGCTGCGCCGGAATTCGGCGCGGTGATATCGGCGCATATTCGAAAAAAAAGCGTCCGCTGTACAAAAATGAAAACAGATAAAATTGTAGCAATCGGCTTAAAGCGGCTGAAAACAGTGCTGTGCCATTGTGGGATCACAGACAAGGAGCGGACATCCTGCGCAGACAGGGGCTCCACAAAACAGAAATCGAGACCGGCACAAGCCGGCGGATCGCCAAACGGGGTATGAAATGCTGAAGAAGATTATTGCTGCCGCCATCTGCGGAATTGCCATTGCTTCCATGTCCACCCATGCCGATGCGGCCGGTGCCGCCGGTTTTGCCCGTGGTTTTGCCGCTGTCGAGAAGAGCGCGGTGACGCAGATCGGTGTTTCGGCTCCGGGCGGTTTTGATGGCTGCGTTCTTTCCGCCGGCCAATGTGTGTCGACGATCGCCGCGCCGCTGACCGGCGAGCGCCGTGAAGAACTGCTGCGCGTCAACCGCGATGTAAACGCCACCATGGGCGCGCTTGATGATTATTTCTCCGGTTTCGGAGCCGGTGTCCCGGCAACGCCGTCGCTGAGCGCTGAGGATTGTGGCGATTGCGCCGCCATCAAGCGCACGGCCCTTGCCGGTGCCGGCTGGTCTTCCGCAGCGCTGCGCCTTGCCTTCGCCCTGAATGATGACGGATCGCTCGAAAAAGTGCTGATCGTCACCACCGACAAGGGCGATATCGTGCTTGGCAACGCCGTCTTTTCTCCGGCTGAGCGCGAAACCGCGCTTTAAGCCCATCTTTTCATGCCTGCCAGACTGCGCCGGTTTCTCCTGATCCTTTGTGGGATCAGGGAGCCGGCGATTTTTTTCGTTCGGCAACGGCAATGCCCGCCAGCGCCATGACCAGCGCTGCGATCTGGTAGGTGTGCAGGGTTTCGCTGAGCACCACAACGGACAAAAGCGTGCCGAAAACGGGCACGAGGTTGATGAAGAGGCCGGCGCGGTTGGCGCCGATCTGTTCCACGCCCTTGATGTACAGGATCTGCGCGATGAGCGACGCAAAAATGGCGGCATAGACCACCAGCACCCAGCCCTTCTGATCCGGCCAGACAACGCTGTTTCGCGACATTTCCCAGAAGACCAGCGGCACCGAGGTGAGGAGCGCGAAAAAGGCGGGTATCGCCATCAGCGTGCGCCAGTCGACGGCGGGTTTCCAGCGCAGGATGACGGTGTAGATGGCATAGACCAGCACGGCCAGAAGCATGATGGCGTCGCCGGCGTTCATTTCCAGCTGCAGTAGCGAAACCGGATCGCCATGGGAGGCGAGAAGCGCTACACCGGCGATGGTGAGGCAGAAACCGGCGATCTGGCCGAACAGCACGCGGGTGCGGAACAGGATGAAGTTCAGCACGAAGATGACCATGGGAATGCCGGCCTGGATGACGGCGGCATTGATGGCGGAGGTGTGTTGCAGGGCCGTGTAGAGAAAGACGTTGAAGGCGGTGTAACCAACGCTGCCGAGCACGAAGAAATAGGGCAGGCGCTTTTTCACCACCGGCCAGTCCCTGATCAGCTGCGGCACGGAAATGGCGAAGATGATGGCGACGGCCAAAACCCAGCGCAGGAAGGTGAAGGCCATGGGGCTGATGTGGCCGACGGCCAGCTTTCCGGCAACGGTGTTGCCGCCCCAGCAGAGCGTGGCGATGATGAGGGCGATGTAGGCTTTCGAAGGCACGCTGATGTTTCGCTTCTTCAAGGGGCGGGAAAATGAAGGCGGGTGAACGGGGCCTTGCGCTTGCGCTTGTCCCCCCACGGGGCGAGATAATGCGGAATTCGGTGTTTTGTCACGGAAAAAGCAAAATTCACCATAAGAAACAGGGTCGCTTTCCGTAAAACAACACAGTATACATTCGCGGGTTTGGGTTTCCCATCGGGTTATCGGGCGCGCGAGCGCCATGAGCAGGAAAGCAAGAAATGACGAATGTTGTGGTGGTCGGCTCGCAGTGGGGCGACGAAGGCAAAGGCAAGATTGTCGACTGGCTGTCCGAGCGGGCAGATGTCGTCGTGCGGTATCAGGGCGGCCATAATGCCGGCCATACGCTTGTCATCGACGGTGTCAGCTACAAGCTTTCGCTTCTGCCGTCCGGCGTTGTGCGTCCCGGCAAGCTCGCCGTCATCGGCAATGGCGTCGTGGTCGATCCGCATGCGCTGATCGCCGAAATCGGCCGTCTGGAAGTTCAGGGCGTCAAGGTCACGCCGGAAAACCTGCGTATTGCCGATAATGCCACGCTCATTCTTTCGCTCCACCGCGAGCTGGACGGTATGCGCGAAGACGCTGCCTCCAACAGCGGCACCAAGATCGGCACCACGCGTCGCGGCATCGGCCCGGCTTACGAAGACAAGGTCGGTCGTCGCGCCATCCGTGTGATGGATCTCGCCGACATGGAAGCGCTTTCGGTCAAGGTTGATCGCATCCTGACGCATCATAATGCGCTTCGCCGCGGTTTCGGCGCGGCCGAAGTCTCGCATGAGACGATCATGGAAGAGCTGGGCTCGATTGCCGAGCGCATCCTGCCCTTCAGCGAAACCGTCTGGCTGCTGCTCGACAAGAAGCGCCGCGCCGGTGCGCGCATCCTGTTCGAAGGTGCGCAGGGCTCGCTGCTCGATATCGACCACGGCACTTATCCCTATGTGACCTCGTCCAACACGGTCGCCGGCCAGGCCGCTGCCGGTTCGGGCATGGGTCCGGGTTCGCTGGGTTATATTCTCGGCATCACCAAGGCTTACACCACCCGCGTCGGCGAAGGTCCGTTCCCGACCGAGCTGAATGACGAGATCGGCCAGTTCCTGGGCGAAAAGGGTCATGAATTCGGCACCGTCACCGGCCGCAAGCGCCGTTGCGGCTGGTTTGATGCGGCACTGGTGCGCCAGTCGGTCGCCACCAATGGCATCACCGGCATTGCGCTCACCAAGCTCGACGTTCTTGACGGTCTCGACGAACTGAAAATCTGCGTCGGCTACAAGCTTGACGGGCAGGAAATCGACCATCTTCCGGCAAGCCAGGGCGCGCAGGCGCGGGTCGAGCCGATCTACGTCACACTGGAAGGCTGGAAAGAATCCACCGTCGGTGCCCGAAAATGGGCGGATTTGCCTGCTCAGGCAATCAAATATGTCCGTCAGGTCGAGGAATTGATCGGGGCGCCTGTCGCGCTTCTGTCGACAAGTCCGGAGCGTGACGACACCATACTTGTGACTGATCCGTTTGAGGATTAATGTCCTCGGCGATCTAGATTCATAAACCATATCGGGCCGGTACGTCGCCGGTCACGACGAGAAAGTGCTTATGGCGGATTTTGTAGCAGTCATTCGCAAGGCCGTGGATGGCTTGGCGAACAATACTCCCGAAAACCGGGCGAAGGTTTACGACAAGGCGCGCAGTGCGGTTGTGCGCCAACTCGAGAATATGAAGCCACGTCCGCCGGAAGAATTGTTGCGCCGGCAGATCGCCAAGCTGGACGCCGCCATTGCCGAGGTGGACAGCGAATATGCCGAGGCGCTTCCGGCGCTGGAGGACGATGACGCCCTCCAGCCGGTGGCCGAAGAGACGGCAACATCCTATTATCAACAGGATGTTGCCGACGAACCCGCAGCCCACGCCGCAGAACCGGACCATGCCGCTGAGCGGCAGGAGGAACGGTACGAGCCGGTTGAGGAAGAGCCTGCCCCGGTTGTGGCCGCGCAGCCCGAGCCGGTTTATGAAGAACCCGCCCGTGAGGAAGAGCCTCTCCACGAGACGCCCGTTTCCACCGCTGCTTCGCATGACGAGGAACGTTACGCGGAGCGCGAGCCGGAAGAGCTTTACGACGCGCCGGAACCCGTTCATGTGGCGCCGGCTCATGCTGCCGTTTCCCATGAAGAGGTCGGCACCTATTTTACCCGCGCGGAAGAGGAACCGGCTTATCAGCCGGAAGCCGAGCGCGATATCGCGCCTGAAACAACGCCTGTCCATGCCGACGATTCCGTGCCGCCCCATTGGGCGCAGCCGGTTGACGAAGATGATTGGCGCAAGCTTGATCAAGCCGAGGATGAGGAAGTCCGCCCGGCCGCTGAGGACTATTCCGAAGTCCGCAACGAGCGGGATGAACGTCCCGTCGTCGCCGGTTATGCCGCGCAACATTATCAGGCCCCGGATGTGAGCTTCGAGCCTGAAAGGCGCAATGAGGAAGAGCATGCCGGCCATCGTGCCGGTATTGATCACGATCCCATTTTCGGCGGACAGGGCGATTTTTCCGAACCCCGTCAGACGGAAGACACGGCTCCGAAAAAAGCGGCCGTCGTCGAGGATTTCTCGTCCTATTTCCAGGACACGGATATTGCCATTCCCGCGAAGGACGCGCCGGCGCTGCCGCGCGCCGATAATGATCCCTTCGATGACCGGGCCGCGGCCAAGGAAAACAAGGAGCGCACCCCCTGGGACGATCTGGATGAGCTGATCGGTTACGACGGCGCGTCCTCCTCCAACCGGGCGACTGCGGATGAAACGCCCGCTTTGGGCGCAGGGGCCACAACACCGGCCTACATGGTCAAGAAGAAGCCGCGCCGCAACTATGCGTCGCTGGTGCTTGCCCTTGTCGGTGTCGGGCTTCTTGCCGGTGGCGGTTATGCGCTCTGGCAAAACCGTGACGCGCTGAACGACATGGTTGGCGGCCTGGTGCAATCGGCACAGAAGGGCGGGGAAACCCAGACACCTTCGCCCGATACGGCGCAGACGCAGACATCCACGCCGCCGGCCGGCCAGCAGCCGCCGGCGACCGGGCAGCAACCCGCGACAAATCCGACCAACCACCAGGCGCAGCCACATGGCGACGACGGTTCCGTCACCGGCACGAAATTCACCCAGCGGCTTCTGGCCGACGGGACAGAGCGTGACGAAGGGCCTGCTCCGGGCGCCAATGGCCAGCCGGTGACGGCGGAAGGCCAGTCGGTCTATGAACAGAACGTCGCGCCGCCGCCTGCGGGTGAGGCTCCGGCCAATACTGCGGGCGCGCCCGCGGGAACGCCTGCCGGCACGCCGCCGGCGCAGCAGCCCGCCGCTGCCGCCACCGGCGACCGCATGTTCCTTTACGAGGAAGTGCTGGGCCAGACGGTTCCGACCGCCATTCAGGGCAGCGTTTCCTGGTCGTTGCAGCAGGAAAACGACGCGGACGGCAAGCCTTCGCCGACCGTGCAGGGCCAGATCACCGTTCCCGGCCGTGGTCTCAGCGCGCTGATTACCTTCAAGCGCAACACCGACCCGTCTCTGCCCGCAAGCCATCTGATCGAGATCGTCTTCTCGGTTTCGCCCGGCTTCGAGGGCGGTGCGATCGACAGCGTCCAGCGCATCGCGATGAAGAGCACGGAGCAGGATCGTGGCAACGCCCTGATCGCGGTTCCGGCCAAGATCACCGACGATTTCCACATGATCGCGCTCAACGACTTCCCGGATGCGATGAAGACCAATCTGGAGCTTTTGAAGAGCCGCAACTGGATCGATATTCCGGTTTCCTATCGCAACGGCCGGCGCGCACTGCTGACCCTGCAAAAGGGCAATGACGGCATCGCCGCCTTCGACAAGGCGCTCAGCGAATGGGCCGCTGCAACGCCGGCTGCCGGCGGTCAATAAGGATTGAAAGGGCGGCTCGGGTCGCCCTTTTTCGTTATATGGCTACGGCGGTGTCTTTGCGTTTGTCGGGTGATTGGTGGGTTAGTTGGTGCCGGTGGGTGTGGCCCACCCCCCTCTGCCCTGCCGGGCATCTCCCCCACAAGGGGGGAGATCTATATGCCGCGAGGTCTCGACCAACTCAACGGACGAGGATGAAGCGGAGGTAGAGCGTCTTGCCGATCTCCCTCCTTGTGGGGGAGATGCCCGACAGGGCAGAGGGGGGTAAGCGGCATCCCCCGAAGCATGGATATTTTTCCTGCCGGTTTTCCTCCAGCGCAATCGCCGGTCTCGGATGGCAGGCCATTTCCAGTCGTCAGCCTTTTACCAACAAAAAATCCCCGGCCGAGGGCCGAGGATGATCCATGGCACGGACGCAAAACCGCTCCGCACTTTTGCTGGATATGCTTTACGCATCCACCACGCGCAATGCGCGCGCAGCTTCCAACGCTTCCTTCTGCACCGCTTCCTGCACCTTTTCGAAGGCGCGAACCTCGATCTGGCGCACGCGTTCGCGGCTGATGTCGAACTCGGATGAGAGTTCTTCCAGCGTTACCGGGTCTTCCGCGAGGCGGCGGGCCTCGAAGATGCGGCGTTCACGGTCGTTCAGCACGCCCATGGCTTTCGCCAGCATGCGGCGGCGGGTTTCCAGCTCGTCCTGCTCGATCAGCACGGCTTCCTGGCTGTCATGGTCGTCCACCAGCCAATCCTGCCACTGGCCGGATTCGCCTTCGGATGCCTTGATCGGCGCATTCAGCGAGGCGTCGCCATGCAGGCGGCGGTTCATCGAGATGACTTCTTCTTCCGACACCTGCAGCTTGGTGGCGATTTCCTTGACGTGTTCCGGCTTCAGATCGCCATCGTCGATTGCCTGGATACGGCCTTTCAGCCGGCGCAGGTTGAAGAACAGGCGTTTCTGGTTGGCGGTGGTACCCATCTTCACCAGCGACCAGGAGCGCAGGATATATTCCTGGATCGAGGCCTTGATCCACCACATGGCGTAGGTGGCCAGACGGAAACCGCGTTCTGGGTCGAACTTCTTCACCGCCTGCATCAGGCCGACATTGCCTTCGGACACGACTTCGCCGATCGGCAGGCCGTAACCGCGGTAACCCATGGCGATCTTGGCGACGAGACGAAGATGGCTGGTAACAAGCCTGTGGGCGGCGTCGCGGTCACCATGCTCGGCGTAACGCTTGCCAAGCATGTATTCTTCCTGCGGCTCCAGCATCGGAAATTTACGGATTTCGTCGAGATATCTATTGAGACCGGCTTCGCCGGCGGTAATCGTAGGCAAACTATTGCGGGCCATAAAGCACCCCCTTATCTATGGTCTGGAACGGTACCCTCTTTGGCCTGGCAAATCGCCCGCCCGAGGCACACCGTAAGCTGCGGGTCGTTACCGACCCCGCACGAACCCATGTGACAGATATGTATGCACCCGCCGCGTTTCAAGCGAACGCTGCGTTCACACATACGTTATGTTCCGGCGAAACTGTCTCTGACCTGTTTAACTTTCGAGCGGTAGATTCGTTCCGAAAATCCGCCGAGGCCAGAGCGTATCATCAGCTCATACATCACCCGCCTGCGCATGGGGTTATGCAGACGCACGACGGCAGAGCCGAGAAACTGCGTTTCGGCATGGCCAAGCGCCCGCAAATCGGGTTCCTCGGCAATTGCACCTGCGTAAACCGCGTGAAACTCGCGGCGGCAGACATAGGTTTTATATTTGGTCATGGCGAAGCAGGCGAGGCTGTGGCCATGGGTGCGCAGGAAATCGGCAACCCCCACCGTCACTTCCGGCCATGCGGGATTGAAAGTGTCATCGAAGACGATGACGCCATGCGGGGCGATCACCTCCATCGCCAGCTTCGCATCCGCCAGAACATGGTGCAGGTGGTGTCCGCCATCAATGCTGAAGAAGCGCACGGGCCCGATCCGCGAGGTGATGTCGGCCGGTGCGAGCCGGGTGCTGTCACCCTTGATGATCAGGTCCTCATCCATCGCAAAGCCCAGCCGCCGGCCGTTTTCCATCAGGCGGTCATATTGGTCGAGGCTGCCATCCTCTGGCGGGTCCATTTCGAACAGGTCGACACCCAGAACCTTCTCCTGCCCCTGCGCGAATTTGCGCAGCAGGAAATAGGAGCGGCCATAATAAACACCGATTTCCGCCATGCCGCCTTCAAGGTGGTTTCTGGTCTGCGCCTGCAGCAGCGCCTTGAAGACAAGCGCATCGGGCGGATCGATATAGCCTTCGACGCTGCGCAAATCCTGAAATATAAACCGGCGTTCATCGATGTTCATGCGCGATAGATTCCCGTCATCATGCCGGTTCCGTTCGAGGGGAGGCGGATCGAACGAAAGGCGTCCCCCTGCGGCGTCTGTTGCTTGGCAGGTTTCAAGCCTTGCGGGGGCCGAGGAGGTGCGATGATTGAAGCGAAATTGGGGCGGTCTATAAAAAGGACCGACTGCGGAATATCGCTATCCGCTAATCTTTTTTTATTATCCGAGGCTTCCGGCGAGATGGGAGGCGCGGTTTTTTTGACCGCGCCATGCAGGTTTTCAGCTGCGCAGGGCGGTAAGCAACTCCTGCATGTCATCCGGCATGTCGGTTTCGAACTCCATCACTTCGCCGGTGCGGGGGTGTTCGAAGGCCAGAAGATAGGCATGCAGCGCCTGTCGCGGGAAGCGGTTGACGGTGCTTCTGGCCGGCTCTTCAAGCAGGTTCGCCTTGGTGCGGAAGGCCGCGCCATATTCGGGATCGCCGATCAGCGGATGGCCGATATGGGCCATATGCACGCGGATCTGGTGCGTGCGGCCCGTCTCCAGCCGGCATTCCACCATGGAGGCGAGGCAGGAAGCGTCGGACCGTTCGTGAAAACGTTCCATCACCTCGTAATGGGTGATCGCCTCGCGGGCATCATCGGCATCCTCACGCTTGACGGCGCGTTTGGTGCGGTCTGCGCCGCGGCCGAGTGCGGCGTCGATGGTGCCGCGCAGGGTGCGCGGGCGACCCCAGACGACGGCCTTGTAGGCCCGCTCCAGCGGTCCGGTGCGGCCGTGATCGGCAAATTGCGCAGCGAGATGGCGATGGGCATTGTCGTTTTTCGCCACGACCATGACACCGGAGGTTTCCTTGTCCAGCCGGTGCACGATGCCCGGCCGCTTGACGCCGCCAATGCCGGAAAGGCTGTCGCCGCAATGATGGATGAGGGCATTGACCAGCGTTCCGGTCCAGTTGCCGGCACCCGGATGCACGACGAGACCGGCCGGCTTGACGAGCACGATCAGGTCTTCATCTTCATATTCAACGTCGAGCGGAATATCCTCGCCCTGCGGCTCGGGGTCTTCCGGCTCCGGCATGACGATCTCGATGCGGTCTTTCGGATGCACCTTCTTTTTCGGCTCCGTCACCGGCTTGTCGTTGACGAGAACCGCGCCCTGCTCGATCAGCGCCTTGATGCGGCTGCGTGACAGATCGCCGCCGACTTCGCCCGCCAGCCAGGAATCCAGGCGGCCTTCGGCGTCTTCCCCGGCAATCAGGACTTTCCTTGCGTCTCCGCCTTGTTTAAAGGGGTCGTTCATTCTTATTTTTCCGATCCATCAGCATTTCAGGGAACCCGATGACGCAGATCGAGCAAGACGAACAGGAAGACAAGCCGCTTGATCCGGCCATGGAAAAAGTTCGCCGCAAGATGATCCGTTTGCAGATCGTGTCGGGCTCCGTGATGTTTATCAGCCTTATGGCCGTCTTCGGTGCGGTTGTCTACAAGGCGATGGGGCCGTCGAAGGCCGTCCAGACGCAGAGCGAAGCGCCGAACCTCGCGGTTCCCACCGGCAATGGGCCGCTGGCCGTCACCGCCAGCCTGCCGCAGGGCTTTGTGATCGACAATGTCAGCTATTCCGGCGGCGACATGCTGTTTTATGGCAGGCTGGCCAATGGCACCCGCAAGGCGCTGGTCTTCAACGTCGCGGCCGGCCGGTTCCTCGCCGATGTAACGGTCGATGGCCAGTGAGGCCAATAACCTGCCGGACGGCCGGGCGCTGATCCCGGTCGATGACCCGGCCGATCCGCGCATCGCCGCCTTTCGCGATATTCGCGAGCGCGACCTGACCGGGCGTCAGGGTCGCTTCATTGCCGAAGGCACGGTGGTGCTGCGCATGCTGGCCGCCGCCCATAAAGCGGGCGGCGCCTTTGCGGCGGAAAGCATCCTCATCCTTCGCAACCGGCTTGCCGGTGTCGCCGATATCCTTGCCGATTTCCCTGATGATGTTCCTGTTTATGTGGCCGAAGCGCCCGTGCTGGATGGCATTGTTGGGTTCCACCTGCATCGCGGCATTCTGGCGCTCGGGCGGCGGGTTCAGGATCGCGGGCTGGAGGAGATGACGGCGGCGCTTCCCGCCTCGTCGCTGGTGCTCGTGGGCTGCGGCATTTCCAACCACGATAATCTCGGTGCGATGTTCCGTAACGCGGCGGCGTTTTATGCCGATGCGGTATTTCTGGACGAGACGTGCTGCGATCCGCTCTATCGCAAGGCACTCAGGGTGTCCGTCGGTTCGGTTCTGTCGGTTCCTTATCATCGCGGCGGCGGCGCGGTGGAGATGCTGGAGCGGCTCTCGGAGGCCGGTTTTGCGATCTGGAGCCTTTCGCCCAATGGCAAGACCGAGATTCGCAACATTCCCCGATCCGAGCGCATGGCGCTGGTGATCGGCACGGAAGGCGAGGGGTTGCCGCAATCGGTGCTCTCGCGTTTTCACACGGCGCGGATTGCCCAGTCGCCGCAGCTGGACAGCCTGAATGCGGGGACGGCTTCGGGGCTGGCGCTTTATCAGATGGCGGGGGCGATAGGGCGGGTGTGATGCCGAGGCGTATGCGGCTTACCCCCCTCTGCCCTGCCGGGCATCTCCCCCTCAAGGGGGGAGATCGATATGCGGCACTCTTCAGACCATCTCTAACGTTGCGAATGAGCGAGGGTTAGCTCCCAGCTGATCTCCCCCCTTGAGGGGGAGATGCCCGGCAGGGCAGAGCGGGGTAAACCACACCCGCCGGGGGCCTAGTGTTTCCGCTTTTCCATCACCACCTTCGCCCGCGTCGCAAGGCTCTCCCGCCCCGATGAGCCAGAGGCCTTGGCGAGCAGCGCCGGAATGGGCGATTTTTCGCCCTCCTGCGCGGCGGTGAGCGCGATCATCTCGGCGGCAATCCTTGCGATTTCGCGGCGGATCGGTTCGTCATTGCCGGTGCCGCGCACGTTCAGCAGGCGTTCGGTGAGCGCCGTTCCCTGATTGCGGATATCCTCGATTTCCTGCTCCAGACCTTGCGACGCCGCTGGCTCCGTCACGACCGGGGGGGCTGGTTCCTCTGCGGCCATTGCCGGTGCCGCCTCTTCTTCGGCGGCGGGTGCGGTTTCAAGCGCGGCGACTGGGGCCGGGGCCGCCGGTTGCGGCGGGTTAACCGTTTTCTCAACCGGCACGGCCGGGTTCGGCAGGCGGATGATCATGTCGTTGCTGCGGCCGCCGGTTGCGGCCAGCTGTTCCTTGAGGCGGGCGACCTCCTGGTTGCGCAGCGTCAGCATCGTATCGAGATCGGCGTTTTTCGCCATGACGGTCGCGACCTGTTCTTCCAGCCGGGTGACCTTGCGGCTTTCGCGGGCAACCGCCGTCATGGCTTCCTTGTTGCGCGCCGCCACGTCCTGCAATTCGCGGGTCGCGGTCTCGCCTTCCTTGCGGAACCGCGTGGCGCTCTGCTTGGCCTGTTCCGCCTCAAGGTCGCGGGTCGCGGCGGTGATTTTCGAATCATCCAGTTCGCGCGTCAGGTTGGTCAGGCGGGCGGTGAGGTCCGACATCTGCGTGGCGCGCTCGTTTGCGGCCTGTTCCTGCTGCAGAAGGTTCGATTGTATGGTGCCGGCGCGTTCTTCGCTGGCATCGAGGGCGGCGCGCAATTCGCCGATCTCCAGCGTCAGTTCCTCGATTTTCAGGGAAAAGCCGCGATTCTGCTCGCCAAGGCGGTAGGCATCGCTGGAGGCAGCCTCGTTGGCGAGGCGCAGCGAGGTGTTTTTCTCCCGTTCGGTGTCCAGTTCCTGGCGGACCTTGGCGTTTTCGGCCGCATACAGCGCGCGTGCCATGTCTTTCTGGGCGCGCACTTCCTGCGGGCTTATGGGCATGGTCGCGCGCAGGCGGTTTTCCGTATAGGCGACGATGCGGCGATGGATCGCGGGTGCGATCAACAGGGCCAGCAGGGTTGCGGTGAGAAAACCCAATCCGAAAAGAATGGCATATTCGATCACGCGGGACAGTCTCCGAAACTCAGATACGCGCGCATTCGGAAAGAGGGGCGCGAAAGCACGTTACGCTATTATTGCAACCGTGGGGAGGGGGCTCCCGGCAATTGCACAGGCGGTGTCGGCACCGCTTGTTTCTTCTCCCCTAGGGGGGGAGAAGTCCGCGGCAGCGGGATGAGGGGGCAAGGGTAGAGGGATACGGCAAGGTTGCCCCCTCATCCGACCCTTCGGGCCACCTTCTCCCCCTCGGGGAGAAGAAAGATGCCGCACCGTCCCGTCTTATCAGAAGGGGTTCCAAGTCGGCTGCTGGGTGAGCTTCAGATAACCCACATTGATGCCGAGGCGCGCGCCGATGCCGGTGCGGATGGGGGCGAGCGTCACGTCGCTGCTTTTCAGATAGGTCATGCCGACGCCGGCGACGATGAAGGCCGAGCCGCTGACGCCGCCGAAACGGCGGTAAAGCGCGTCGACCGAGGGCAGGTTGTAGACCAGCATCATGGCGCGGGTGCCCTGGCCGCCATAATCAAGCCCGAGCGACGGACCCTGCCAGAAGACGGGGTGCTGGCCGGCATTCTTGGTGTAAAGCGTGCCTTCGCCATAGGTGAGGCCGGCAACGAAGGCGCCGGAGCCTTCCTGGCCGAGAATGTAACCGTTCGGAAGGCCGTATTGCTGGAAGGCGCGCTCCACCACCTTGGCAAGGCCGCCGGTGGTTTCACCGAAGAATCCGTGGCCTGCATCCACGACTTCCTGCATGGAATATTGATCGCTGTTCTGGGCCGCTGCCGGTGCGACCCACATCAGGAGGCTCGCAAGGAGCGCGACAATCTTTCCCAGTCCGAGGCGTGCAATGGTGCGGGTTTTCGTAAGGCGCATCGTCATGTCCGTCCGTCTGTTTTGTTAACGCATCAGCCCGAAAAACCGAATCGGTTTTCGCAGGGGCCGGCGCGTAGAGTCAAAGTTCTACAGCATCTGTCGTGCGTCCTAGCGGATACACGGGGCTCCAATGTGGCCTGTTAAGGCATTTGGCATTTTGAAACCATCCTATTAACAATCGGTTTACCAAATATGGTGTCATTATGGCTTAACAATTTCCACACCGTCCGCGCCTCCCTTGCGCAGGAGAGAATTTTATGACGAGCAAACTCAATATCACGCTGTCCGGTCCCGATCTGGCGGCTCTTCTGTGCAGCCGTGTGTGCCATGATGTGATTTCTCCTGTTGGCGCCATCAATAACGGCCTCGAACTGCTGGACGAGGGCGGCACGGATGACGATGCGCTCGATCTCATCCGCACGTCAGCCCTTAACGCATCCGTGCGGCTGAAGTTCGCCCGCCTTGCTTTCGGTGCGTCGGGTTCCGCCGGCGCTTCGATCGATACGGGCGAGGCCGAAAAAGCCGCCAAGGATTTCGCCGCCGCCGAAAAGAAGGCCGAAGTCAGCTGGAACGGTCCACGCGCGATCGTTGCGAAGAATCGTGTCAAACTCTTGCTCAACCTCTTCCTCGTCGCTTATGGCGCGATCCCACGCGGCGGCAATGTGGATGTGCTGCTGGAAAGCCCCGACGGTGACGCCAAGTTCGAAATCACCGTCAAGGGCCGGATGATGCGCGTTCCGGCCAAATTCTCCGAGATTTACGAAGGCAGGCTGGAAGAGGCCGTCGACGCCCATTCCGTGCAGCCCTATTACACGCTGCTTCTGGCCGAAGAGGCCAATATGGCGGTGGAATACAAGGTGCATGAGGATCGCATCGTCTTCACCGCGAAAACGATTGCCGAGTGACCGTTCAATTGCGGGCATGATTTTTCAGGAAAGGGCCGGGCTGCGTCTGCCGACGCACCGGCCTTTTTTCCGTTTTGGGGAGCACGTTCATGACACGCCTGACAACCGCCCGCCTCATCCTGCGGCCGCATGCCATCGGGGATGAAGCGCTTTATTGCGCCTTCTGGGGCGCGGATGTCCTGCCTATCGATGGTGTCAAATCGATTACTCCGCTGGATGCGGAACTCGCTTTTGCCCGTCTCCTGCGCTTCATCGGCCATTGGTCCGCCTTCGGCTTCGGTCCCTTTGTCGTGGAGGAGGCAAAGACGGGGCGCATCGTGGGCGAGGTGGGTTTTGCCCATATGCGCCGCGGAAACGGGGCGGATTTTGACGGCGTGCCGGAGGCGATGTGGAAAATCGACAGGGAACTGGCCGGCAAGGGTGCCGCGACTGAAGCGGTGGCGGCTGCAACCGGATGGTTCGACAGTCGCGGGATTTCGCAGCGGACTGTTTGCATGATCGATCCGCTGAACAGCCCCTCCCTGGCCATTGCCGCCCGATTCGGCTTTCAGCCGTTTCGCGATACGATGTTTCGGAACAGTCCCGTGCGGCTTTTCGAGCGGTTGTCTGCGGCCTAGCGCTCTTACTCCTGAGGCGGTCCGGTGAAGATGCTGTCTCGATCGCGTTTGAGGGCGTCCTGAAACCTGTTTGAGGTCTCAGGCGGAGGCGTTTTGCGGCAGGGGTTGGCCCAGATCAACTTCTGGAGCATCCCATGCGTCACTCTCTTCTGGCAGCAATCGTCATTTTTTTCACCGCTCCGGCGGCAGTGGCGCAAAGCGCCATCGGTTTCAGGCAGATAGAATTGCCTGACGGGGCCGGCGCGAGAGCGCTTGCCGTCTCATTTTGGTATCCGGCGGCGCCTTCGGGCAAAAGCGAGGTCGTGGGCGAGAACGCGGCCTTTTACGGTCTCGACGTTCAGCCGTCCGCCCCTCTCCTGGCCGGCGCGCGTCCTCTCGTGCTGCTGTCGCACGGGTTTGGCGGCAGCTGGCGCAATCTGAACTGGATTGCCGGCGAACTTGTTCAGCAGGGTTATGTCGTGGCCGCGCCGGATCATAACGGCGAATCATTTACCGAAGAGAATGCGACGGAGATCGTTCCCCTCTGGGAGCGGCCGCGCGACATCAGCAGGACGCTGACGGCGCTGCTCGACAGTGATCAGCTTGCGGGCAAGATCGACAGCAAGCGTATTGCCGTGATCGGGCATTCTCTCGGAGGCTGGACCGCGATGGAGCTGGTCGGGGCCCGCTATAGCGCGGAACTTGCCTTAAGGGACTGCCATGGAGAGAAAGCGCCGCCGCAATGCAAGGCGCCCCGGCTTTTGGCCAAGGTGGGGATCGTCGGCGATGGCAAGGCAGATCCACGCCTTTCGATGGATTTGAGCGATGTTCGTATCCGGGCGGCCATCGCGCTCGATCTCGGGCCGGCTTCCGGTTTTCTGCCGGAGTCGCTGCAAGGTGTGGACGTTCCGGTTCTGGTTCTGGCTGCGGGTGTCGAGACACCCGAGATTGCCGCCATCAAGGCCGATTCCGACTATATCGCCCGCTATTTGCCGAAGGCGACGACCCTCTATCGGGAAATACCGGACGCCAGCCATTTCAGCTTCATGCAGATTTGCAAACCGAATGGCGAAAAAATCGTGGAGGAGCTTTCGCCGGGTGAAGGTTTCGTCTGCCGCGACGGGGGAGGCCGGGACCGCACAGCCATCCATGTGCAAATGGCGGAAGCAATTACCGGCTTCCTGAAAGTCGAAATGCGTTAACAATGGTGTCCGGGACGTCTCCACGCGGCGTGATGGTCGTGAGACGTCCCGATCTTTCAAGCTGCGTTGGCCGGATGATAGCGATAAACGAGGTCTTCGGGATCGGAGCGTGGTGCCAACGGATCGAGGGCGCCACCGATGCGCTCGGCGACAGCCGCTGATTTGCTGTTTTGCGGCGAGACGTAGCTGACGAGGGTTGGCAGGTTCAGGGTCTTGAAGGCCCAGTCGCGCATTGCCACAGCGGCTTCCGCAGCATAACCGCGCCCTTCGTGGCCATCGTAAAGCAGCCAGCCGAGTTCCTTTTCGGGAAAGAGCGGGCCGTGATTGATGCCGATCTGGCCGATGCATTCACCCGTGTCACCACGGTCGATCATCAGCGCGCCGTGGCCGAAAAAGTACCAGTTGGCCAGATCGTGGCAGAATACGCCCCATGTCTTCCAGAGGTCATATGGCCCGCCGACGCCAATGGAGCGCGGCGACGCCATGAAGTCCTGATAGGCGGGAAAGTCTTCCATGACCAATGGGCGCAGCGTCAGGCGTTCAGTCTTAAGCGTGGGGATAGGGTGGTTCATGTGCCTTCGTCCTTTTTGGGAGCGTAGCTAGGCCCTTGTCATTACATTCGGATGACGCTGTTGCTTCTCCCTTGAAATCACAACAAAAAACCCGCTGTCGCCAGCGGGTCTTTTAAAAACTGTCCTGTCCTTGAGGGGTCAGGCGGTTTCAAGGAATTCCGTGGCGCCATCCGGCTCGCGCAGAACATAGCCGCGGCCCCAGACGGTTTCGATGTAGTTTGCGCCGCCTGCGGCATTTGCGAGCTTCTTGCGCAGCTTGCAGATGAAGACGTCGATGATCTTCAGTTCCGGTTCGTCCATGCCTCCATAGAGGTGGTTCAGGAACATTTCCTTGGTCAGCGTCGTGCCCTTGCGCAGCGAAAGCAGCTCGAGCATCTGATATTCCTTGCCGGTCAGGTGAACGCGCTGGCCGCCCACTTCAACCGTCTTGGCATCGAGATTGACGATCAGCTCGCCGGTGGCGATGACCGATTGCGCGTGGCCCTTGGAACGGCGGACGATTGCGTGAATGCGGGCAACAAGCTCATCCTTGTGGAAGGGCTTTGTCATGTAATCGTCAGCGCCGAAGCCGAGACCGCGAACCTTGTCCTCGATGCCGGCCATGCCGGAGAGAATGAGGATAGGCGTCTTGACCTTGGAAAGGCGCAAGGTTCTCAGGACCTCGTAACCCGACATGTCGGGCAGGTTGAGATCGAGAAGAATAATGTCGTAATCATAGAGCTTGCCAAGGTCCACGCCTTCCTCACCGAGGTCGGTCGTATAGACGTTAAAGCTCTCCGACTTGAGCATCAGTTCAATGCTCTGCGCTGTCGCGCTGTCGTCTTCAATAAGTAGAACCCGCATAATTATCCCCTTTGCCGCCCGCGAACCGGTAAAACATTGCCTCGCGCGATGCGGATCCAGACGTTGCCTGATTTGCAGGCTGCCACCAAATGGTTAACAAATTCTAATTGCCTTTGGCAAGGTGTATCGAATTTATTAAGCAAAGTAGGCATTTCGCTGTTTTTGCACGTGAATCCACCATCGCCAAAATTGAAGCTCAACGTGAGGATTTCCCGCTAAGTGATTCAATCGACTCTTACATCGTCTGGCCCGTTTTTTTGGACCTGGCATTTACCGACCCTTAAATGATCGTGTTTATCATTAACGATGCCCGTAAACGAAAGGTTAACGGCGGCGGTTTTTTATTAACGCCGGGTAACTTTTGGGAATCATTCCGGCACAACGGGTTAACCCGGCCGGTTGAACGGGCGGGTTAAACGGGCCGATCAGGGGGGCATAGTGCCTTTTTGATCCGGGTCTCGCTATCCATGGAGTATTGCGTATGAAGTCGCGTGACAGCCTGGTTCGCCTGAAGGAATTTCAGGTTAATGAAAAACGCCGGCAGCTTAACCAGCTGCAGCAGATGATGTCCGAGTTCGAGCGGATGGCAAAGGAACTGGTGCATCAGATATCTCTGGAAGAGAGCAAGTCGGGCATTACCGATCCGACGCATTTCGCCTATCCGACCTTCGCCAAGGCCGCGCGCCAGCGGGCCGATAATCTTCAGGTCTCGATCCGCGAGCTGAAGGCCCAGCAGGAAGCCGCCGAAGCTTCGCTGGAAGAGGTGCAGGCCGAATATGAAAAGGCCGCGGCACTGGAAAACCGCGACGGAGCGATCCGCGCCCGCGCCTGACGACCGGCGCAAATTCGATGAACGATCGTCCTCATTGACGGCTGCCGGTGGATCAGGAGGCGGCTTTCAATGACGGGACGCCATGCATTTTTTTAACAAAAGGCCGCCCTTTGAGGCGGCCTTTTGTTTTTCCTGCGCCTGGTTTTTCCGGTCAGGTTTCCTCCGGGGGCCCTGGGCGGGCATTTCGGTGTTTTCAATTGTCCGGGATGGGGGAAAGGCGTAATTTAACGGGGTTCCGATCATGAACCGGAGGTTTTACGCGCGCGTCCCGAATATCCCCGCGCGGGTGGGCACGGGCGGTAACAGCAGGGAGGAAGAAATGGCTCGCCAATATATCGATTGCCGCGAATTCCCCAGTGACAGCAAATGCACCATCGCCATCTCCGCCGATACGCCGGAGGAGCTGATGGAAGCGGCCGTTCAGCATGCCGTGGCAGTGCACGGTGCCGAGGACACGGCTGAATTCCGCGAGGAAATCCGCAGGAGCATGCATGCCGGAATGCCGCCGCTGAAGGTGGCGTGACGGGAGGACCGACGCGTACTTATGAATGACGCAAGATGGGAAGGGGTTGCGAGAGACCGGGGCGTATGCCGCTTGCTTCTTCTCCCCGCCGGGGAGAAGTCCGCGGCAGCGGGATGAGGGGGCGAGGGTAGAGATATCCGGCAACGTTGCCCCCTCACCCGACCCTTCGGGCCACCTTCTCCCCCTCGGGGAGAAGAAATATGCCGCGACGTTTGCGAATATTCTGCCCTTTTACAGAATTAAGCGCCCTTACCCGTTTATAACATCCGCCCATTCAGGATGGCGCAGCGTCTGGGCCTTGAAGAACGGGCAGAGCGGAATGATTTTCCAGCCGCCCTTGCGGGCCTCGTCGATGGCGTGGGCCGCGAGCGCCTGGCCGACGCCCTTGCCGCGCAGGGCATCGGGCACGCCGGTATGGTCGATAATGATCAGCGAAGGGGAGGTGCGGGAATAGGTCATCTCGGCCTTGTGGCCTTCGACGGTTGCCGAATATTCGCCGTGCGATCCGGTTTCGGTGCTGAGAATGTCCATGGTTTTCGCCTCCTTGTTGCGTTCGTTGTTTCCACTGTAACGGCTCGCGCCCGAATTGAAACAGCGGGAAAGAGAACGCAGCGGACACAAACCGGCGACAATGGTTTTACCGAAGGAGGGGTTCACCGAACCAGGACAGGCCTTGCGGGGAGAAATCCGAAATCAAACCGAAAACCCCGTCGATAATCCGGCGGGGCGTTTTTGAGAATTCGGCTTTGGCGCGTTGCCGCGCGGGCGCAATATCAGTGGCGATATTGCTGAATGCGCGTGGTGCGCAGGCCTGCAAGGCCATGATCGGCGATCGAGGACTGCCAGGACAGGAATTCTTCAACGGTAAGCGTATAACGCTCGCAGGCTTCCTCGAGGCTCAAAAGTCCTCCGCGAACCGCTGCAACCACCTCCGCCTTTCTGCGAATGACCCAGCGACGGGTATTGGCAGGCGGAAGATCCGCAATCGTCAGAGGGCTGCCATCGGGGCCGATGACATATTTAACTCGTGGGCGTATCATTTCGGTCATTGGACACTCTATACAAACTCAAGACCATATGACGGGAACTTTAGCCCCGTACCTTTAAAAATTGCCTAAGCAGCTCTAGACAATTTATTAAGAATTTGAACGGTTTCGCCTGATTTGTTCGAGTCGCCTTATTTTGCGGGGGAAAAATTTTTCCAGAAATCGCATTTTTTATCGTCCATCGGTTGTTTCCCTCACAGCGCCGCAAGCGAAAGGCACGTTTTTCCGCTGCCATGGGTAAATTCCGCCGATCCCTCATGCTGCAGCCGCAGGCGGTCCCCGGCATTGAGGGGAAGAATGAAGGTGGCCGATTGTGAAGCGCCGGCGCTGGAGGCGTTTCCGGCAATGCTGCAATTGCCTGCCGCGCCGTTGACCGACAGCGAAACCCGGTGGCCGGAGGAGGAGGCCACGGCAAGCGACAGAATGGCGAGATAAAGACCCTTTGCAGGAACGATCAATTCCCTTCCTCCGCCCGTGCCAACCGGGTCGCCGAGCGCAAAACCGCCCTCATCGATGATGAGCAGCGAAAAACCCGCTGCCGAACCGTTGGCCGGTTTTGTCGTGCCCGCCGGCAGTCCTGCCAGAACCACGGCCCGGTTGGGCAGCGAGACGCGGCCGTCGGCGCTGCATGAAAGCGCTATATGCCAAGTGGTGCCATCGGCGCTGGTCTTGATTGCAAAGCCGTCACTGCCGGCAAGGCCCATTTCCGCCCGGCCGCTCCAGCCGGACTGGAACAGCAGCGATGCGGTATCGGCTTTCGCTGCCTTGTTGATCGCCATGCGATGGCTGCCATTCTCCTGGCCGTGGGTGAAAAGGCTGGCAGGGGCGGCGAGCGCCAGGCGGTTGCTGGCATCGGCCTCGGTGCCTATGCCCAGCCTTTGGAACGTGCCGGTTGCGGGCAGCGGCATGTCCTGCCATGCGCCCTCCCGCAACACACGATATTTTCCCTCGTCGATAAACCATGCCGTCCAGCCTGGCTGCGGCATTATCGAGAGCCAGGCGTCATCCTGCCGGAAGGCGAGCCTTCCGCCCTTGCCCGCCCAGTCTCCCGTGGCGTCCGGGGACAGCAGGAAGCAGCTCCCCTCCGGCGCAGTTTCGGGCGGTGCGGCGACCACGCCCCTGACGACCAGCTGGACGATCGCGTCCAGCCGTTGCAGCGCCTCATTGTGGGTCACGTGTTTTTGCGCCTGGGAGGGCAGGATGTAGGGAAGCCGAAGTCTCGCCGTCTGTTCCGTCATGGTGGTTTTTCCGTGCTCGTGTCGTCTGCCGTGATTTTGATGCGGCAGGGCAGGGCGGGGATGAACGGGGATGAGATTATTTCGGTTTGATGGGAGCTGGGGTGGTTTCTGTGTTTGCGGGAACGGCATCGGACGGAGAGGCGATGTTCTGGCTTCGGCGTATGGGGCTTACCCCCCTCTGCCCTGCCGGGCATCTCCCCCTCAAGGGGGGGAGATCGACTCGCGGCGACGTTTCGCCCATCTCGACGTTCGAGGCTAAAATGGTGGTAAAGCTCCTTGCCGATCTCCCCCCTTGAGGGGGAGATGCCCGGCAGGGCAGAGGGGGGTGAAGCCCCATACGCGAAGCTTACCAAAACAGAAATCTGATACCGCGCGTCGCGGCAGTTCCCAGAGATGAAGTATTCTCGGGGTTACCCCGCCATCGCCCCTTCGGCGATGAAATCCGGATTGGCCAGCGCATCCTCGCCGTCGCCTCTCACCTCATAGGCAAGCGGCTGGCCGTCGCAATCCAGCGTTCTGCCGCCGGCGGCGCGCAGCACGGCATCGCCGGCGGCCGTATCCCACATCATGGTGCGGCTGAAGCGGGGGTAGATATCGGCCGCCCCTTCCGCCAGCATGCAGAATTTCAGCGAGGAGCCGACGGAAATGCAGTCTTTCAGCCCGTGTTCGGCGACGAAGGCTTCCGTTTTTGCCGTACAGTGCGAGCGGCTGATCAGCGCTACGGGCGATGCGCCGCGCTGGCGGGCCCGGATGGGATGGCGCGCCAGGATCGCACCTTCGCCTGATATTGCGAGTTTTTCGGCACTGTCGTCCTTGCCGGTCCATGCCTGGCCGCGGCAGGGGGCGTAGACGACGCCTGCCACCGGAACGCCGTTTCTGATCAGGGCGATATTGACGGTGAAGTCGTCCTTGCCGGAAATGAATTCCTTGGTTCCATCCAGCGGGTCGACCAGAAAAAATTCCTTGCCCGTCTCCGGCAGGATGCCGTTCGAGACCGCCTCTTCGGCGACAACGGGAATTTCGGGAAAATTGGCGGCCAGCGCCTGAAGAATGATCGTCTCGGCGCGCTGGTCGGCCTCGGTTACCGGCGAGCAGTCATCCTTATAGGACACATTCGGGCCGGCGCGATGGACCGCCATGATCGCCTGCCCGGCGTCCAGCGCCGCTTTCGTCAATATGTCGATCATCTCTTTGCCGTTGCCATCCCATCGCCACCCCGTGGCGGGACCTTGCTATACAACCTGGCTACTCCTTTGGCCGTCATCCGTCAAACAATGGCGGCCGACAGGGCTAAAATAGGCATTCAGTCGCTATTTTTTTAGCACTTCCTGCCGAAATCATGGCTCTTTTGATCGGGAAACGGGCAACTGGTGTGGAAATTCCAAATTTTGTGCAGGATCGCCCGTTTTTGACTTCACATTTTTAACGAACACGATATGCATTTTGGTGTTGGGGGTAAGCTTGCGAGGGCTCCCCTATAATTAACATAACGAGGCGTGGCTCATCAGAGGTCATGCCCAGGGGAAAGACATGGAGTATTTTATCCAGCAGCTCATCAACGGGCTGACTCTTGGATCGATCTACGGCCTCATCGCAATTGGCTATACGATGGTCTACGGCATCATCGGCATGATCAACTTCGCCCATGGCGATATTTTCATGCTTGGCGGTTTCGCCGCGCTGATTGTTTTTCTGGTCGTGACATCTTTTGTCGCCGGCATTCCGGTGGCGCTTCTTCTGCTTTTGATGATGGTCATCGCCATGCTGATGACCGGATTGTGGAACTGGGTCATCGAGCGCGTCGCCTACCGGCCTCTGCGCGGCTCGTTCCGCCTGGCGCCGCTGATAACCGCCATCGGCATGTCGATCGCGCTGTCCAACTTCATCCAGGTCACGCAGGGTCCGCGCAACAAGCCGATCCCGTCGCTGGTGACGGAAAGCTACCATCTCGGTGCGATCACCGTTTCGCTGAAGCAGCTCATCATCATGGTGGTGACATCCGTGCTGCTCTTCGCCTTCTGGTACATCGTCAACAAGACACCGCTCGGACGGGCGCAGCGCGCCACCGAACAGGACCGCAAGATGGCGGCGCTTCTGGGTGTTGATGTCGACAAGACGATCTCCATCACCTTCATCATGGGTGCGGCGCTCGCTTCGGTCGCAGGCACGATGTATCTGATGTATTACGGCGTCGCCTCGTTCAATGACGGCTTCATTCCGGGCGTCAAGGCGTTCACGGCGGCCGTTCTCGGTGGTATCGGCTCGCTTCCGGGCGCTGTTCTCGGCGGTCTGCTGATCGGGCTCATCGAGTCGCTCTGGTCGGCCTATTTCTCCATTGCCTACAAGGACGTCGCGGCATTCGGCATCCTGGCTTTCGTGCTGATCTTCAAGCCGACCGGCATTCTCGGTCGTCCGGAAGTCGAGAAGGTTTGAAACCATGACCAATATCGCTTCCGAACACGACACTTCCAACCCGAGCCTGATGGCAACGGCGGTGAAGGAAGGCATCTTTGCGGGCATCGTCTCGCTCGGCATGTTCATTCTCTACGTCGGCATCGTCACCTATCAGGACATCAACAACCAGCTCATCTGGGGCACCCGCTGGGGCCTGCTGGCGGTCTTCGTGGGCGTTGCCGCCGTCGGCCGTTTCCTGATGGTGGGCTTCATCAAGCCGTCGCTGGATCGCCGCAAGCTTGCCAAGGCCAAAAGCGGCATTCTGGAAATTTCCGAGGAAAAAGGCTTTTTCCACAAGCACTTCCTGAAGCTGGCGCTGGTTCTGCTGCTGCTTTATCCCGTGATCGCCGTGCAATTGTTCGGCTTTCAGGGTTCGCTGAAATTCGTTGACAATTTCGGCATCCAGATCCTCATCTACGTGATGCTGGCCTGGGGCCTCAACATCGTCGTCGGCCTCGCTGGCCTGCTCGATCTCGGTTACGTGGCCTTCTATGCCGTCGGCGCCTATTCCTATGCGCTGCTCTCAAGCCATTTCGGCCTGTCCTTCTGGGTGCTTTTGCCGGTTGCCGGCATTCTTGCGGGTTTCTGGGGCATCATTCTCGGTTTCCCGGTCCTGCGGCTTCGCGGCGACTATCTGGCCATCGTCACGCTCGCCTTTGGTGAGATCATCCGCCTTGTCTTGCTCAACTGGACGGAAGTGACCAAGGGCACCTTCGGCATTTCCGGCATCGCCAAGGCGTCCGTCTTCGGCATCTGGTCCTTCGATGTCGGCGCGTCGAACAATTTCGCCAAGGCCTTCGGCCTGTCGATGTCGTCCGCCTATTACAAGATATTCCTGTTCTACGTGATCCTGCTTCTGTGCATGCTGACGGCTTATGTCACCATCAAGCTGCGCCGCATGCCGATCGGCCGCGCCTGGGAGGCGCTGCGTGAGGACGAAATCGCCTGCCGTTCGCTCGGTATCGATACCGTCATCACCAAGCTCACCGCCTTTGCGACGGGCGCCATGTTCGGCGGTTTCGCCGGCTCGTTCTTCGCCGCGCGTCAGGGTTTCGTGTCGCCGGAAAGCTTCGTCTTCCTGGAATCGGCTGTCATCCTCGCCATCGTCGTTCTCGGCGGCATGGGGTCGCTCACGGGCATCGCCATTGCGGCGCTGGTCATGGTTGGCGGCACCGAGGCGCTGCGTGAAATGGAATTCCTGAAGCATGTCTTCGGGCCCGATTTCACGCCGGAACTTTACCGCATGCTGCTGTTCGGTCTCGCCATGGTCATCGTCATGCTGTTCAAACCGCGCGGTTTCGTCGGCTCGCGTGAACCCACGGCCTTCCTCAAAGAACGCAAGGCCGTCTCCGGCAGCTTTACCAAGGAAGGTCACGGTTGATGGCTTCCGGAACGACAACAATGGCAAATGATACGATCCTCAAGGTCGAACATCTCTCGATGCGCTTCGGCGGCCTGATGGCCATCAACGACTTCTCCTTCGAGGCGAAGCGCGGAGAGATCACGGCGCTTATCGGCCCGAACGGTGCGGGAAAGACCACGGTTTTCAACTGCATCACCGGCTTCTACAAGCCGACGATGGGCATGATCACCATGCGTCAGCAAAATGGCGAGGCGCATCTTCTGGAGCGGCTGCCGGATTTCGAAATCACCAAGAAGGCGAAGGTGGCACGCACCTTCCAGAACATCCGCTTGTTCTCGGGTCTGACGGTTCTGGAAAATCTGCTCGTGGCGCAGCACAATGCGCTGATGAAGGCGTCGGGTTACACCATTCTCGGCCTTCTTGGCCTGCCGGCTTACAAAAAGGCGGTCAACAACTCGATCGAGAAAGCCAAATACTGGCTGGACAAGGCCGATCTGACCGACCGCGCCGATGATCCGGCCGGCGACCTGCCCTATGGCGCACAGCGCCGTCTGGAAATCGCCCGCGCCATGTGCACGGGGCCGGAACTTCTCTGCCTCGATGAACCGGCGGCGGGTCTCAACCCGAAGGAATCGCTGGCGCTCAACGCGCTGCTGCGCGGTATCCGCGACGAGGGGACGTCTCTGCTTCTGATCGAGCACGACATGTCGGTGGTGATGCAGATTTCGGACCATGTCGTGGTTCTCGAATATGGCCAGAAGATTTCCGACGGTTCGCCTGACCATGTGAAGAACGACCCCAAGGTCATCGCCGCCTATCTGGGTGTCGAGGATGATGAAGTGGAAGACGTGATTGCGGAAGAACTCGACGGAGGAGCGGCCTGATGTCCGGTGAACCGCTTCTTAAAGTTCAGGGTGTCGAAACCTATTATGGCAATATCCGTGCTCTGGCGGGTGTCGATGTCGAAGTCAACAAGGGTGAGATCGTCAGCCTGATCGGCGCCAATGGCGCCGGCAAGTCGACGCTGATGATGACCATCTGCGGCAGCCCGCAGGCGCGTGTCGGCCAGGTGACTTTCGACGGTGAGGATATTACCCGTCTGCCCACCCATCTGATCGCCCGCAAACGCATTGCCCAGTCGCCTGAAGGCCGCCGGATTTTCCCGCGCATGACGGTGCTGGAAAACCTGCAGATGGGCGCCAATCTCGACAACCTCAAATATTTCAAAGAGGACGTCGAGAAAATCTTCGTCATGTTCCCGCGATTGAAAGAGCGCCAGAGCCAGCGCGGCGGCACGCTTTCCGGCGGCGAGCAGCAGATGCTCTCCATCGGTCGCGCGCTGATGGCAAGGCCGAAGCTTCTGCTTCTCGACGAACCGTCGCTGGGTCTCGCGCCGCTGATCGTCAAGGGCATCTTCGAAGCGATCAAAAAACTCAACCAGGAGGAGGGGCTGACGGTCTTCCTCGTGGAGCAGAACGCCTTTGCCGCGCTCAAGCTTTCCGACCGCGCCTATGTGATGGTCAACGGCAAGGTGACGATGAGCGGTTCGGGCAGGGAGCTGCTTGCCGATCCGCAGGTGCGCGCCGCCTATCTGGAAGGCGGCCGGCACTGAAAGATTTTACTTGCGCCGAAAATTTTGCGGCGCAAGATTGCAAACAGCATCCCGCCGGGCCCTCGGGCAAACGGCGGGATGTAAACAATAAAATGCCCTCCGGGAAAACGGCGGGACGACAGACAAGGCAGGGCTGGCGCATCGCGCCCGGCACTGATGGGGAAAGAGATGCAGGGCCTTTTTTTCGAGACCGATAGCGGCGTGCGTTATATTCTGCGCGCATTGGTTGTTCTTCTGGGTTTCTGGACCGCCTGGCGCGCGGGAAAATCCGTCGCCGATGGCTGGGGTGGTTACCCGCGTGTGGTCATCTACACGCTGGCATTGGGGCTCGTCATGCGGTTTCTGCATCACGCGCTCTTCAACGGACCGTTCATAAACGGTTTTTACTATGTGTTTGACGTCGTTCTTCTTCTGGTCTTTTCCAGCATCGGTTTCCGCATGCGCCGGACGAACCAGATGGTCAATAACTACTATTGGCTTTACGATCGCACGTCGGCATTCTCCTATAAGAAGAAGGATTGACAGTCGGATTCGTCCGGCTGCACAATGCTCGTCAGAGTGGAACAGTTTCCTGTTCAGTGAAGGTGGGTACTGAACAGGCCCTAGTAACCAACCCATCCAAAGGAACTGGGAGTAAAGTAATGAAGAAGTCTCTTCTTTCCGCCGTTGCGCTGACCGCCATGGTCGCCTTCAGCGGTTCGGCCTGGGCCGATGTCCTGATCGCTGTCGGCGGCCCGCTGACCGGCCCGAACGCTGCTTTCGGTGCTCAGCTTCAGAAGGGTGCCGAGCAGGCTGCGAAAGACATCAACGCTGCCGGCGGTATCAACGGCGAACAGATCAAGATCGTGCTGGGCGATGACGTTTCCGACCCCAAGCAGGGTATCTCGGTTGCCAACAAATTCGTTGCTGATGGCGTGAAATTCGTCGTCGGCCACTTCAACTCCGGCGTTTCCATTCCTGCTTCCGAAGTTTATGCCGAAAACGGCATTCTCGAAGTAACGCCTGCCGCGACCAACCCTGTCTTCACCGAGCGCGGCCTGTGGAACACCTTCCGCACCTGCGGTCGTGACGACCAGCAGGGCGGCATCGCCGGCAAGTATCTGGCCGACCACTACAAGGACGCCAAGATCGCCATCATTCACGACAAGACCCCCTATGGTCAGGGCCTTGCCGACGAAACCAAGAAGGCAGCCAATGCGGCCGGCCTGACGGAAGCCATGTATGAAGGCGTCAATGTCGGCGACAAGGACTTCTCCGCGCTGATCTCGAAGATGAAGGAAGCCGGCGTCACGGTTATCTATTGGGGCGGCCTGCACACGGAAGCCGGTCTGATCATCCGCCAGGCGGCCGATCAGGGCCTGAAGGCGAAGCTCATCTCGGGTGACGGCATCGTCTCGAACGAACTCGCTTCCATCGCCGGCGACGCTGTCGAAGGCACGCTCAACACCTTCGGTCCCGATCCGACGCTGCGTCCTGAAAACAAGGAACTGGTAGAGAAGTTCAAGGCCGCCGGCTTCAACCCGGAAGCCTACACCCTCTACTCCTACGCCGCCCTGCAGGCGATTGCCGGCGCTGCCAAGGCTGCCGGCTCGGTTGAGCCGGAAAAGGTTGCCGAAGCTCTGAAGAAGGGCACCTTCCCGACCGCGCTCGGCGACATCTCCTTCGACGAGAAGGGCGACCCGAAGCTTCCCGGTTACGTCATGTACGAGTGGAAGAAGGGCCCGGACGGCAAGTTCAGCTACTTCCAGCAGGGGACGTGAGTCTTACTGGATAATTGCCTATCGAAGCCCGGCAGCGATGCCGGGCTTTTTTGTTTTAGGGTCAAGTGACCTGCTTAGACCTTTATGGTCTTGTCATTCTCGGGCTTGACCCGAGGATGACGTCGAGTGTGAGAGGCATGCAGCCTGAAGCAACAAGGCTTGCTCCTGAAAACATTTGCCGGTGGCGCTGGTTGGCCAAAGACACCTGGCTGCGATCACATCTTTTCAGCCGGCTTTCTCCGCCACCCTCTCCAGCACGATATCGGCGCGCTCCGAAACCGGAGCTTTCGGCAGCACCACAGTCTCATAATCCAGCCGGGCGTAATCACGCAGCAGGCGTTCATACTCCTCCACCGCCGCATCCAAACCGTGTTTGCGTTCGCTGTCTCCCCGGTAAATCTCCGGCCAGGGTGGGGTGAGGAAAACGAGCCGGTTATAGCGGTGCGTGTTTTGCAGCGTATCGATAAAGCTGTCACCGTTGACATAGCGAAGTGCCGAGGCGGCGTCGATCAGGCCTCGATCGAAGAAGACCGGGCCTTCCGGCGGGGCCTTTTGCCGGTCTTCGAGCGCCATGGCGATGGCGCGGCGGGCGAAGGCTTCGATGTCGATCCACGGCAGGGTCGTGCCGCCATTGCGGGTTTCTGCGATGACGATGCGGCGGCCGGGCTCTTCCACGGTGGCGAAACCGCGTCGGGCAAGCTCGGCGAGAAGCGTGGATTTTCCGCCGCCGGAGCAGCCGGAAAGGATGATGAAGCGGTCCATGGGATTTCTATCCTGTGACAGGGTTCAGATGGGCTTGGGTGGTGATTTTGGGGTGGGGGATGCCACTTGTTTCTTCTCCCCGAGGGGGAGAAGGTGGCCCGAAGGGTCGGATGAGGGGGAAACGTTGCCGGATCTCGGAGAGCTTGCCCCCTCATCCCGCTGCCGCGGACTTCTCCCCCTTGGGGAGAAGAAACAAGGGATCGCCGCTCGACCAATGAGCGGACGCTGCGCTCAAGCGGAAAATATATGTTGGACGAACCTTACCACACTCAGCGCTGTCGTCACCCCTGATGCAGAATATGCGCCGCCTTCACAGCCGCCGATGCCCGGTTTTCCACCCCGAGCTTCACATAAATCTGCTCCAGATGCTTGTTCACGGTTCGCGCGGAGAGGCCGAGGATGTCGCCGATATCGCGGTTGGACTTACCCTTCGCGATCCACAGCAGCACTTCCGATTCCCGGGCGGTGAGGGAAAAATGCTCGCGCAGCAGGTGATCGCCGGATTTCTCATTGGCGGCCGTGAGGCGGAAGAGGAATTCATCCGGCCCCATGGCGCCGAGGAAGGACAGCTGCAGGGCAGGCCGCCCGGCCTCGGTGATCGTCAGCGGCACGTCGCGGCCGGTTTCCGCCGCCGCACGTTCTGCGAGCCAGCGGCCAATATGGCTGGTGACGATTTCCATGCCGTCGTCGCGGCCGGTGGCGGCGTTGACGAGGCGCGTCGCCTGTGGCGTCGACCAGTGGATGGCGCCATTGGCGCGCACGGCAAGCAGGTGGCGGCCGGCGGCGTCGAGCGCGACGCGGGCGCTTTGCGCCGAGCGGGCATTGGAAAGGTGCACGCGGATGCGGGCGCGCAGCTCGTCGATGTTGATCGGCTTGGTCAGATAATCGACGCCGCCGGATTCGAGCGCCCGCACCACATGTTCGGTCTCGGTCAGCCCGGTCATGAAGATGACGGGCACCTGCGCCACCGCCGCATTGGCCTTCAGGCGGCGGCAGGTCTCGAAACCGTCCATGGCCGGCATGACGGCGTCGAGCAGGATGATATCGGGCGTGATGCGTTCGGCAATGTTGAGCGCGGCCTGTCCCGAGGTGGCGATGAGGGCGGAAAAGCCGGACTGTTCCAGCGCGTCGGTGAGGAACCCCAGTGCTTCCGGGCTGTCATCCACCAGCAATACGATGTCTCTCGGGGCTGCCGCCGCCTGACCGCTCATGCCTTGCCGTCTCCCGTGTCGCTATCTGCAAACCGTTTGAGAAAATGCGCGTAACCGGCCAGATCGAAGGCCTGCACATAGGTGCCGAGCTCCTGCGTGAAGGGCAGGTTTTCCGTGTTGCGGGCAAGATCGGCGAGTTTCGCCTCGATGCCGCGTATGTAGCCTATTTCGCCGAGCCGCTGCAAATCCTGAATGTGAATTGCACCGGGATGGACGATCTGCGCCACGGGCGGCGGCGATGGCGGGGGCGGCATATCTGCCTCGTAGATCCATTTCAGGCCGAGATGCACGGCAAGCCTGTCGCAAAGCTGGCGGATATCGACAGGCTTGGCGATGGCGTCATTGTGGTTGTCTTCTCCAGCGCCCGCCACTGTCCCGTCGCCGATATTGGCCGAGAGCATGATGAGCGGGGCGGTCTGGCCGGCTTCACGCAGTTTCGTCACAAGCTGCCAGCCGGTCATGCCGGGCATGGAAATATCGATGAGGAAGAGGTCGGGCTTCACGCCTTCGATCAGCGTCAGGCATTCCGGCCCGCTCTGGGCGGTCAACACCACGAAATCGAGCGGCGAGAGCACCTGCCGCATCAGCTCGCGATGATCCTCGTTGTCATCGACCACGACGATGGTGCGGCGCGGCCCGGAATAGGAGCGAATGGTTTTTTCCGCCGCCGGCGCCGTGCTTGGCCGGTGCACGGCTGACAGCATGAGGCGCACGCGGAAGGTGGAGCCCTCATCCTTTGCGCTGGAAACGGAAATTTCGCCGCCGAGCGTATTGGTGAGGAGCCTTGTGATGGTCAGGCCGAGGCCGAGGCCCGGCATGGGGCGCACGCTGTCTGCCTCGCCGCGCTGGAAGGGTTCGTAGATGCGGGCGAGGTCTTTTTCCGCAATGCCGCGGCCGGTATCGGAGACCGTGAAGCTCGCCACCTGGCTGCGATAACCGACATCGAAGGTGACGGCGCCCTCATCGGTGAATTTGATGGCGTTGGAGATGAGGTTGACGAGGATCTGGCGCAGCCGCTTTTCATCGGTGCGGACATATTGCGGCAGGGCCCGCGACCGGTCGTGGCGAAATTCCAGCCCCTTGGCCTGCGCCTGCGGGCGGAACATATCGACGATCTGGTCGAGGAAATCCTGAATATTGATCTCGTTGGAATAGACCTGAAGCCGCCCGGCCTCGATCTTGGAAATATCGAGAAGCCCGTCGATCAGGCCCGACAGGTGATCGGCCGAGCGGCGGATGACCTTGATTGCTGATTGCCGTGGCGGGGGAATGGTATCGTCGCGCTCGAGGATCTGGGCATAACCTAGGACGGCATTGAGCGGCGTGCGCAATTCATGGCTGAGGCCGACGACATAACGGCTCTTGGCGCGGTTGGCGGCCTCAGCGGTTTCCTTGGCGTCCTGAAGCGCGGCGTCGGTCTTTTTATGGGCGGCGATTTCCTTGAGCAGTAGCGTGTTCTGGCGCGAGGATTCCTCTTCCGCCACCACCCGGCTGTCATGGGCAAGCACGAGGAACCAGCAGACGATGCCGGCAATGACGGCGAAGACGAAAAACACGATGAGGATGGTGCGGTTCACCACATCGGCCGTTTCCGGCGAAGCGGTGCCGACCTGATGGGCGATCATCGCGAGAATGCCGCCGATGGCGGTGACGGCAATCGCCGCCGCCATGCCGTAGCGTCCGAGCCGGGTGGCAAGCTTCGCCACCAGCTGATCCGGCAGGAAGGATTTCGCGACGGTCGCGACCTGATAGTTCAGCTTGGCCTTCGGCTTGCACATGTCGTGGCAGCGGCTGTCCAGCGAGCAGCAGAGCGAACAGATCGGCGCGGCATAGGCCGGACACCAGGCCATGTCCTCCGGCTCGAAAGGGTGTTCGCAGATGGAGCAGGTGATGCTGCTCTCTTCGCGCCATTTCTGACGCGGCTTGCGGGCGAGATAAAATTTGCCCTTCGTGCCCCAGGCAATCAGCGGTGAGGCGATGAAGGCGACGATCAGCGTCAGATAGGGCGCGAGCGATGCGGCGAGCGGTCCGAAGGCCCCGAAATGCGCCATCAGCGCAATGGTGGCCGAAAGCGCCATGGAGCCGACGCCGACGGGATTGATGTCGTAAAGATGGGCGCGTTTGAATTCGATGCCGGGCGGGGCAAGGCCGAGCGGCTTGTTGATGAAGAGATCGGCCGAGATGGTGCAGAGCCACGCCATGGCGATGATGGAGAAGATGCCGAGGGTTTCTTCCAGCAGCCGGTAAATGCCGAGTTCCATCAGAAGCAGCGCGATCGCGACATTGAAGACCAGCCAGACGACGCGGCCGGGGTGGCTGTGGGTGAGGCGCGAGAAGAAATTCGACCAGGCGAGCGAACCCGCATAGGCATTCATGACGTTGATCTTCAGCTGCGAGACGACCACGAAGGCGACCATCAGCAGCATGGCGGCGGTTTCGTTGGGGATCATGTAACCGAAGGCGGTGAGATACATCTGCGCCGGATCGGCGGCGCGATCCACCGAGACGCCGGAACTGAAGGTAAGCACCACGAGGAAGGAGCCGGCGAGCAGCTTCGGCACGCCGACGACGACCCAGCCGGAGCCCGCCAGGAAAACCGCAATGCGGTGGCGCAGGCGGCTCTGGCCTTCGGCCGGCAGGAAGCGCAGGAAGTCCACCTGTTCGCCGATCTGCGACATCAGCGCCAGAATGACGGCCGAGGCCGCGCCGAATTCCACGAGATTGAAATCCGCGACCGTTCCCGGCGGGCCGGAGGCGTGGTGGATGCCGGCAAAGGCCCGCCAGAGATCGTATTTTTCCCAGTCCAACAAAGCGATGAACACGAAAGGCAGGACGTTGAGGATGATCCAGAAGGGCTGGGTGATGATCTGAAAACGGCTGATGAGGCGCACACCATGGGTGACCAGCGGAATGACCATGACGGCCGAGATGATGTAGCCGATCCACAGGGGAATGCCGAGCGCCAGTTCCAGCGCGCCGGACATGATCGACGCTTCGATGGCGAAGAGCATGAAGGTGAAGGCGGCATAGATCAGCGAGGTGATGGTGGAGCCGATATAACCGAAGCTCGCGCCGCGCGTCAGAAGATCAATATCGACGCCGTGGCGGATGGCATAACGGCTGATCGGCAGGCCGACGGCGAGCATGGCGATGGCGGCGACGAGGATGGCGTAAAAGGCGTTGGTGGTGCCGTAGGAGAGCGTGATCGCCCCGCCGATGGCTTCCAGCGCCAGAAAGGAAATCGCGCCGATGGCGGTGTGGGAAATGCGGTTGGAGGAAAATTGCCGGGCGCTCTTGGCGGTGAAGCGCAGCGCATAATCTTCCAGCGTCTGGTTGGCGACCCAGCGGTTATATTCGCGCCTGACGGGGATGATGCGTTGCCGTGCGGCCATGCCTATCTAGCGCCTTTCCGCAACGGGCCTCTCACAGCCGCACCGACATGCCGCCATCCACCGTCAGCACATGGCCGTTGACGAAGGAGGCCGCGTCGCTCGCCAGAAACAGGGCAGCACCGGCGATTTCATCCGGCCGGCCCCAGCGCTCCAGCGGCACCCGCAGCTTGGCGAAGGCCACCATTTCAGGATTTTCGGCAAGGGCGGCATTGGTTTCGGTGGCGAACATGCCGGGCGCGATGGCGTTGCTGGTGATGCCGCGTGCGCCATATTCCACGGCAATCGCCCGCATCAGGCCGGTCAGCCCCTGTTTGGCGACGGGATAGATCGCATCCCCCGGCCGGACGATGTGGCCGAGAATGGAGGTGATGGTGATGATGCGGCCGTAACCATTGGCGTTCATGGCCTCCGCGGCATCCCGCGACAGTGAGATGGAGGAGGTGAGGTCGGTGCGGATCAGCTCCAGCACGTCCTCGTCGCTGAATTCGGCAAGCGGGCGGCGGTCGCGCGCGCCGACATTGTTGACGAGGATATCGAGGTGGCCGAACTCGTCCATGATACGGCGAACAAGGGCGCTGCCGGCGGCGGTATCGGCAATATCGAAGGCGGCGTAATCGGCCTTGCCGCCAGCCTTGCGCAACGTGTCGACCGCCTGTTCCAGCGTTTCGGCATTGCGGCCGGTCAGCCACACATGCGCGCCCGCTTCGGCAAAGGCGCTGGCAATTTCAAAACCGAGGCCGCGGCCGCTGCCGGTGATGATGGCCGTGCGGTTTTCGAGAGAGAATTTCTGGAGAATGCCCATCGCTCACCTTCTTGCTTTAGAGCGTCGGACCGAAAACGACGGTGCGGTTTTCGGAAAACCCGAGGCTGTTGGTCAAAGCCACGCCGCTTATTTGAGCTTGCGTATGGGAAGACTATGCCGTGTGCGGCGCTCGGCGAAAGGTCGCCTGACCGGCCCGGCCGTTCGGTGGACAGAAAAATGGCGTCGCCCGGTTGCGGGCGACGCCATGTCTTAGCTTATCAGGCAGCAGCCGACTTTGCGAGCGGCACTTCTGCAATCGTCTTCAGAACGACGGAAGCGATCTGGTAAGGGCAGCCCTGCGAATTCGGACGACGGTCTTCAAGGTAACCCTTGTAACCGTTGTTGACGAAGGAATGCGGAACGCGGATCGAGGCGCCACGGTCGGCAACGCCGTAGGAGAACTTGTTCCACGGAGCGGTTTCGTGCTTGCCGGTCAGGCGCAGATGGTTGTCCGGACCGTAAACGTCGATATGCTCTTTCCAGTTCTTGGCGAAAGCGGCCATGAGGGCTTCGAAATAGTCCTTGCCGCCAACTTCGCGCATGAACTTGGTGGAGAAGTTGCAGTGCATGCCCGAACCGTTCCAGTCGGTGTCGCCGAGCGGCTTGCAATGGAATTCGACGTCGATGCCGTACTGTTCGCAAAGACGAAGGAGCAGGTAACGGGCGATCCAGATCTGGTCGGCGGCGCGCTTGGAGCCCTTGCCGAATACCTGGAATTCCCACTGGCCCTTGGCCACTTCGGCGTTGATGCCTTCGTGGTTGATGCCGGCTTCGAGGCAGAGGTCGAGGTGCTCTTCAACGATTTCGCGGGCAACCGAACCGACATTCTTGAAGCCGACGCCGGTGTAATAAGGACCCTGCGGAGCCGGGTAACCCTGTTCCGGGAAGCCGAGCGGGCGGCCGTCCTGGTAGAAGAAATATTCCTGTTCGAAGCCGAACCATGCGTCCTCGTCGTCGAGGATGGTTGCGCGGCTGTTCGAAGCATGCGGGGTGACGCCATCGGGCATCATGACTTCGCACATGACGAGTGCACCGTTGGAGCGGGCCGGGTCGGGATAGATCGCGACGGGCTTCAGCACGCAATCCGACGAGTGGCCTTCGGCCTGCTGCGTGGACGAGCCATCAAAGCCCCAAAGCGGCAGCTGCTCGAGTGTGGGGAATTCGTCGAATTCCTTGATCTGGGTCTTGCCGCGCAGGTTGGGGACCGGCTTGTATCCGTCCAGCCAGATGTACTCGAGTTTGAACTTAGTCATTACGAACCTCTCATAGGTAACAATGCGAAGCCTTGAGGCCTCCCGTGGCTTTGGCCACCGAAGCGCATTCGCGTTCAAGGGCTGACCCCTTAGATGCATGCCGCGTGCCAGATTGGCGATATCAGGCGATTTTTTCGAAAAATCTTTCAGGCCCCCTGTCGTGCAGGAGCCTGGATATCACGCGTGGCTGGTTCTGCTGCACTGCGGCAGGCAAATTCACCCCTCATGTTTCATCATTGAATCCTGATAGATAGCTGGCGTCTCCCGGCGGAATGCCCTGCTGCGGTGCAATGATTTCGGTTGCGCGCGAGGGATTGGCATTTGCCCCAAAAACCGGCGCTTTCGGAATGGTTTTTCTTGTAGATGAGCCGATTAATGCCTATATTTTTCGCAAGGTGATTTTTTTTTAATCAAACGGAGCGAATCTGGCCTTTGCGGGTTAGCTCCAGACATAAAGTGCTTCGATGCAAACAAAGTGAGATGATCGAAATGGCAACTGGCATTCATCGCGAGACGGCAACGATCTATCAATTCCCGGTCGGCGGGCGCGCGGGTCTTTCCAAGTTCCGCAACAGCAGCCTCAGCGACCTCGAGCGTCAGGCGCAGGAGCCGCATATCGATTTCGGTTCGTGGTATCACGACGATGCGATCCGCGACGAAGAGCGGAACGACAAGCCGCATTCCTGATGGTCGCATTCCTGATGTGAGACCGCGCCGCGCATTTCTTCTCCCCGTGGGGAGAAGGTGGCTCGAAGGGTCGGATGAGGGGGCAACCCCTCCGTATATCGCGGCGCTCGCCCCCCTCATCCCGCTGCCGCGGACTTCTCCCCGGCGGGGAGAAGAAACAAGCCGAGGCCTCCTGCTTCACAGACAGGCACCTTCAGGTTCAGCTTATTCCCCCCCTGCATCTTTCGCCACCCCGCCTACGTCAATTGACGTATACGGTTTCGCTCTCACGAGATCGATAGTCCTTCCAGCAGCGGCCGCAGATGCCGCTGAGCCTCCACGAGAGGCCAACAAGGAGAGGGGTTCTTCCGATGATATTCCGCAAGACGCTTAGTGCCGCGCTGCTTGGCGCGATCCTGTCCACCACCGCCTTCCACGGCGCTTTTGCCGCTGACGACACCATCAAGGTCGGCGTGCTGCATTCGCTGTCCGGTACGATGGCGATTTCAGAAACGACGCTGAAGGACGCCATGCTGATGCTCATCGACGAGCAGAACAAGAAGGGCGGCGTGCTCGGCAAGAAACTCGAAGCCGTGGTGGTCGATCCGGCTTCCGACTGGCCGCTTTTCGCCGAAAAGGCCCGCCAGCTGATTTCGCAGGACAAGGTTGCCGCCGTTTTCGGCTGCTGGACGTCTTCGTCGCGCAAGTCTGTTCTGCCTGTTTTCGAGGAACTGAATTCGATCCTGTTCTATCCGGTTCAGTACGAGGGTGAAGAATCCTCGCGCAACATCTTCTACACGGGTGCTGCACCCAACCAGCAGGCCATTCCGGCCGTAGACTACCTCGCCAATACCGAAGGCGTTGAGCGCTGGGTTCTGGCCGGCACGGACTATGTCTATCCGCAGACCACCAACAAGATCCTGAAGGCCTACCTGATGTCGAAGGGCGTCAAGGAAGAGGACATCATGATCAACTACACGCCGTTCGGTCATTCCGACTGGCAGACGATCGTGTCCGACATCAAGAAATTCGGCTCGGCCGGCAAGAAGACCGCCGTGGTCTCCACCATCAACGGCGATGCCAACGTGCCTTTCTACAAGGAACTGGCGAACCAGGGCATCAAGGCTGAAGACATTCCCGTCGTCGCCTTCTCGGTTGGTGAAGAAGAGCTTGCCGGTCTCGATACCGCACCGCTGGTCGGCCACCTTGCCGCCTGGAACTACTTCCAGTCCGTCGATGCGCCGGTCAATGCCGAATTCATCAAGACCTGGCATGCCTTTACCAAGAACGACAAGCGCGTGACCAACGACCCGATGGAAGCCGCCTATATCGGCTTCAACGCCTGGGTAAAGGCCGTCGAATCCGCCGGCACGACGGATACGGACAAGGTTCTCGACTCGATCATCGGCGTTTCCGTGCCGAACCTTTCGGGCGGCTACTCCACCGTCATGCCGAACCACCACATCACCAAGCCGGTGCTGATCGGCGAAATCCAGGCCGATGGCCAGTTCGAAATCGTGCAGCAGACGCCGCAGGTCGTGGGTGACGAGTGGTCGGATTATCTGCCGGACTCGAAGGATCTGATCTCGGACTGGAGGAAGCCGATGTCTTGCGGCAACTTCAATGTGGCCAGTGGGAAGTGCGGCGGCAAGGGTAGCTGATTAGCGAGGTGGGTGCCGCTCCCCTTGCTGGGGGCGGTTTTCTCATTGGAAACTGAACAAGAATTACCCCCCTCTGCCCTGCCGGGCATCTCCCCCTCAAGGGGGGAGATCGGGAAGACGCTTTCTCGCCACTTCATTCTCAAACATCGAGATGGGCGAGACCTCGCCACAGGTCGATCTCTCCCCTTGAGGGGGAGATGCCCGGCAGGGCAGAGGGGGGTAAGCGGCATATTCAGGTCGCACAAAATTAAAACGCCCAAGGAACCCGACATGACGATCCGATCTTTTCTTGGAGCCATCTTCCTCTGGCTCACCCTGGGGATCGCAGCCCAATCCTTCGCGCAAAGCGAGCCGAAGGCGCTGATCGACCAGCTCGGCACGGCGGATTTCAAGCAGGCCGAAGTGCTGATCGGGCAGATCGCCGCCACGGGCGATGCGCGTGTCGTGCCGGCGCTCGAGGCTTTTGCGGCGGGCGATCTTTACGTGCGCAAGGCCGACAATCTGGTGTTCATGACGAAACCGGCAGGTTCCAATTTTACGCTGATCGATCCGCTGACGGGCGAAAGTGCGGGTGAAGCGCCGAAGGCGGCCGTCAGCAAGATCAAGGTCAACAATAATCTGCGCCGCGTCATCCGCGCCGCACTCGGTGGCCTGACCCTGCTGAGCCCGGAAAAATCCGTGCGGCTTTCCGCGGCGGACGCCGTTCTGAAAGCGCCGAGCGCGGAAAATCTCGAATTGCTGGAAGCGGCCATCGCCAAGGAGGCCGATACTGAGGTGCGGACCCGGATGGAGGAGGCGCGGGCTGTCTCGCTGCTCTCCTCCGAACGGTCGCTCGAACAGAAGAAAGAGGCAATCGCCACCATCAAGAGCCTTGGCGGGCGCGATGCCATCGGCATTCTGATGGCGGCTTCCTCGTCGGTGGATCAGAGCCTGAAACCGGATATCGACAGCGCCATATCGAGCATCGAAAGCTCCCTTGCCTTCTGGGATTATGCGCAGAATGTCTGGTACGGCCTGTCGCTCGGTTCCGTGTTGCTGCTCGCCGCCATCGGCCTTGCCATCACCTTCGGCGTGATGGGCATCATCAACATGGCGCATGGCGAGATGGTGATGATCGGCGCTTACTCCACCTTCATGGTGCAGGAGGTGATCCGCACGCATTTCCCCGGCCTGTTCGACTGGTCGCTCGCCATCGCTCTGCCCGCCGCCTTTCTGGTGACGGCCTTCGTCGGCCTCGTGATGGAGCGCGGCGTCATTCGCTTTCTTTACGGGCGGCCGCTCGAAACGCTTCTCGCCACCTGGGGCATCTCGCTCATCCTGCAACAGGGCGTGCGCTCCATCTTCGGGCCTACCAATCGTGAGGTCGGCAGCCCGAGCTGGATGTCCGGCTCCTTCAGCGTCGGTTATCTCAACTTCACCTGGAACCGGGTGTGGATCGTCTGCTTCTCGCTTTCGGTCTTCTTCGCGCTGCTGGTTCTCCTGAAGCGCTCCGCCTTCGGGTTGCAGATGCGCGCCGTGACGCAGAACCGCCGCATGGCCTCTTCCATGGGCATTCGCACGCCGTGGGTGGATGCCTTTACCTTCGCGCTTGGTTCGGGCGTTGCCGGTCTTGCCGGCGTGGCGCTGTCGCAGATCGACAATGTCTCGCCCAATCTCGGCCAGAGCTACATCATCGACAGTTTCATGGTGGTGGTGTTCGGCGGCGTCGGCAATCTCTGGGGAACGCTGGTTGGCGCCCTGTCTCTCGGCGTGCTCAACAAGTTCCTTGAGCCGACGGTCGGCGCCGTGCTCGGCAAGATCCTCGTGCTCGTTCTCATCATCCTGTTCATCCAGAAGCGGCCGCGCGGTCTCTTCGCACTCAAGGGAAGGGCGATCGAAGCATGATTACCGGCTTCCTCCTGCGCGCGCTCGACCGCCGCATCTCCATCGCCATCGGCATCATTCTGGCCATTGCCGTGCTGGTGCCGGCCTCCAACCTGCTGCTGCCGGCCGATAGCGCACTCCGCATTCCGACCTATATCATGTCGATGCTCGGCAAATATCTGGCCTATGCGCTGCTGGCGCTCGCGCTCGATCTCGTCTGGGGTTATTGCGGCATTCTCTCGCTCGGCCATGCCGCCTTCTTCGCGCTCGGCGGTTATGCCATGGGCATGTATCTGATGCGGCAGATCGGCACGCGCGGGGTTTATGGTCATCCGGTGCTGCCTGATTTCATGGTGTTCCTCAACTGGAAGGAACTGCCGTGGTTCTGGCAGGGCTTCGACATGTTCTGGTTTGCGGCGCTGATGGTGCTGGTGGTGCCGGGGCTGCTGGCCTTCGTGTTCGGCTGGTTCGCTTTCCGCTCGCGTGTCAACGGTGTTTATCTCTCCATCATCACCCAGGCCATGACCTATGCCCTGCTGCTCGCCTTCTTCCGCAACGACATGGGTTTCGGCGGCAATAATGGGCTGACCGATTTTAAGGATATTCTCGGCTTCTCGGTGCAGGCGGATGGTACGCGCGCTGTGCTGTTCGCCATGACGGCGGTGATGCTGGCGCTCTCGCTGCTGATCGCCTCCGGCATCGTCAATTCCAAATTCGGCAAGGTGCTGGTGGGCGTGCGCGATGCCGAAAGCCGGGTGCGTTTCCTCGGTTTCCGGGTGGAAAACATCAAGCTCTTCACCTTCGTCGTTTCGGCCATGATGGCGGGCATTGCCGGCGCGCTGTTCGTGCCGCAGGTGGGCATCATCAATCCCGGCGAATTTTCGCCCGCCAACTCCATCGAAGTGGTGGTGTGGACGGCGGTGGGCGGGCGCGGCACGCTGATCGGGCCGATTATCGGCGCTGTCCTGGTCAATGGCGGCAAGAGCTATTTCACCGGCGCTTTCCCCGAATTCTGGCTGTTTGCGCTGGGCGGGCTGTTCATCGCGGTGACGCTGTTCTTCCCCAAGGGCATCGTCGGCACGCTGCAACACTATCTGGTCCGGCGGCGCGAAAAGCGGGTCGCGCTTGCGGCAGGCGGCACACAGCCGGGCAATGACAGCGCCGCAACAGTGGCGCAACAGGCGGCGGAGTGAGACGGATATGAACACGATTTCCGAAAACAGAACGAAAAGCCTGCTTTATCTCGACGGCGTCTCGGTGTCCTTCGATGGGTTCAGGGCGCTCAATTCCCTCTCCTTCGTGGTGGAACCGGGCGAGCTGCGCGCCATTATCGGCCCGAACGGTGCTGGCAAGACGACGATGATGGATATCATCACCGGCAAGACGCGGCCGGATACCGGCACGGTGCTGTTCGAAGACAGCATCGACCTCACCAAAAAGGACGAGGCGGATATCGCCCAGCTCGGCATCGGACGAAAGTTCCAGAAACCGACGGTCTTTGAAAGCCATACCGTCTGGGACAATCTGGAACTGGCGCTCAACCGCAAGCGCGGCGTGTTCGCGACGCTGTTTTACCGGCTGACGGAGGAAGACAAGGCCCGCATCGAGGAAATCCTCGCCACCGTGCGCTTGAGCCACCGCCGCGGCGATCTCGCCGCCAACCTCTCGCACGGCCAGAAACAATGGCTGGAAATCGGCATGCTCTTGGCGCAGGAGCCGAAGCTCTTGCTGGTGGACGAGCCGGTGGCCGGCATGACGGATGCGGAAACCGCCGAAACCGCCGTGCTTTTGAAGGAAATCGCCAAGACCCGTTCGGTTGTGGTGGTGGAGCATGACATGGGTTTCATCCGCGAACTAGGGGTGAAGGTGACGTGCCTTGCCGAAGGCTCGGTGCTGGCCGAAGGGTCGATTGATTTCGTGTCGAACGATCCGAAGGTGATCGAGAATTATCTGGGGCGGTGATGGTGGTGTTTGCGCTCGTGATACCCCCCTCTGCCCTGCCGGGCATCTCCCCCTCAAGGGGGGAGATCAGATGCCGCACCCGCCCGTTCCATGGGCAGAGTTTTCGCCGCTTGCCGATCTCCCCCCTTGAGGGGGAGATGCCCGGCAGGGCAGAGGGGGGTAACGCCTCCCACCAATGCGCCAATGGAGTCTCACCATGCTGAACGTCGACAACATCAACCTCCATTACGGCGCAGCCCAAGCGCTCCGTGGCGTTTCGCTGACGGCGGAGATGGGCAAGATCACCTGCGTCCTCGGCCGCAACGGGGTGGGCAAAAGCTCGCTGCTGCGGGCCGTTACCGGGCAGCACGCCATTAGTGCCGGGACGATCAGCTTTGAAGGGGCGTCGCTGGATGGGCTGGCGCCTTACCACCGGGCCAAGCGCGGTGTCGGTTACGTGCCGCAGGGGCGGGAAATCTTTCCGCTGCTCAGCGTGCAGGAGAATCTCGAAAGCGGCTATGCGCCGCTGCCGCGTAAGGAACGGTTCATTCCCGACGATATTTTCAGCCTGTTTCCGGTGCTGCAATCCATGCTGGGAAGGCGCGGCGGCGATCTCTCTGGCGGACAGCAGCAGCAGCTCGCCATCGGCCGGGCTTTGGTGACGCGGCCGAAAATTCTCGTTCTCGACGAGCCGACCGAGGGCATTCAGCCGTCGATCATCAAGGATATCGGCCGGGCGATCAAATATCTGCGCGATTCTACCGGCATGGCGATCCTGCTGGTCGAGCAATATCTGGATTTCTGCCGCGAGCTTGCCGATTACGTCTACATCATGGACCGGGGTGAAATCGTGCATCAGGGGCTGGCCGAAACGCTGGATACGCCGGAAGCGCGGCGTCACCTGACAGTATAAATCGAGACTAAAACCCCTGTGCGCCGATCACGGCGTGCAAACGGCCGATTAATATTTTGAAAGCCTATGCGTCTCGACATGGCTTTCATGCGTAATTTTAGCATTTCATTGAATAAAAGCCTGTGATATTGGCAGCGCAAATGCTGCATGCGAGACACAGGAAAAGTCTATTCGCACGCCGCGACAGTTGATCCCTTACATTCCACGCACGTCCGACGTATCGTCGGGGAAACCGTGCCCAATAAAGGCGTGTCAATGAATCAAGACTTTGCCATTGGCCGGGCCGCCCGGCTGTTCCGCTCCGCCCGCACCCTCTTTCTGGGTCTTGCGATGTGCGCGAGCGCCGGTGTCGCAGCGTCGGCATCGACCTGCGGTCAGTTGCCCGGACCCGGCATGGAACCGGGCAGGCATGATTTTTCCATTCTCTCCAACGGTGAAAAACGCGACGGCGTCTATTTTGTTCCCTCGGCCTATGACGGAAAAAAGCCGCTGCCTGTCGTGTTCGATTTCCATGGCTCCAACAGCAATCCGCATGGCCAGCTGAACCGCAGCGGCTGGGACAAGCTGGCCGAGCGTGACGGTCTGGTGGTCGTGGCGCTGGCCGGCAGCCTGAATGGCGAATTGCCCGGCACCCATGCCTGGAATGTTCCCGGCGTCACCAAGCGTCCGGGCGGGCTGGACGAGGTCGGCTTCATTCGCGATGCCATCACCATGGTGAAGGGCAAGTTCTGCGTCGATGAGGAGCGTTTTTACGGTTCCGGTTATTCCGGCGGCGGGCGCATGCTGTCGCAATTCATCTGCAATGGCAGCGCGGATTTCACCGCTGCCGGTTTCGTCGCCTCGCTGCGCGCGGGTTATCCGCTGGAGACCGAGGGCAAATGGGCACCGGATGCGGCAAGCTGCACGCCGGCGCGGCCGATGTCCATCATCGCCTTTGCCGGGCTGAAGGATCCCGCCAACCCCTATCAGGGCGGCGGCAAATCCTATTGGCAATATGGCGGCGAGACGGCGCTGAAGCGCTGGGCCGAGATGGACGGCTGCAAGGGCGCTGCCAAAAGCAAGGTGGGCGAAAGTTTCACCGTCAATTCTTATGACGTCTGCAAGGCCGGCGCACGCATTCAGTCCTATGTCATCAACGATTGGGACCACGCCTGGCCGCGCGCCACCATGAAGGCGGAAGTGCTGGCGGCGAGCGCCGTCGTCACCCGCAAGCCGGGCGGCGAACAGACGCCGAAGGCGGAACCGGCCGTGGAGCGCAAGATGCCCACAGGCGAAGTGACGCGCACGGTTGATGCGGCGGAAAGAATGTGGGATTTCTTCCGCAATACGGAAGGGCAGCTGGTCGTGGATGCCGTCGTCAAGAAGGATTGCGGCGCAAAGGCCTCGTCCGCTTCCGCAACCGCTTCGGAGACCGCGTGCAGCCAGAACAGCAAGCCATCGGCCCTTCCGGTCGCCAAGACGCTCAACCTGTCCGGCAGCAGCGCGCCCGTGGCAGAGGACGCATTGTAACCAAAGCGGTTGAAGGGCGCAGCCGGCTGGAGGAATTGTTCCAGGAAGGCTGCGCCAAAATCCGCCTGCCGGAAACCTTTTCGAACGAAGCCGAAGCCATTCTCATCAATTCCTCCGGCGGCCTGACCGGCGGAGACGAACTTGAATGGCAGGCGGTGGCCGGCGCCGGCACATCGCTGGTGGTGACCACGCAGGCCTGCGAGAAGGTTTACAAGGCATCCTCCGGAACCGCCACCGTTACCGCCCGGGTTTCCGCCGGGCCGAACGCCCGATTGCACTGGCTGCCGCAGGAAACCATTCTCTTCGACCGGGCGTCGCTGACCCGCCGGCTGGAAGCCGATCTCGACCAATCTTCCGAATTCATCGCCGTCGAAGCCGTGCTGCTCGGTCGCCAGGCCATGGGCGAGGCGATGGCGCATGGCCTTTTCCGCGACCGCTGGCGTATTCACCACGGGGGTAAGCTGGTGCATGCCGAAGAGCTTCTGCTGCAAGGCGAGGTAGCGGCGCTGACCGCGAAACCGGCGGTTCTGGCCGGTCAGGTCGCCTTTGCGACGCTGCTTTATATCGGGCCTCTGGCCGAGGCGCTTCTGCCTAAAATCCGGGCTATTGCCGGGGAAAGCGGCGGCGCCAGCGAATGGCAGGGCAAGCTTGTTGTTCGCGTCTCTGCCGAAGATGGTTTCTCCTTGAGAAAATTACTTTTTCCGATCATTTCGCTCTTGCGAAACGGCGCGCCAGTGCCGAAAGTCTGGAATCTGTAAACCCTTCGGATCGTCGGCAACCGGCGTCCTTCGGGGTCTGTCAAACAAGTCGAATTTGGCCCCGGAAACGCTTTGATTTGCGGGGCAGGTGCGAAAGCTGCGGGACCACGATGAACCTTAGCCCAAGAGAAAAAGACAAGCTGCTGATTTCCATGGCCGCCATGGTGGCACGCCGCCGGCTGGAACGCGGCGTGAAGCTGAACTATCCCGAAGCGATTGCGCTGATTACCGATTTCGTGGTCGAGGGCGCCCGCGACGGCCGTGCCGTTGCCGAGCTGATGGAAGCCGGCGCGCATGTCATTTCCCGCGACCAGGTGATGGAAGGCATCGCCGAAATGATCCATGATGTGCAGGTGGAAGCGACGTTTCCCGATGGCACCAAGCTGGTGACCGTTCACGAACCGATACGGTAAAGGGGCGAATATGGCGCTGGAGCTTCGACCAAATTGCGAATGCTGCGACCGCGATCTTGCTCCCGACAGCCGGGATGCGATGATCTGCTCGTTCGAATGCACCTTCTGCATCGATTGCGTGACGGATGTGCTTCACGGCGCCTGCCCGAATTGCGGCGGTGAGCTGGTTCGCAGGCCCGTTCGCCCGGCGGCGAAACTCGTCAATAATCCGGCGTCCACGAAGCGCGTGCTGAAGGCCGAAGGCTGCGCGGCCGCGACCGCCGCCTGAAACAGATAAGGGAGAGCACCATGAAACCCGGCGAAATCATTGCCGCAGAGGGCAGCATCGAACTCAATGCCGGCCAGCCGACCGTGACCATCGAAGTCGCCAATTCGGGCGACCGGCCGGTGCAGGTGGGCAGCCACTATCATTTCTATGAGACCAATGCGGGTCTTCTCTTTGACCGCGACAAGGCACGCGGCATGCGCCTCGATATTCCCGCCGGCACGGCGGTTCGTTTCGAACCCGGCCAGAAGCGGGAAGTGACGCTGGTGCCGCTTTCCGGCAAGCGCGAGGTTTACGGTTTCCGTCAACAGGTCATGGGGAGGTTATGAAATGGCGACGGCGCATTATCATGGAAGCTGCCAGTGTGGCGATGTGAGCTTCGAGGTCGATGCCGATCTCGACCATACCGTCATCTGCAATTGTTCGCGCTGCAAGCGCCTGGGTTCCACGCTGGCCTTTGCGCCGCGTGAGAAATTCACGCTGCTTTCCGGCGAGGACAAGCTGGCGGAATATCTCTTCAACAAACACAAGATCCATCATCTTTTCTGCTCCACCTGCGGCATCGAGAGCTTTGCTTATGCCGATGGGCCGGACGGAACGCCGATGGTGGCGGTCAATGCCAATTGTCTCGATGGTGTCGATCCCCGGGCGCTGAAGCCGCAGGCTTTCGATGGCGCGGCGGCCTGAGCGATGGAGATGAGCCGAAAAAACGTCCTTCTGGCGGCGGTGTTTCTTTGTGCGACGGCCGGCCTGTCCATGCCGGCCGCTGCGCAGGGCGAGCCGGATTGCAAGGCCCCGCAGACGCAGGCGGACATGACCATCTGCGCCGGCAAGGATTACGAAAAGGCCGACAAGCAGTTGAACGCCGAATATCAGAAGCTGCGCAAGCTGCTCACCGAGCGCGACAAGGCGGCGGATGCAGATGGCAAGGGTGCGACCGACGCGCTGGTGACTGCCCAGCGCGCCTGGGTGGCGTTTCGTGACGCCAATTGCGCGCTTTCAGGCTTTCAGGCGCGCGGCGGTTCGATGGAGCCGATGCTGATTTCCTCCTGCCTTGCCGAGATGAGCGGCAAGCGGGCGGAAGAGCTGCGCCAGCTGTCGGAAGGTTTCTGAACGCATGGGGCGGCGCATCACGATCGTTGGAAACGGGGAACTGCCGCCGGGTGCTGCTGATTTCATCGATTGTTCCGATATCGTCATCCGCTTCAATGATTGCCGGTCGCTCGGGCCAGGCGGCACACGCACCGATGTGGTGGCGGTGTGCAATACCGGGCGGCCGGGCCTTGAGATGACTGAGGGGAGCGAATGGCGCGAGAGTGACGGTGTGCGGCAGGCCTCCGCCATCTGGTCTGTGCGCGATCCGGCGAAATTTGCCGAAATGGAGCCGGATATCCGCGCGCGCTGGCCGGAACTGACCGATTTCTGCGCCGATTATACCGCCGGCTTTGCCGCCATCGCACGAGGAGCCGGCAAGGCTCACATCGTCATTCCGCGCGGTGTGCATGAAAGGCTTGATGCTGCGCTCGAAGCCTATGCGCCCGCGCCCTATGTCTGCCCCAGCACCGGCCTTTTCGCCATCGCCCATGTCCTCGAGAGCGTGAGCGACGATGGTGACGAGGTGGCGATTGCCGGTTTCGGCCATCAGGGCTGGAGCGGGCATCCGTTTGCCGCCGAACAACAGCTGGTCGAGGCCCTGGCGTCTCAGGGCAGGCTGACACGAATTTCTTCCACATCGATTTTCTCCGCGTCCGAAGGAGCCTGAGCCTATGCCTTACAAGATTTCCCGCGCCGCCTATGCCGGCATGTTCGGCCCGACCGTCGGCGACAAGGTACGTCTTGCCGATACCGAACTCTTCATCGAGATCGAGAAGGACCACACGACCTATGGCGAGGAAGTGAAATTCGGCGGCGGCAAGGTCATTCGCGACGGCATGGGCCAGAGCCAGGCGACACGGGCGGAAGGCGCTGTCGATACCGTCATCACCAATGTGGTGATCGTTGACCATAGCGGTATCTACAAGGCCGATGTTGGCCTGAAGAACGGCCGCATCCACGCCATCGGCAAGGCGGGCAACCCGGATACGCAGCCCGGCGTGACGATCATCGTCGGCCCTTCGACGGAGGCGATTGCTGGGGAAGGCAAGATACTGACGGCTGGCGGCATGGACGCGCATATCCATTACATCTGCCCGCAGCAGATCGAGGAAGCGCTGATGAGTGGCGTGACCTGCATGCTGGGCGGCGGCTCCGGCCCGGCGCATGGCACGCTCGCCACCACCTGCACCGGCGCCTGGCATATCGAGCGGATGATCGAAAGCTTTGATGCTTTTCCGATGAATCTGGCGCTGGCCGGCAAGGGCAATGCATCGCTGCCCGCACCGCTGGAAGAGATGATCCTTGCCGGCGCCTCTTCGCTGAAGCTGCATGAGGACTGGGGCACGACGCCGGCCGCCATCGACAATTGCCTGACGGTGGCCGATCAATACGATGTGCAGGTGATGATCCACACCGACACGCTGAACGAAAGCGGCTTCGTGGAAGATACGGTCGCCGCCATCAAGGGCCGCACCATCCATGCCTTCCACACCGAAGGGGCGGGTGGCGGGCATGCGCCCGATATCATCAAGGTCTGCGGCAATCCCAACGTCATTCCGTCTTCCACCAACCCGACACGGCCCTATACCGTCAATACGCTCGCCGAACATCTGGACATGCTGATGGTGTGCCACCACCTGTCGCCGTCCATTCCCGAAGATATCGCCTTTGCCGAAAGCCGCATTCGCAAGGAAACCATCGCGGCGGAGGATATTCTTCACGATATCGGCGCGTTTTCGATCATCTCTTCCGACAGCCAGGCCATGGGCCGCGTCGGCGAAGTGGCGATCCGCACCTGGCAGACGGCCGACAAGATGAAGCGCCAGCGCGGCCGCCTGAAGGAAGAGACCGGCGAAAACGACAATTTCCGTGTCCGCCGTTACATCGCCAAATATACCATCAACCCGGCCATCGCCCAGGGCGTCAGCCACGAGATCGGCTCCATCGAAGTCGGCAAGCGCGCCGATCTCGTCTTGTGGAACCCGGCCTTTTTCGGCGTGAAGCCGGAGATGGTGCTGCTTGGCGGCTCGATTGCCGCCGCACCGATGGGCGATCCGAATGCCTCCATTCCCACGCCGCAGCCGATGCATTACCGGCCGATGTTTGCCGCCTATGGCAAGCTGCGCACCAATTCCTCGGTCACTTTCGTGTCGCAGGCGTCGCTGGATGCCGGCCTTGCCCAGCGCCTCGGCGTCGCCAAGAAACTGCTGCCGGTAAAGAATGTGCGCGGTGGTATTTCCAAGGCGTCGATGATCCACAATTCGCTGACCCCCCATATCGAGGTCGATCCCGAAACCTACGAAGTGCGCGCCGATGGCGAGCTTCTGACCTGCGAACCGGCAACGGTGCTGCCGATGGCACAGCGTTATTTCCTGTTCTGACGGCATTTCGTGTTGAGGCTTCTCACAAGGCGGATCGGCGGCTGCATGCTGCTGATCCTCCTGTTGCTTCTGCTCGGCACTGTCGTGCCGCGCCCGTTTTTCGCAGGGGATGTGAGCGGCGGCGTGGCGGGCCGCGAAATCCTGCTGTTATCCAACCCGATTCACACCGATATCGCCGTGCCGGTTGACGACGATCTGCGGCGGGCATTTGCCGAATTGCAGGAAGACGGTATTGCGGTCAACCATCCGGCGGCGGCCTATCTGGTGTTCGGCTGGGGCGGCCGGTCGTTTTATACCGAGACGCCTACCTGGGCCGATCTGAAACCCATGCCGGTCCTGCGTTCGTTTACGCTGGATCAGTCGGTGATGCATGTGGATGTGACCGGGGATTTTCCCGCCGATCTGGCCGGGGTGAAACGCCTGCGCATTTCCGAAGCGGGGTATCAGCGCCTTCTCGCCGGTATCGGGGCGAGCTTTGTCAGGAAAGACGGCAAGGTTCAGCTTATCCCCGGTGTCGCCTATGGTCTCAATGACGCGTTTTTTGAGGCGAATGGCTGGTTCAATGCGTTTGCCGGCTGTAACACATGGTCGGCCGCCATGCTGCGGCAAGCCGGAATTCGCACCGGCTGGTGGACGCCCTTGCCCCCATTGCTGCGCTGGTCGGTCGATCTCCACAATTGATCCTCCGCCGATGCGGCATTTCATACATTCAACGCCTCAATCCGATTTTTATGCTGCACCGCAGCGCATCTTGCGTTATGGAAACGGCAAAAGAATTCCGTGCGGATCGATCCCAAGCGATACGCATAAAACACCTGATCAGGAGAAAAGACATGCTCGGCAAAAAAGTGCCCGCCGTAACCTTCCGCACGCGCGTTCGCGACGAGGCCGTTGGCGGCCCCAACCCGTTCCGCTGGCAGGACATGACCTCCGACGATTATTTCAAGGGCAAGAAGGTCGTTCTCTTCTCGCTGCCCGGCGCCTTCACGCCGACCTGCTCGACCTACCAGCTGCCCGATTTCGAAAAGCTGGCGGGTGAATTCCGCGCGCTCGGCGTGGATGACATTTATTGCCTGTCGGTCAATGACGCCTTCGTCATGAATGCCTGGGCAAAGGGCCAGAACCTCGAAAACGTCAAGGTCATTCCGGATGGTTCGGGTGAGTTCACCCGCAAGATGGGCATGCTGGTCGCCAAGGACAATCTCGGCTTCGGCATGCGCTCCTGGCGTTACGCCGCCGTCATCAACGACGGTCTGGTGGAGCAGTGGTTCGAGGAAGAGGGTTATTCGGACAATTGCGAATCCGATCCTTACGGCGTTTCCGCGCCGCAGAACATTCTCGAAAACCTGAAGGCACGCGCTGCGGCCTGATTTTGGTTTCAAGATTTTTGCGAAGGCCCGGCGGCAATGCCGGGCTTTTTTCGTTTTCTGGGACGCGATTGTCTTTCGCGATGCTGTCTCATCCGCACACCGTCACCCCTGACTAGATCCGGGGTCCAGCGCGATCAAGTCCCTGATCGCGAAAGACTCCTCTCACGGCGCAGACGCGCCGTGGCTGGATGCCGGATCCAGTCCGGCATGACGGAGGAGAAGTTGCCGGACGCCTCAAGTCTTTACGCCGGCAAGGCCGACCTTTTTCATGCCCTGCATTCATTCACCTTGAAATCACCCCGCCTATCCGGCAAAAATCAGACCCCCAAGACAGTTTCTGAAACGGATCATTCCATGCTGCGCGTCACCTCCTATCATCCGGCCGGAACCCCCGCCGACGAAGCTTCCGGTTATGTTACCCTGGCGCATGACCAGCGGCATCTGCGCCGCAAGCTGCTGCATCTGCAAAATGACGAGATGGTGATGCTGGACCTGAAGGAAGCCGTGCTGTTTGCCCATGGCGATCTTCTGGTGGTGGAGAACGGCGACCTGATCGAGGTCCGTGCAGCGGATGAAAAGCTGTTCGAAATCAAGGCGAAGGACCGTCTTCACCTGATCGAGCTTGCCTGGCATCTGGGCAACCGCCACCTTTCCGCGCAGATCGAGGAGGAGCGCATTCTCATTCTGCGCGATCATGTCATTCGCGCCATGCTGGAAGGTCTGGGCGCCACCGTGCGTGAGGTGGAAGAGCCATTCCAGCCGGCGCGCGGCGCTTACCACGCCCATGGCGGCCATTCCCATGGTCATGACCACGGGCATCACCATCACGATCACGGCTGAGCCGTGAGTGAAGATCGCGGCGTCGCCGCGCTGCTGCGGCTGATGGCCTGGCTGTCGCCGGCCTTTCCCGTCGGTGGTTTTTCCTATTCCGGCGGGCTTGAAAAGGCGGTGGAAGACCGGCGTGTGCGCGATGCCGCCGCGCTTCACGGCTGGGTGGAGACGCTTCTGCGTCACGGCAGTCTCTGGAACGACGTGCTATTTCTGGCGGAAGCCTGGCGCAACGGTGAGGACGCCGCTGTCTTAAGCGAAACGGCCGATCTGGCGCGGGTGCTGGCCGGTTCGGCGGAGCGCTATCGCGAGACGGTGCTTCTTGGTGATGCTTTCGTTGCCGCCGCCGGTGCCTGGCCGCACGCGGTTCTCGCGTTGTTGCCGAAGGATGTTCCCTATCCCATCGCTGTCGGCGCGGTGGCTGCCGGTCATGCGGTGCCGCTCAGGGAAACGATTGCCGCCTTTTTGCATGCCGGGGTTTCGCAGCTCGTTTCGGCGGGCATCCGCCTCGGGGTTGCGGGACAGAAGGATGGCGTTACCATTCTGGCCGCAAGCGAGGCGATCATCGCGGAGATGGCGGCGCGGGCAATGCAATCCACGCTCGACGATCTCGGCAGCGCGACGATCATCGCCGACACGGCAGCCATGCGCCATGAAACGCAGGGCACCCGGCTTTTCCGGTCCTGATCGCGCTGCATGACGATCGTATTGAACGAGCGTATGCCGCTTTTTTCTTCTCCCCGCCGGGGAGAAGGTCGCGGCAGCGGGATGAGGGGGCGAGGGTAGCGATATTCGAAGAGGGTGCCCCTCATCCGACCCTTCGGGCCACCTTCTCCCCGGCGGGGAGAAGAAACGCGCGGCACGATCCTTGCATATATTGAAGCGTCCCGTTGAGGGACTATGGTGAAACAAGACCAAAGCATATCGAAGGGAACAGAGTGATGAAATCGGGTAATGGGCCGCTGCGCGTCGGCATTGGTGGGCCGGTCGGTTCTGGCAAGACGGCGTTGACGGAAAAGCTCTGCAAGGCGATGAGCGCCGATTATTCGGTCGCGGTCGTCACCAATGATATCTACACCAAGGAAGATGCCGAGGCGCTGGTGCGCATGCAGGCGCTGCCGTCCGAACGTATCGTCGGAGTCGAGACGGGTGGTTGCCCTCATACGGCCATTCGCGAGGATGCGACGATCAATCTACAGGCGATTGCCGGGCTTAATGCGCGGTTTCCCGATCTCGACTTGGTCTTCATCGAATCCGGCGGCGACAATCTCGCCGCGACCTTTTCGCCCGATCTTGCCGATATCACCATCTATGTCATTTCCGTCTGCCAGGGTGAGGAAATTCCGCGCAAGGGCGGGCCGGGCATTACCCGCTCCGATCTGCTGGTCATCAACAAGAAGGACCTCGCCCCCTATGTCGGCGCTGACCTCACCGTCATGGACAGCGATGCGACGCGCATGCGCAACGCCATGCCCTTCGTGTTCACCGATATGAAACGGGGCGATGGCGTGGAGCGCATCGTCGGTTTCCTGAAAGAACAGGGCGGTCTCTGAAATATGGCTATCTCCCGCCGTTTCGGCGCTTACGAGGTTTCCCGTTTTGTCGACGGTGTCTACAAGGCGCCGGTTGGCCATCTCATCCATCGCCAGGGTGCCGAAGCGCTGGCGGCGGCTCTTGCCGGGCATGAGGGTGAAACGGTGGATATGGATGTCAACTGCTTTGCGCTGTCCGGGCCTGAAGGCATCTGGCTGATCGATGCCGGTTGCGGCACGGCCTGGGGTGCAGCCTATGGTCATGCTCGCGCGGCGATGATCGCCGCCGGAATTCAGCCGGCGGCTGTCAATCGCGTTATCCTCACCCATATTCACGGCGACCATGCGCTTGGCCTCATCGACGGCGACCGGCCTTATTTTCCCAATGCGGAGATATGGGTTCCCGAGGCCGATCTCGGCTTCTTCACCAGCGAGGTGGCACGAAAGACCCTGCCGCCCGCCCGGCAGGGCGGGTTCGATCTCGCCGCGCGCCTGCTCGATATTTGCGGCGCCATGCTGCGGCCGATCCCGACGGGAAAGATAGCGGATGATGTGGAGGCCATCGCCATGCCGGGCCACACGCCCGGACATACGGGCTATCTCATCGGCAAGGGTGGTGAACGGCTGTTATTATGGGGCGATGTGCTGCATGTGAGCGCGTTGCAGGCACAGGATCCGGGTATCGGCTTCGTTTATGATATCGATTCCGAACTTGCCTATTCGACGCGTTTAAAGGCGCTTGGCGAAGTTGCCGATAATGACTGGCTGGTTTCCGGCGGCCATCTTGGCGGATTTTTCCGTGTTGAGCGAGAGGGCGATCGTTTTCGCTTCGTGCCACAGCCGATCTGATATCCGGGTGCAGGAAAATTCGAGGACGGGATACCGGCAGGTGTCCCGTCCTCGTCCTTCCCCCGGTATTGGCTTCATATCTGTTTCAGCGCCGCGACATCATTGACCTGGACGATGCGGCCGCGCACGGTGACCCCGGCTTTTTTCAAGGTCGAGAAGGCGCGCGAGAGGGCTTCCGGCGCAAGGCCGAGCTTGCCGGCGAGCAGGCTTTTCTGAAACGGCAACCGCAGTGAAAAGGATGTCGCGTCGCGTGGGCCCTGATTGATGAGGTAATGGGCGACACGCTGCGGCGCTGTCTGCAGCCGGTCATTGGCGATGCAATCCATGGTTCCGAGCAGGCTGTTGGACAGGCAGCGCATGACGGCCTTGGCGATTGCCGGCTCCTGATCGATCAGGCTGCGGATTCTTGTCAGTTCGAAACGCGCCACGGTGCAGTTTTCCGCCGCCTGCGCGCTGTAACGATAGCTGTCGCTGCCGAAGATCAGGCATTCATTGAAGGTTTCGCCCGGGCCGCTGACACGCACATCCGCCTCGCGCCCGTGCCGGTCCAGCCGGTAGAGCCTGACATAACCTGATAGAACGCAGTAGAAATATTGCGCCGTCTCGCCTTCCTTGAAGAGTACGTGGCGGGCGTTCACATTGATGACGCTGGCCGCCTCCATCAGCTTCAATGCAGCCGCGTCATCCGCTATCCCGATCAGGGGGGCGCGCAGCAGAATGTTCCTGTCCCTGTTGCTCAGCTTCACGGTCTTGTTCACGTCCATCCGGCTCCCGCTCAAACCTTTTGCCGGGCTGTCCGAAGCGATACGAAACCGGGGATGTTCCTTTTCCCTCACGCCTATCTGAAAAGAGCTCATCGCATTATCCTTCGACCGGCAACTCCCGATGCGAAGGAGATTAGCAGTTCACCTGAAAAGCGAATTGATTTCGATCAAATGGGTTTGCAGTCGTTAAGGGGGAAATGACTGGGCTATTCGTGCTTCGATGCACAGGGGAAAATATGGAGCGGGTGAGCGCCACATATTTCTTCTCCCCGAGGGGGAGAAGGTCGCGGCAGCGGGATGAGGGGGCGAGGGTAGAGATATGCGGAGAGCTAACCCCCTCATCCGACCCTTCGGGCCACCTTCTCCCCGGCGGGGAGAAGAAACAAGCGGCGACGTTTTGCCCTTTAAACTCCCCAAAAGAAAACGCCGGGCACAGGGCCCGGCGTCTCAATCGTTATTCTGCAAGCTTCACTCCGCAGCGAGCGGCGGCAGCCGCAATATGTTGCTGCCCTTGTCTGCGGTCTTGTCGCCGGTGCCCTTTTCCATGCTGGCGACCCGGGCCTCGAGCGAGGAGAGCGCCAGGCTGTTTTCGCGGGCGATCTCCGAGAGTTTCTCGTTGGAGAGGGCCTCTTCCTCCTCTTCCTTCTTGCCGAAGAAGCGGCCGAAGAGGTGGGCAAGCAGGCGCGAAAAGTCGTCCATGATCAGGAAGAAGGCGGGCACCACGATGAGCGACAGCACCGTCGAGACGATGATGCCGCCGATCACCGCAATCGCCATCGGCGCGCGGAACGAACCGCCTTCGCCGACGCCGAGCGCGGAGGGCAACATGCCCGCCGACATGGCGATGGAGGTCATGATGATCGGGCGGGCGCGCTTGCGGCCGGCCTCGACCATGGCATGCACCCGTTCCATGCCGTGGCGGCGCATTTCGATGGCGAAGTCCACGAGCAGGATGGCGTTCTTCGTCACGATGCCCATCAGCATCAGGATGCCGATGAGAACGGGCATCGACAGCGCGTTCTGTGTGATGATGAGCGCGACTGCCACGCCGCCGATGGCAAGCGGCAGCGAGAACAGGATGGTGAAGGGCTGGATGACATCCTTGAACAGCAGGATGAGCACCACCAGCACCAGCATCAGCCCAAGCAGCATGGCGTTGACGAAGCCCTGCTGCATTTCGCCCTGCACCTTGGCGTCGCCGCTTTCGGCAAGGCGAACGCTTGCCGGCAGATCGGTTTCCGCCACGATGCGCTTGAACTCGGCCGTCGATGTATCGAGCGCCGTGCCGAAGGGCACGTCGGAGCCGATGGAGACGACGCGGTTGCGGTCGTTGCGCTTGATCGAGCTTGGACCTTCCGAATAGTCGATATCGGCGACGCTATAGAGCGGCACCAGCGACCCGGAGGCGGTCTTGATCTTCAGCGCGCGGATGGTGGCGAGGTCGCGGCGGGTATCGAGCGATGCCTGCACGCGGATCGGGATCTGCCGGTCATCCAGCGAAATCTTCGTCAGCTGCGCGTCGATATCGCCGATGGTGGCGACACGCACGGTCTGCGAAATCTGCTGTGGCGTAATGCCGAGGCGGGCGATTTCATCCTTACGCGGGCGGATCTGCAGTTCCGGACGGGGCAGGGCGCCTTCCGAGCTGACATTGGCAAGGATCGGCGAAGCGCGCAGGCGGCTTTCGAGCACACCGACGGCGTCGTTCAGATCCTTTTCGTTCGACGAGAGGAAGTTGAAGCTCAGTTCACGCTCCGCGCGGTCATTCAGCTTGATGATGCGCACATCCGGGATGGTGCGGACCTTGGCGAAAATATCTCGCTCCACATCCCATTGCGGACGGAGGCGGCCCTTTTCTTCCACTTTCGGCAGATATTGGCCGATGAGCGGAAGGGAGCCGAGACCCTTGTTGACCAATGTCTTCAGCAGCGAGTGATCGATATGCTGAAGGATGACGTTGACCGTGGCGCGGCGAAGCTCCAGATCGCCCTTGGGCGAAGCGCCGCCGAGGATGAAGACACTTTCCACACCGTCAATATCGCGGATGGCATGGAAGATTTCGGTCGTCGTGCGGTCGGTTTCGTCCAGCGTCGCATTGGGCGGCAGTTCCACCGAAAGCGTTACGCGGGAAGCATCGTCCGGCGGCAGGAAGCTGCCCGGCACCTGGCTCAGAAGATAGACGGATGCGACCAGAAAGCCGATGGCGCCGATGAGCGTCAGGTATCGCGCCCACCACTTGCGGGTGGTGGCGGAAACCATGCGTGTATAGGATTTCATCAGCCAGCCGTCATTGTCGGCGTGGTCGTCCATCGCGTCTTCGGCGCGCATCAGATAGGCCGCCATCAGCGGTGTGATGAGGCGGGCCACCGCCAGCGAGAAGAACACCGAGAAGGCGACCGTCAGGCCGAACTGGATGAAGTATTGGCCGGGAATGCCGGGCATGAACGAGACAGGCACAAAGACGGCGATGATGGTGAAGCTGGTGGCGATGACGGCGAGGCCGATTTCATCCGCCGCTTCGAGTGCCGCCCGATAGGGCGTCTTGCCCATCTTGATATGGCGGGCGATGTTCTCGATTTCCACGATGGCGTCATCCACGAGAATACCCGTGGCGAGCGTCAGCGCCAGGAAACTGACGAGGTTGAGCGAGAACCCCATCAGGTCCATGATCCAGAAGGTCGGGATCGCGGAGAGCGGCAGGGCGACGGCGGCGATCAGGGTCGCGCGCCAGTTCCTGAGGAAGAGCAGGACCACGATGACGGCGAGGATCGCGCCTTCGATCAGCGTATCGAGCGCCGCCTTATAGTTGCCATAGGTGAAATAGACGGCGTCGTCGACCATTTCTATCGACACGTCGGGATGATCCTTGCGGACCTGATCCAGGCTTTCCGCCACGGTTTCGGCCACCGAAACCTCGCTTGCACCCTTGGAGCGGAATACCGCGAAGGTGACGGCGGGGTTGCCGTTGAAGCGCGAGAAGGACTTCTGCTCCTCATAGGTGTCCTTGACCGTGCCAAGCTCGGAGAGCTTCACGAAGCGGCCGTTGGAGAGCGCGATGGTGGTGTTTGCGAGCTGCATCACGTCACGCGTATCGCCGAGCGTGCGGATCGTCTGCTCGTTGCCGCCAACCTGGCCACGGCCGGAACCGAGATCGATGTTGGTGCCGCGCAGCTGGCTGTTCACCTCGGTGGCGGTGATGCCGTAAGCGTCGAGCTTTTCGGGGCTGAGCGAAACGCGCACCTCGCGGTCCGCGCCGCCGTAACGGTCGACCTTGCCGATGCCGGACTGGCCCTGGAGCGAGCGCTTGATCGTGTCATCCACGAACCAGGACAGCTCTTCCAGCGTCATGTTCGGCGAGGAGACGGCAAATGTCTGGATTGCCTGTCCTTCGACGTCGATCTTGCTGACAACAGGCACCTCGATATCGGCGGGCAGATCGCTACGGATCTTGTCGATGGCGTCCTTGGTGTCCTGAACGGCCTCTTCCGTCGGCTTCTCGATGCGGAAGACGACGGTGGTAAGCGATTGTCCGTCGGTGACGGTCGACTGGATTTCGTCGACGCCACTGATGGCGGCGACGGCGTCCTCGATCTCCTTCGTCACCTGCATCTCGAGCTCGGAGGGCGAAGCGCCGCTCTGGGTCACGGTGACGGCGACGACGGGGACGTCGATATTGGGAAAGCGGGTGATTGGCAGGGCGTTGAAGGCCTGCATGCCAAGGACCATCAAAAGCGCGAAGCCAAGCAGCGGCGCAATCGGGTTACGGATTGACCATGCGGAAAAGTTCATCTCATTCCCTCAGTCAGTTGGACGCAGCCGTCTGGGCTTCAACCGGTCTTATCCGGTCGCCATCACGCACGAATGCTCCAGCTTTCTCGACAACCTTGTCACCAGCGGCAAGCCCGCTGACAATCTCGATAAAACCGCCGTCCTCTATGCCGGTCTCGATCTTCACCTGCTTGACGACGTCGCCTTCCACCTTGCGGGTGGTCGAGCCTTCGCGTCCGGAGGTGACGGCCGATAGCGGCAATGCGAGCGCGTTCGTCTGCTCGACGACTATTTCCGCGCTGGCATACATGCCTGATCGCGCCGGGCTGTTTTCCGGCAGCACCACATGTACGGAGCCGAGGCGCGTCGTCGGATCGACGGTGGGTGAAACGAGGCGCACCTTGCCCTCTATTTTCTCAGCTCCGCCGGCAACCGTCAAATAGGCTTTCTGACCGGTCTTGACCTTGAGGATATCCGTCTCGGAAAGATCGGCGACGAGTTCGATCGCGCCATCCTTGATGACGGTGAAAAGCGGGTTGCCCGCGCCGCTGGCAATGGCGCCAACCTTGGCGTTCTTGGCCGATACGATGCCGGTGACGGGGGTTTTAACACCCGTCCGCGTCAGCTTCAGATCGATGTCGTCGATCTGCGCGTCAACGACCTTGATGTCGGCTTCGCCGGCGGAAACGGCCTGCTTGGCCGCATCGAGGCGGGCCTGCGCAACTTGAGCGGCGGCTTCGGTTTTTTCCGTCTCGGAGACGGAACCCGAACCGCTCTGGCCGAGCTTTGCGGCGCGGTCGCGCTGGCGAAGGGCGTCGGCCAGATTGGCCTGCGCTTCCAGCACCTGCGCCTTGGACTGGGTGACGGAGGCTTCGGCCTTGGCCTTGTTGGCTTCTAGCTGGCTCTTTTGCAGGACAAGACTATCGGAGGACAGCACGGCCAGAACGGCATTCGCCTCCACCCGGTCGCCGATATCGGCGTTCAGCGTGTCGATCGACAGGCCGTCAACCAGCGGCTGGACGTAAATCTCGTCCACGGGGCGGATCGTGCCGGTGGCGATGATGCGGTCCACAAGATCGCGTTTTGCGGCATGTGCGACGATGATCGAGGGGAGGTTCTGCTGTTTGACCGGTGCCTGCGTCTCCCCTTCGGCTGCTGCCGAAAAGGGCAGGGCCGTTGCGGAAAGAAGAAGGAATACAAAGCGGTTAAACGTGACTTTATGCTGCATGTGTCTTGGCTCGCGCAATATTCGATCGCATGTCCTGCAGCCTCTCGGCGTATATTAGAAGGTCATGCTGAAACGAATGTGAAACAAGGGATCACAATACTTCCTTTTCGATCCTCCCGATTCGAACGCCCCTCAACGCGAATCTTCAGCACTTTGCCGTCGTGCTTTTCTTACAAGATCAAATTTGGCAGTCTTGTGGGCGGGACTCTAATTGTTGTTGTCGTACAAATCAATCCGCATAGCCGCGATGCTTGATATACATTTTTGTATAGGTCGGGATATTGTAATTCGTCAAATACGTCACCAGCGAAAAAAAGAAACGCGCGGACGGCCCCGCGCGTTCCATGCGTTCGGGTTCGATTTTACTATTTCAGCGCCGCATCGGTAATTTCGGTGGTGAAGGCGCCGGAGGGTTCCTTGGTGATGACCGGATCGGAACCGCCGCCCAGCAGCGTCTTGACGGTACGGTCATAGTCCGCCTTGTCGAGCGCGCCCTTCGAGCCGGCGGTCAGTTTTGCCACTTCGCCCATCATGCGCTTCTGGTGTTTTTCGGTCTGGGCGCCGGAGGCGTCGTTTTCCAGCACGATGCCGGCGGCATCATCAGGGTTTTCTTCCGCCCATTTCCAGCCCTTCATGGAAGCGCGGACGAATTTGACCATGTCTTCCTTGAACTTGGCGTCCTTCAGCTTGTCTTCCAGAACGTAAAGCCCGTCTTCCAGCGTCGCCACGCCTTCCGCCTCGTATTTGAAGGTGACGAGTTCCTCCGGCTTGATGCCGGCATCGATGACCTGCCAATATTCATTATAGGTCATGGTGGAAATGCAGGCGGCCTGTTTCTGCAGCAGCGGATCGACATTGAAGCCCTGTTTGAGAACAGTCACGCCATCGGCGCCGCCGGTGGTCGGGATTTTCAGATGCGCCATCCAGGACAGGAACGGATATTCATTGCCGAAGAACCAGACGCCCAGCGTCTTGCCCTTGAAATCTTCCGGCTTGGTGATGCCGGTTTCTTTCAGGCAGGTCAGCATCATGCCTGACGATTTGAACGGCTGGGCGATATTGACCAGCGGCACGCCCTTTTCGCGGGTGGCGAGTGCGGATGGCATCCAGTCGACGATGACGTCAGCGCCGCCGCCGGCCAGAACCTGCGCGGGCGCAATGTCCGGGCCGCCGGGCTTGATATCGACATCGAGGCCTTCGGCTTCATAGAAACCCTTGTCCTTGGCGACGTAATATCCGGCGAACTGCGCCTGGGTGACCCATTTGAGTTGAAGGGTAATCTTGTCGGCGGCCTGCGCTCCGAATGCGGTCAGGAGTGACGCGCCGGCAAGAAGCATGGATGCAAGTTTCATTTTCATCGCTGTTCCCTTTTTCGTTATTACGTTCGTCCCCCACGGACGGACGGATGCCAGAAAGTGACGGCCCGCTCTGCGAGCGCCACGAGACCATAAAAGCCGGAGCCGGCGAGCGCGGCGACCGCGATTTCGGCCCAGACCATATCGACATTGCTGCGGCCCATTTCCGCCGAGATGCGGAAACCCATGCCGACGATGGGTGTGCCGAAGAATTCCGCGACGATGGCGCCGATCAGCGCCAGCGTGGAATTGATCTTCAGCGCGTTGAAGATGAAAGGCCAGGCGGCGGGCAGGCGCAGTTTCAGCAATGTCTGCCACCAGCCGGCGGCATAGGTGCGCATCAGGTCGCGTTCCATGTGGCTGGAAGCGGCAAGCCCCTGCACCGTGTTCACCAGCATGGGGAAGAAGGTCATGATGACGACGACGGCGACTTTCGACTGCCAGTCAAAGCCGAACCACATGACCATGATCGGCGCGATGCCGACAACAGGCAGAGCCGAGACGAAATTGCCGATGGGTAGCAGCCCGCGCTGGAGGAAAGGCGAGCGGTCGATGAGAATGGCGACGGCAAAGCCGAGGCCGCAGCCGAGCACATAACCCGTCAGTACCGATTTGATGAAGGTCTGGCGGAAATCCGCCCAGAGGATCGGCAGGGAGCTGGCGAGCCGTGCGAGGATGGCGCTTGGGGCCGGCAGCAGGATGGGCGGCACGGAAAAACCGCGCACCACGCCTTCCCAAAGCGCGAGGATCGCCAGTCCGAAGAGAAAAGGCACGGCGATGCGGCCAATACGCTTTGCCGCTGGCGTGGAGACGTGGCGGCGCACCAGCCATTCGTTGAAGGCCCAGGCGGCAAGCCAGAACAGGATCGCGCCGAAAAACCAGCCGGGATGGGTCATGGCCGGGCTCCCATTCTCTTGAGGACGGCGGCATGGGCGATGCCGATGATGGATACGAGAAGGGCAGCCACACCGGCGGCCATGAACAGCGCCGCCCATATCTGCACCGTCTGGCCGTAATAGGAACCGGAAAGCAGGCGCGCGCCGAGCCCGGCAACGGCACCCGTCGGCAATTCACCGACGATGGCGCCGACCAATGCGATGGCGACGGCGATCTTCAGCGAGGTGAAGAGATAGGGCAGAGCCGAAGGCCAGCGCAGCTTCCAGAATATCTGGCCGGGTGAGGCATTATAGGTGTGCATCAGGTCCAGCTGGATCGTCTCCGGGCTTCTGAGACCCTTCACCATGCCGACGACAATGGGGAAGAAGGAAAGATAGGTGGAGATCAGCGCCTTCGGCAGCAGCCCGGAAATGCCGATGGAGTTCAGGACGACGATGATCATCGGTGCGACGGCGAGGATCGGGATCGTCTGGCTGGCGATGATCCACGGCATGACGGAGCGGTCCATGGCGCGGTTATGCACGATGGCGACGGCAAGCAGGATGCCGAGCGCAGCACCGATGGCGAAACCGAGCAGGGTGGCCGAGAGCGTGACGCCGGCGTGATAGATGAGGCTGCGCTTGGAGGTGATGGCCTTGTTGACCGTGGTGTCCCACAGTTCGGCGGCAATCTGGTGCGGGGCGGGGAGAACCGGCCGCTCCTGCGCGAAGGTTTGCGGCAGGAGTTCGAAGAAGCCCGGCGTTTGACCGGCGCGGGTGGCCTGATCGCGGGCGAAGGGCATGTTGAGGTAGACGACCGCGAGGTGCCAGAGGATGAGGATGGCGAGGAGGACGGTGAGGATGGGGAGGATGCGGTGGCGGAGGAGGGTCATGGGTTTTCGCTCCGCCGCTCACTCCGAGGGTGCGGCTTACCCCCCTCTGTCCTGCCGGACATCTCCCCCTCAAGGGGGGAGATCGACTCGTGGTTGGGTCTCGCCCATCTCAACGTTTGCGAATGGAGCGATGTTAGGGCCTCCTGCCGATCTCCCCCCTTGAGGGGGAGATGCCCGGCAGGGCAGAGGGGGGTGAAGCTTGCGATGACCTCACCCCTCATAGCTATGCCCCGCCTTCAGCCCCTCACGTACCCGATGCGCAATCGCCAGAAATTCCGGTGTCTCGCGAATCTCGAGCGGCCTTTCCCGTGGAAGGGTGGATGTGATCACATCCGTCACCCGGCCCGGCCGCGGCGACATGACGACGATCTTGGTCGAGAGATAGACCGCTTCGGGAATGGAATGGGTGACGAAGCAGATGGTCTTGCCGGTCGTATCCCAGAGTTTCAGCAGCTGTTCGTTGAGGTGATCGCGAACGATCTCGTCCAGCGCGCCGAAGGGTTCGTCCATCAACAGCAGGTCGGCATCGAAGGCGAGTGCGCGGGCGATGGAGGCGCGCTGCTGCATGCCGCCGGAAAGCTGCCATGGATATTTCTTGCCGAACCCATTGAGGTTGACGAGATCGAGCGTGCGCTCGATGCGCTCGCGCTGCTCGGCCTTGGTATAGCCCATGATTTCGAGCGGCAGGGCGATGTTCTTTTCGATGCTGCGCCAGGGATAAAGGGCGGCGGCCTGGAAAACGTAACCGTAAGAGCGGTCCCGGCGGGCGTTTTCCGGCGTCGTGCCGTTGACGGTGATGTCGCCGGACGTGTGTTTTTCCAGATCGGCGATGACCCGCAGAAAGGTGGTCTTGCCGCAGCCGGAAGGGCCGATGAAGGAGACGAAATCGCCCTTGCCGACCTCTAGGTCGACATTGGAGAGTGCGTGCACCGGGCCATCACCCGTTTCGAAGGTGAGGCCGAGATTTCTGGCGGAAACGACGGAATAGGGGGAGGCCTGGTTCATCTGGGCTTGGTTTCGCTTTCCGTCAGGGCCGCGCGCGCCAGCGGCAGCATTTGGGTTTCCGTAAGCCTTGCGATCGTTACGCCGGGGTGGCGGTCGAGATCGAGCCAGCGCACTTCCTCTATTTCCGCCTGCGGGGCGACCTCTGTCTGAAGTCTGGCGATGAATGTATGGGCGACGACGTCGGCCCCCGTCTCATTGGCGGCCTCCTCGCGAAAGACGCCTTCATAACGGGCGGCATTTTCGGGCAGCGTCAGGCCGATTTCCTCGGCAAGTTCGCGGTGAAGCGCCTGTTCCGGCGTTTCGCCCGGATCGATCTTGCCGCCCGGCTGCATGAATTGTGTGGTGCCGCGCTTGCGCACGACCAGCATCTGCCGTCGCTCATTGAGAAGAACGGCTGCGGCGATGACGATTTCGCGTTTCGGCCCGGCGCTCACGGTCATACACCCGATGCCGGGATGCCGCTGCGCTCCACCTTGCGCGGCGCGACGAGTTCCTTCCAGGTGGAAAGCGCCCGGCTGACGGCCGGATAGGGATCGCGGGCGATGAACTGGCCGTGACCCGGCTGCGTTTCGATGGTTGCCTCCTCGATGCTGACGAGACCGCGCGACAGGGTGTAGCGCGGCAGGCCTTTGACCTTCTGGCCTTCGAACACGTTGTAATCGATGGCCGATTGCTGGCTCGCCGCGCTGATGGTCTTTTCCAGCGCCGGATCCCAGACGACGATATCGGCATCGCTGCCGACGAGGATCGCGCCCTTTCTGGGATAGATGTTGAGGATCTTGGCGATGTTGGTGGAGGTGACGGCGACGAATTCGTTCATCGTCAGGCGGCCGGTCGCCACGCCATGGGTCCAGAGCAGCGGCATGCGATCTTCCAGCCCGCCGGTGCCGTTCGGAATCCTGCGGAAATCGCCAAGGCCGAAACGTTTCTGCTCGGTGGTGAAGGCGCAATGGTCGGTCGCCACGCATTGCAGCGAGCCGGAGGCGAGGCCTGCCCAGAGGCTATCCTGATGCTGCCGGTTGCGGAAGGGCGGCGACATCACCCGGCGGGCGGCGTGATCCCAATCGGCATTGGCATATTCGCTTTCATCGAGGATCAGGTGCTGGATCAGCGGTTCGCCATAGACCCGCATGCCGTTTTGCCGGGCGCGGCGGATCGCTTCATGCGCCTGTTCGCAGGAGGTGTGGACGACGTAAAGCGGCGCACCCGCCATATCGGCGATGATGATGGCGCGGTTGGTGGCCTCGCCTTCCACCGAGGGCGGGCGCGAATAGGCATGCGCCTCCGGCCCGACATTGCCTTCCGCCATCAGTTTTTCCTGCATCTGCGCGACGATATCGCCGTTTTCCGCATGCACGAAGGGAATGGCGCCCAGTTCGGCGCAGCGCGAGAAGGAGGCGAACATCTCGTCGTCATTCACCATCAAGGCGCCCTTATAGGCCATGAAGTGCTTGAAGGAGTTGATGCCCTTTTCCCGAACCACCGTCTTCATCTCGTTGAAGACCTGCTCGCCCCACCAGGTGACGGCCATGTGGAAGGAATAATCGCAATTGGCGCGCGTCGCCTTGTTGTCCCATCGCTGCAGGGCATCAAGAAGCGACTGGCCGGGCTCCGGCAGGCAGAAATCCACCACCATGGTGGTGCCGCCGGCAAGCGCCGCGCGCGTGCCGCTCTCGAAGTCATCGGCGGAATAGGTGCCCATGAAGGGCATTTCCAGATGCACATGCGGATCGATGCCGCCGGGCATGACATAACATCCGGTGGCATCGAGTACCGTGCCGCCCGTCAGATCGGGGCCGATCTCAGTGATCCTGCCGCCTTCGATCTTCACATCGGCCTTATAGGTGAGGTCGGCGGTGACGATGGTGCCGTTCTTGATGATGGTGGCGGTCATTCCACGATCTCCGCAGTCTCAAGCACCGCATGCAGCAGCACATCGCAGCCGGCGGCGGCCCATTCCGGCGAAATTTCCTCGGCTTCGTTGTGGGAAAGCCCGTCCACGCAGGGGCAGAAGATCATGGTGGAGGGGGCGACCCTTGCCGTCCAGCAGGCATCGTGGCCGGCGCCGGAGATGATGTCCATGTGGCTGTAGCCGAGTTTTTCGGCGGCAGAGCGCACGCGGCCGACCAGAACGGGGTCGAAGGTGACAGGATCGAAATGGCCGATGGCCTCGATCGAGCAGCCGACGCCGAGTTCTTCGGCAATCTGTGGCACCTCGCGTTCGAAGATGGCGCGCATGCTGTCGAGTTTCGCCTGTGAGGGGGTTCTGAGGTCGATGGTGAAGACCACCTTGCCGGGCAGCACGTTGCGGGAATTGGGTGTGAAGATCATCTGGCCGACGCCGGCAACGGCGCCCGGCTGGTGGGCCATGGCCACCTCCTGCACCTTTTCGAGAATGCGGGCGGCGGCAAGGCCGGCATTGACGCGCATGGCCATCGGGGTGGAGCCGGTATGGGCTTCCTTGCCGGTTAGCGTCACTTCCAGCCACCACAGGCCCTGGCAATGGGTGACGACGCCGATCTGTTTGCCTTCCGCTTCCAGGATCGGCCCCTGTTCGATGTGATATTCGAAATAGGCGTGCATTTTGCGCGCGCCCACCTCTTCCTCGCCCAGCCAGCCGATGCGCTTCAGCTCTTCGCCATAGGTCTTGCCGTCGGTATCAGTGCGGCTATAGGCATAATCGAGATCGTGAATGCCGGCGAAGACGCCGGAGGCCAGCATGGCCGGGGCAAAGCGCGCGCCTTCCTCGTTTGACCAGTTGGTGACGGTGATCGGGTGTTTGGTCTTGATATTGAGGTCGTTCAGGCTGCGCACCACTTCCAGTCCGGCCAGCACGCCGAGCACGCCATCGAATTTGCCGCCGGTCGGCTGGGTGTCGAGGTGGCTGCCGATATAAACGGGAAGCGCGTCCGGGTCCTCGCCTGGGCGGGTGGCGAACATGGTGCCCATGCGGTCGACGCCCATCGTCAGCCCGGCCGCTTCACACCAGCGCTGGAACAGGCTGCGGCCTTCCGCATCCTCATCCGTCAGCGTGCGGCGATTATTGCCGCCGGCAATGCCGGGGCCGATCTTCGCCATATCCATCAGACTGTCCCACAGACGGTCGCCATTGACCGTCAAGTTCTTACCCGCCGCCATGAAGTGTCGTCCTCACCTGTTTTGTTTTTATCGAAGCAAAGCTTGTGCCGTTCCCTTTTTTGCCGGTTAAGATAACAGCCATTGCCTTGTGATGGCGATGGGGGATAAATTGACCGGCTGGTAAACATTGCAAATTCGCCATGGCGTCAGCAAGGGATTTTCGTGACGAATCGCACAAATTTTGCCTAAACTGTACGCGGCGATTATTTTTTAAGCATACTGTAACGGCAATTGCATCGAAAAGAAACAGAGAGCTGAGAATGGCCATACCGCGAGCAGCAAAAACACAGAAGCGGACCCGCATTCAGGAAGAAAAGCAGGAGGCGATTCTCGAGGCTGCGCTCAGTGTATTCTCCATCAACGGCTTTCGCGGCTCCACCATCGACCAGATTGCCGAGGCGGCCGGCATGTCGAAGCCGAATGTGCTTTATTATTTCCGTACCAAGGAGGCGATGCATCGCGCGCTGATCGAGCGGGTGCTGGACACATGGCTTGACCCGCTGCGCGCCTTCGATGCCAAGGGCAATCCCGAAAGCGAGATCCGCTCCTATATTCGTCGCAAGCTGGAAATGTCGCGCGATTTCCCGCGCGAAAGCCGCCTGTTCGCCAATGAAATCCTGCAGGGCGCGCCGCATATCGAGGACGAGCTGAAGGGGCCGCTGAAACAACTGGTGGATGAAAAGGCCGAGGTCATCCGCGCCTGGGTGAAGGCGGGGCGGATGGCCAAATGCGATCCCTATCACCTGATTTTCTCGATCTGGTCAACCACGCAGCATTATGCGGATTTCGATGTGCAGGTGCGGGCGGTGCTGGGTGAGAAGAATGGCGGTGAAGGGCGTTTTGAGGATGCGGCCCGGCATTTGGAGCAGCTTTTCATGGGCGGATTGCGGATAAACGGCTGAACGGGACCGTTCTCGCGAATATGTGATCGATTCTTTATGTCAAAACATGAGGAAAATTATCATCTTTATACTTTACTCCAAAACTCATCTTTATTATGGTGCCGGCATCCCCAACCTCGGGGCATTGAAAAATCAACCGGCAGGTGAGGGAATGGCACGCAAGGAAAAGAAGAAGGCCGAACGCGGCGGCAAGCAGGGCAAGGGCGCTCCCCAGACTGAGCGGGATGTGGCCGAACAGCAGCTTTCCGGTCCGAAAAGCTTTCTTTATGTCGGCGGCCGTGACTGTCAGGTTGCGCATCTTCGCCAGATCGCCAGCAATTTCGGCGCGGAGCTCATTCATCACGATGGCGGCCTGCGTGAGGCCGTCTCGCGCATCGATACCGTGCTTCCCTCCGTCGACTGCGTTTTCTGCCCGATCGACTGTATCAGCCACGATGCGTGTCTGCGGGTGAAGTCCGGTTGCAAGAAATTCGGCAAGACGTTCATTCCGCTGCGCAACGGCAGCAAATCCAGTCTGGAGCGGGCGCTGCAGACCATGAATGAACGGACCTCGAACGATGAGCGACGAGCGCAATAATTTTAAGGATGGAGTGCCAGCGGCGGCGGAAGCCTGCCGTGTGGAACTGCACAAGATGGCCGAACAGGCCGCCGATCCGGCTTTGCCGGACATCTATGAATTCATCGGTGAACGCGAAAGACGCAACCGCCTTGCCGGAAGCGGCGGCAATGTCGTGACCTTTCCCTATCTGCGCACCCGTCAGCCCGGTGAAACACCATCCTTCGAAATCGGCGCGGCAGCCGAAGAGGGCCGCAATATCCTGTCGTTTCGCTGGACGCGGCGTAAGGGCTAAAACTTAGCCCTTCGGCTTTAGAAATGCTCCCGCGCAAAGCACCAGCCATCCGGCAATCATGCCGAGGCCACCCGTGGGTGCTGCGTAGGGAAACAGGCTGTGACCGGAAAAATGGCGGGTGACGAGATCGCCGACAAAAACCGCCGTGCCGAGGCCGAGGATCAGGCCTGCGGGAATGGCGGTTCTGATGCGATCCGCGCCGATATGAAGCGCCACAAGCACCGGCGCATGCGCCAGCGCCATGGCCGAAGCATTGCCGAGCATATAGGTTTCGCCGGTATGGGTGGCGGCTGCTGCGAGCATCACGCCGGCCGCGCCCGTGAGGCCGCCCAGCAACAGAATAAAGGCCCGCAATCTTTCGCGGGGCAGGCTTGCGATGGTCGCGCTCTGCATGGTCATTGGCTGTCCGCCTCCTGGTTCTGCATGTGAAAGGCTAGCCGCTCGACCGGCGTCCAGATGATCTCGCGCAGCTTCGGGTTTTCGATGGTCTCGTCCATGGCGCGGCGGAAGCAGAGCAGCCATTCATCCCGCTCGGCGGGGCCGATAGGGGCGACGAAATGGCGGCGGCGGAGCATCGGATGGCCGTGTTTCTCGACATAAACCGGCGGTCCGCCAAGATATCCCGTCAGATAATCGTAAAACTTCGCCTCGCTGCCGGAAAGATCGGCCGGATGGATGGCGCGGCAGCGCGCCGCTTCGGGCAACGTATCCATCAATTCATAGAAACGCCGGGTCAGCGCCCTGACGGTCGCATCGCCACCAATCGCTTCATAAAGGGTAATGGTCTCGCCGCTCATAATCCGCCTCTTGTGGCCCTCCGGTCCTTATCGCTCCATGGAGCGGTAAGAGCAACAGGGCACGGGCGGGGTGCGACATTTGCGACACTGTGCGACGACGCCTCGGCTTTTGTCTCAAAGTTGGAATGCCGACACGATTCGGATTGCTGACGAGTGCTTTCAAACTCGACGTCATCCTCGGGCTTGACCCGAGGATCCATAGCGCGGGTTGTGGATCCTCGGGTCAAGCCCGAGGATGACGGAGGAGAGCTTCAGACAACCAGTGACGCTTCAATGTGAAGTTACGGATCGCATGGGAAATGGCATGCGTTCAGCTTATATCATCCCACATGCGCCAGCCACTCACCCAAAATTACGGATGAGATCGAGCCCCTTGTTCAGAAGCGTTTCGGCCTCATCCTGATTGGCGGCCTCGACATAACAGCGCATTTCGGGAGCGTTGCCGGAGGGGCGGAAATGGATGGTGCTGCCGTCGGTCAGCGCCACACGCAGGCCGTCTATGTCGCTGAGCGCCTTCACCGCGCCGACCGGGGCGAGGAAGGTTTCGAGATTGCTGCGGGAGGCGCGCAGATGCGCCATTAGGGCGGCGCTCTTTTCCTGCGCGAAGTTCTCCAGACGGTCGGCGGCGGCAACCGGCAGCCTGTAAGCGGCTGCGATTTGCGACAAAGGTTTTTTCTGTTCGGCGGACAGAAGCAACACGGCAAGGACAGGCAGGAAGCTGTCACGCGTCGGCAGCGGCGAAAGCGGCCTGCCGTTGAGGGTGAAGGCGGAGGCGGTCAACAGGCCGCCATTGGCCTCGAAGCCCATGACGCCGTTCTTTCCCTCGGCAAGCGCTTCACCCATGCCGGCGATCACGAAAGGTGAGCCGACCTTGGTGCGGACAACTTCGAACGAACCGCTTGCTTCAATACCGGAATTGGAGGTGACGGGGGTCACGACCACGCCCGCATCGAGAAAATTGGCCGTGATAAGCCCGATCAGGTCGCCGCGCAGCGGCACGCCGTTTTCATCGGCGAGCAGGGGACGGTCGCCGTCGCCGTCGGCGGAAACGATGGCGTCCAGACCGTGTTGCGGCGCCCATTCTTTGAGAAGCGCCAGCGTTTCCGGTGAGACCGCCTCGGTATCGACGGGAATGAAGGTCTCGGAGCGGCCGAGCGGCACGACATCTGCGCCATAATGGGCGAGAACGTCGACGAAGAGATCCCGCGCCACCGTGCTGTGCTGGTAAACGCCGATCTTCAGGCCCGACAGCGCCTTTTCCGGCAGCAACGCGATATTGCGCTCGTAGAAAAGTTCGGCGGCGATTGCGGAGTGATCCTCTGCCGTTTCCGTCTCGTCACTGATGCCTTCAGCCTCGACCTTTGCTGCGAGTGCGGCAATCGCCGTTTCATCCCGTTTGTCGATTTCGCCGTCGGGACGATAGAACTTGATGCCGTTGCGGTCGGCCGGAATATGCGAGCCGGTGATCATCAGGGCTCCGGCCTTGAGGGAAAGCCCGTAAAGCGCCAGCGCTGGGGTCGGTACCTTGCCGCAATCAAGCGGCGTCAGGCCGGCCTTTTTCAGCGCGGCGATGCAGGTTGCGGACACATCCGGGCTCGAATCGCGAAAATCGCGGGCCACAAGAATGGGGTCTCCCGCCTTTGCCTGGCCCGACGCAAGAAGGTGTCTTGCAAATGCCGTGGCATAGACGGCAGAGGCTTTTCCTTTCAGATCGACAGAGAGGCCGCGAAGGCCACTCGTTCCAAATTTCAGGCTCATGCCAAACTCCGTTTCGATAAAATCTTTGAGGTTCAAATGGATAATGTAAAAATATAACGCCTGAAAGAACCGTATCGATCCATTCAAGTCAATCGTCTCTTTCATGGTAGTCGCGAATAGGCAATGATGGCGGGCATGAGGCGGGTAACCTAAAATTCACCCGTCATATTTAAACTTGCCCGTTGATAGCGGCCTTGGCGATGGTGAAAACAATCCGTTGCCGGCCTTTTTGTGGTTCGTTCGAGTTGGATTGGCTGATGTACAGGCTTCAAAAGGCGGGACATAAGCAGGCACGTCCGCTGGATGAAAAAGCGGCGGCCGCCGCCAGACCCCATGGTTCCCTGCTGGACGATCTGGCGGATGAGGACGAGGTTTTCGAACGCACGGTGCTGAAAGAGCATCTCGAGCCGAAGCCGGCGGCCGCCATTGCCGAACCAGCTCCGGCCGCGCAATCCGTCAAGGCGAGCTCGCCGAGCGCCAGTCTGGCGAATGCGCTGCCAGGTCTGAAATATATCGACAGGATCGGCCTGGACGATGTGCTCATCTGGCTGCGAAACGGCATTGTGTGGATCGTGCTTGCGATCATTCTCTGCGTCGCCGCGTCACTTTCCTATGCCTATATGACACCGCCGCGCTACACGGCCTATACGGATATCGTCGTCAACCCCTCCAACCTCAACGTCGTCAGCGACGGGGTGTTCTCCCCGAACCAGCAACGCGACACCCAGATTCTCGAGGTGGAGAGCAAGCTGCGCACCATTACCTCGCGCAATGTGCTGGCGCGGGTGGTGGATGAGCTGAAGCTTGACCAGGATGCCGAATTCATCAAGCCGCCGCCGCTTGCGCGGTTGAAGGCGATTTTTTCATCGAAACCGGAGGATGGCGACAACAGGGTCGGCGCGCTTCGTTCGCTCGGAGACCGGGTGGCGGCGGAACGCGATCCACGTTCCTTCGTGGTGACGCTTTCGGTCTGGACCAATGACGCGGAAAAGTCCGTCATGGTCTCGAAAGCCATCGTCAAGGCTTTCGAAAGCGAGCTGTTCCAGACGACGTCCGACAGCAGCCAGCGCATCGTCGATGATCTGAGGACCAGGCTGGAGGAAATGCGTGAGAACGTGACTGTGGCCGAAAAGCGCGTCGCGGATTTCCGCCGCGAAAACGGCCTGCAGGAAAATAACGGCCAGCTGGTCAGCAATCTTGCATCCGGTGAGTTGAATGCGCAGGTGCTGGCGGCGCAGCAGCGTGTCATTCAGGAGGAGTCACGCCTCAAGCAGATGGAGGCGGCGATTGCGCAGAACCGCACGCAGAGCGACGCCATCTTCGACAGCCAGACCATGAACACCATCCGCGCACAATACAGCACCCTGCAGCAGCAGATCGGCGCGATGACGCTGACCTATGGCGCGCGCCATCCCCGTCTGGCGACGGCGGGGGCGGAACGCGACATGCTGGAGCGCGGCATGGCGGACGAGGCGCGGCGCATTTTGCAGGCGGCCAAGACCAATGTCGCCGAGGCCCGTTCCTCGCTCGACGCTCTCAGGCTGAAAGCCGTGGCGGAGCGCGCCAATGTCTTTACCGACAACGAGGCGCAGGTGCGGCTGCGCGATCTGGAACGCGACGCCAATTCGGCCGCGGCGATCTACGAGACCTATCTCAACCGCTCGCGGCAGATCGCCGAGCAGCAGACGATCGATGCCACCAATGTGCGGGTGATTTCGCAGCCGGTGGCCCCCAATTCCAGAAGCTGGCCGCCGGGCAAGCTGATCTTCCTGATCGCCGGCGGCGTGGGCGGTCTGTTCCTCGGTCTTGGCATTGCCATAGCGCTCGGGCTTCTGGGTTATCTGCGCCGCAAGGATCATGCGGACATCGCGGCGCGCTAGCTCCAGTGGGAGCGGCCGGGTCCGATTATTCCTCGGAAATCAGGCCGTCATAAACCTCGAGCAGGGCAGCGGCGATGGCAGCGCCCAGGGCATTGCCCGCATCACGGATGCCAGCCTCGTCGCCGTCACGGACGGAGACGGCAAGATCGGACGCTTCGTTCGCGACGATTTCTTTCGCCCGCTCTATCGCCCAAAGGCCGAAATCGCCGCGGTTGTCGATCGATATGGTTTCCATGGCCGGGACCTTTCCTTTGATCTGGTTTCGTCGTCCCTTAACCCATCGGTAGCAAAACCGGAATAGGACGGAGAGGGAATGGCAAGGGTCACTCAACCTTCAGGCGTATAAATTGCTTGCCTCAAGCTCAGGATTTATAAAAATATTAATGATAGTTCTTCGTAGTGTTTGAAGCCTTATGGCCTAGCATCTGCGTGAATATAACAATGAAACGATGCCTATCTTGGACACCGGACAGAATATGACAGGGAGAGACATCCCGGATTCGGAAGGACCTGGCACAATCTGGCCGGTCATTCCGCTTGCGGCTTTGCCCATCACTGACGCGACGATCGACGAGACGGCACAGGATTTCATCCTGCGCGCGGAAGGCGAGCGCGCGGCCGGCTCAAGGCCGTTCTATTCGACCTCGGCGAATGGCCAGGTGATCGCGCTCTGCCATCAGGACAAGGAATTCGACGCCATGCTGCGGCAGGCGGACCAGATTCATGCCGATGGCATGTCGCTGGTGATCTTTTCCCGCAAATTCTGCACCACGGCGCTACGGGAACGCGTCGCGACCACGGATCTCGTTCATGCCGTGGCCCGCCGGGCCGAAGAGACGGGTACGCGGTTTTATTTCCTCGGCGGCTCCGAAGACGTGAACCGCGCCGCCGTTGAGGAAATGCAGAGGCTCTATCCGCGTCTGGTCTTCTCGGGTCGGCGCAACGGTTATTTCAAGCGGGATGAAGAGCAGGCGATCCTCGCCGATATCGCCGCATCACGGACGGATATTCTCTGGGTTGGCTTCGGCATACCGCTGGAGCAACGTTTCGTTTCGCGCAATCTCGACGGGCTTTCCGGCATCGCGGTGATAAAGACCTGCGGTGGCCTGTTCGACTTTCTCGCTGGCAAGAACAGCAGGGCGCCGCAATGGATGCAGGATATGGGGCTCGAATGGCTCTACAGGGCCATGCTCGAGCCGAAACGTCTCGGCAAGCGTTATCTGCTGACCAATCCGATCGCCATTTATTCGCTGCTGAAACATCGCTATAGCGCTTCCGGTCAGAACCGGTAGGGTCTTGCCGCGGCAGGTCTCACGCTGCTCCCGCCTCCCGAACCTTACTTAAGGCCATTCTAACTTATTGAATGAATGCGTCCCCGTGCCGAAATTCGTTGCAACTGCGCGCAACGGCGCTACATTAGGCGGATATTAGAAATTTATTCGAATCAGAGATATTTGAGGACAGCGATGGTTATTACGTCCGTTTCTCTTTTCATATATGGAATTGGTACCGTTACCTCTCTTGCCATGACCTATATCGAAGGCGCCCGCCGTGACAGGGATTGGGACCTTTATCGGGTGACCGGTATCATCCTTTGCTTCTTCTGGCCGGTTCTGGTGCCGCTTCTCATTCTCGCGGCTGTGTTTTCGTCATTCGGCTTCCAGAAACGGCATTTGAATCCTGTCTCGCTGCACAGGGAAAAAACCCTGAGCTGAGACTTGCGAGCCGAGATTGGCGCTGCGGACGGAACTCGTCCGTTTCAGGCCTTTTTCGCCGGCGCCTTGTAGGGGGTCAGCGTAATGCCGAGGCTCGCCAGGACGCGGCCGATGGACATGAGCGGCGGATGGGTGGCGGGCAGCAGCGACCCGGTTTTAAAGAATGCGGAAACGGCGCGGACCACTGAAAGACACAGGCTGACGGCGTTTTTGGCGGTTAGCAGCAGCCCGCCCTTCAGGCCGGGGCGTCGGGCGCGGTCAATGCTGTAGTTGATGATGCCCGTCCTGAGCGAGCGCTCCATGATCCAGCGCGGCGCCATGCGGTTTTCCGGCACATATTCGATGATGAGGGCTTGGGCATTCCAGGCGAATTTGAAACCGGCCTTGCGGCAGCGGGTGAAGAAATCCATGTCGCCGCCGCCGAGGAAATTGAATTGCACGTCGAATTCCGGTTTTGCCAGCGTTTCGAAAACACGTCTGGAGATCAGGCAATTGCCCGATCCGTGAATCTGATCGACCGGGCCGGTCGGGGATTCGATGGAGCCGAATAACGGATGCGACAGAACCGCCTTCGATGCGGGTGCGTCGAATTCGCGGTTGACCGGACCGCCGACGATATCAGCGCCGAAAGACCTTGCAGCCGAGACCATCTCGGCGAGCCAGACCGGGGAGGCTGCCTCGTCGTCGTCGATCATCAGGAACCACTCAGCGGAAGGATAACTCTGCCGGGCGGTGCGGAATGCGGTGTTGATGGCGTAACAATTGCCCTGTGTCGGCTCCACCAGGGCCTGACCTGTCACTTCATTTTCGGCAAAGAAGGAGCGCGCAACGGCAAGGCCCGCCTGGCCTGCGCCATCATTGTCGACCACGACGATGGCGAAGGGAAAATCGACCTTCTGGGCCAAAAGCGACGCCAATGTCTTCCGCAAGCCTTCGGGCCTGCGGAAACTGGGAATGCACACCACCGCTTCCGGCATGATTTCGGACATGGAAACTCCTAAATACCGGCAAGCGCTGCGGCGGAAAAAACGACGGCCCTGAGGCTTTGGCGCGGGCGATTGAGGAATGTATCGGCAAGCGCCGAAACGGCCTCGCGATAACGGCGGGCGCGAAAGGCCTGCGCCACCGTATAGGCATTCATGTGGTTTTCGGATTTGCGACGCAGCCGCCTCAGTTCCTGCGGCGCTATGGCGGCGACGATGGCAGGGTCGGAAAACACCGCCTCGATCGCCGGTTCACAATCCCGGAACGTCAGGAGACGGTTCATCATCACGCTTGTCCTGTGCACCCGGTAGTCGAGAACATGCTGGCCCGGCAGATAGACGAAGCGGCCGGCGGCGGCCAGCCTGCACCAGCCATACCAGTCTTCCGCGTAGCGCAACGTCTCGTCAAAACCGCCGAAATCCTGAAAGATGCGGGTTCGGACCAGCATGATGCCGCCATTGACGATGAAGTTTCCGCCCAAAAGCGGCTGCAGGATGAAACCATCAGGCTTCTCCCGCCGGCGGATGAGATTGCGCCGGCCGATCTTGGCGCCATTTTCGTCTATACGCTCGTAGTCGCCATAAACCGCAACGACATCCGGTCCGGAGACACCGGCGCCAAGGGCGGCGATGGCGCCCGCTTTCAGGCGGTCGTCGGCATCGAGAAACATCGTCCACTCGCCGCGCGCCTGCGAAAGACCGAAATTGCGCACGGCGGAAACGCCCTGCCTTCCCTGGGGTCGGGCCAGCAGTTTGACGCGCGGATCGGAGAAACCTTGCACCTTCTGCGCCGTTGCGTCGGTGGAGCCGTCATCGACGACCAGCACTTCGCAAACGGTTTCGCCCTGGAACAACACGCTTTCGATCGCTTCCACGATGTAACGCTCACCGTTGCGAACGGGAATGACAATCGAGACGGAAACCAAGACTTTAAACTCCATGGGGCGTGGGCCAAGAATTCGCACAGCGAAGTTACTACCCGATTAAGCGGGCTTGCGCCAATTATGACGTGGTATAGCGTCAGTTAACCTTGCAAATCTTTAATATCCTTTTGGCATGATTGAGATGTTATGTTTTGAGAATTAGAGCGCCCTTCGTCCTTCCGGATGTATCAGGACGCTCTGAAACTTTTGATCTGCGTATCGTTCCTGTCGAGAATCCATTCCGATTTTCGACCGATGCGCCGGGGTTGCGGAGGCGGGTAAATGCGGATCGGGCGACGGAATTTTCTCGGTGGTGCGGCATGTGCCGGCCTGTTGCATGGCATGGCCGGCCAGGGATTTGCCGCGCAGAAGAAAGCGCCGGTGAAAACAGCTCCCTATGGTGCGGCCGTTTATCTTCCTGACCTCACCGCCGATAGCCGCGTCGGCGAGGCGGTGGTCAAATATTGCTCACGCATCACCCCCGTTACCGAAATGAAATGGGAGGTCATGCGACCTTCCGAAGAGGTGTTCGATTTTGCCGCCGCCGATGCGCTCGCCAATTTTGCGCGGCAGCACAATCTTTCCATGCATGGCCATCCGCTCATCTGGTACGCCTCCAATGCGCCCTGGCTTGCCGGCGTCCGCGGTGCGAAGGTCGAGAAGCTGATGGAAACCCACATCGTCAAGGTGATGGAGCGCTACAAGGATGTGATCCATAGCTGGGATGTGGTCAATGAGCCGATCCCCGACGTGCCCGGCAATGTCCGTTCGCGGCGCGACGCCTGGTATTACGGCGCAGGTCCGGACGCGATCAAAAAGGCCTTCGAGATCGCCCATGCCGTCGATCCGAAAGCCCAGCTGGTCCTCAACGAATATGATGTGGAATTTTCGGTCGAAAAATCGCCGGCCAAGCGGGCAGCCTTCCGTAACCTCATTCTCGAACTGCTCGAGAAGGGCGCGCCCATCAACGCCGTTGGCCTGCAGGGGCACCTGCGCGGCGGCTGGCCCATCGCCAAGGACGAGCTTGCCGCCTTTACCAAGGAAATGCGCAGTTACGGTCTTGCCGTTCTGGTGACGGAACTGGATGTGATGGACCAGACGCTGCCCGCGCCAGAAGCCGAACGTGACATGCTGATAAACCAGCAGGTCCGTGATTTTCTCGAAGCGGCTTCAGAAGGCGGGCCGCTTTCCTCCATCACCACATGGGGCATTTCGGACCAATATACCTGGATCCGCTGGGCTTACCCGCGCCGGGACGGCACTGTGAACCGGCCGCTGCCGCTGGACTGGAGCTTCAACGAAAAGCCGATGATGGCCGTCATCAATGAATTCCGGAACCGTGGTGCATGACTATGAGTGCTGAAATGCCGCTTCCTCCCGTACAAAAGGCGCTGCAAATCAATCTTCATCCCTTCGATGCGCCGCATGCGGCCCTTACCCTTCCGCATCAGCTGCGGGTCTGGGGCGGGCAGGTGGACCGCATTCTCCTGACGGTCGATACCGGCCAGGTGGGGGCAGGGCGTTACAAGGGCAATGGCTTTGCGGCGGCGAGCAAACGTCTGTTCGACATGCTGGAGGAAATGCAGACCAACTATCCGCATCTCCATGTGGATGTCGTCGACTACAGCGATGCTGCGCGCCATGCCGTGACGGAGACGTTCTTTTCGCGCTCGCCGATCCCCTATCCCGCCAAGGCCTTCGACGGCGGCCCTTTCCATGTCTATTTCCACGGGCTGAAACGCGCCAATGCCCGTTATGTGATGCATATGGACAGCGACATGATGTTCGGCGGCGGCAGCCAGAGCTGGTTCGACGAAGCCATTGCGCTTCAGAAAGCCAATCCGGACGCGCTCTGCATCACGCCCTTTTCCGGGCCGCCGACCGTGCGCGGCGATCTCGATGTTTCCCGCCATGTCGGCATGCCGGGGGTGCGGAACATTCCCGAACCGCGCAAGCTGCCGTCACGCATTCCCACATGGCGCTTCGCCACCGTTTCCACCCGTCTTTTCATGATCGACATGGACCGTTTCGCAAAGCGTATCGGTTCGCTCGAATTGCTGAGGCCGGATGTCAAACGGCGTATCCGTTCCTATGCCTATAACCAGCAACCGGTCTCGATGCCCGCCGAAGAGGTGCTGAGTACCAATATGATGCGCGTCGGCGTTCACCGGCTGGATTTTCTCGGCACCACAAAGGGCATGTATTCGCTGCACCCGCCCTATCGCTCGCCTGAATTTTACGCGGCGCTGGGCTTCATTGTCGAGCGTATCGAAAAGGGTGATATCCCCGAAGGCCAGCTTGGCGATTTCGACATCAACGGATCGATGGTGGACTGGACGAGCGCGCTTGCCGCCAAGACGCGCTCCAAACGTTATGCGAAGGCGCTGCGCCACCTGTTCTCGGCGAATGTGCAGCGTTTTACCAAGGCCTAAACCGGGCACTTCATCATCGGCGCGGAGGCGCAGGCCTCAATAGTCGGTGATGAGCTTGCTCCAGCTCTCCGAACTCAGCCCGCCAATATAGATATCGCCGGCAAGCGCCTTTTCCCTGAGCGCTTCGTCCCGGGTGGCCATGCAGAAATAACCGCGATGACGGAACGTCATGTGGTTCTGGCGGTAAAGCGCGTTCATGAGAAAGGGCTGTGACATGCCCGTGACATGGGCATAGCCCTGATCGTCGAAATGCCGGAACAGGGCGTTGAGCACGTCGTTTTCGCGGCCGGCGTCGCAGACAAGGTTCAGCACATAGGCGGTCCGTCCCGCCTGTCCGAAGAACAGGGCAGCGCCGATGGCCTGGCCTTCGGCGTTTTCAATCGCGACGCTGCTCAATTCGCCGAGCGTGTCGTTGGCTTTGCTCATTTCTATCAGCCAGTGGAATTCCCCGTGGGACCATTCCGGGCGAACGGAAAAGCGCTCGATCATCGTCAGCGCCGTGCAGCGGAACGTTTCGAAATCCACCGGTCTCACTTTGGTGCCGGCGACCTCCTGCGGTCTGATGCCTTTTTTCCAGGAGCGCAGGATGCGGTCGGCAAAGCCGAGCACCATCAGAGCGGGCTTGGATTTGGCCAGCTGCGAACGGCGGGGCATGCCCAGCGCGATGGCGCAGAAAGGCTTCAGCGCCTTGTGCCATTGCAGGCTTTCCATCGGCAGCATATTGCCGCCGATCGCGATCCAATGATCGGCACTGACGGGGGAAGCGGTGTCCGAAAACAGCATATCGTGTTTCGTCGCCCGCATGCCGCGGGACAGGCGCGCGGCTCCAAGCGCCCCGAGTTTTCCTTTCGACGCGAAAGCGCAAAGCAATCTTGCCGTTATGGTTTTCTCGTTTGCGACAAATCGCATGGGTATGGCAAGGATGACGCTTGTGACCCCGTTTTCGCCCGCGTCGTAGACGACGCTGCCGTGATCGGGGTGAAAGGCGGGACTGCCAAAAAACAATGTTTCGATGTAAGAGCGGAAGTCGAAGCTTCCTTCACGTCCGGTCTTCTTGAAAGCGCTATCGAGCACGACCTCGACGGCCGGAACGTCCTCCCTGAGCATGGGACGAACACCGGTTGCACCCGTCTGAACCGGGCGTTGTGTTGACTGATCGTTGTTGCTATCGTCCATATTGGTGTGTATCGGAACGTCCACCTTAGGTTTCCAGCCCTTTGCGTTTATGAAATCAACAAGCCAAAGATATATCGTTAGTTGTTAATATACGCTAAACAGAGTTTCGGATTATTACTTTAGTATATTCGTAATACAGCAAAATGTCGTCGCCGTTAAACAGAGGCAGGCGACCTCTTTCGGTGGTCTGTATTTATCAAACAATAGGGAAATCAGCAACTTAAATTTGGAAGATGAAGATGGATCATGATGGAAATTCTATGTATTTCCCTATGATTACTTTCAAGTATCGTCTTCGGCTCCGTTCCTTCGGGGCAGAGACAGATCGCGTAAATACTATTCTTCCGTGTATTATGTATAACTAAAAAATAGGATTTTGGCGGGATATTCATATTATCGAAATGACGCATCGGTCACGATGCGGGCAGGCATGGAAAAAGGAAGAGAAAAACCCCTTATGGATGCAGCGCACGAACAGCAGGGGCGTGGCTACTGGCGGGACGTCCTGTTTTATGTGACGTTCCTGTATTTCACGGTCGGCTTTTTGCCCTATGTCTCGCTTTCGTCGACCTATATGGGGTCCGCAATGGCGGCCGGATCCAACCTGCTCAATCAGCTCACCGCCATCATTCTGCTGTTCAGTTTCGTGGCGTTCATGGCAAAGGAACGCTCTTTCTCCATCATCTTCACGCCGCGTCTGCTGATGGTGGCGATTTTCGGCTGGTATGTCTTCACCTCGCTGGTGGGCGAAGCGCCGATGTTTTCGCTGCGGCGGCTGTTCATGTGCGCGATCATCTGCGTGCTCGCCGACTGCTTTTTACAGCTGCCGCGCACGGAGCGCCACTTCGCCACGCTGCTTGCCGTCTGCACGATCATCATCCTGTTCCTGTGCTATTTCGGCGTTGTCGTCCTGCCTTCAAGGTCTATCCATCAGGCGAGCGACGCGCTGGAGCCGCTTCTGGCGGGTAACTGGCGCGGGGTTTTCCGGCACAAGAACGAGGCCGCCTCCGTCATGACGGTGCTGATCATCGTTGCGATTTATCTCTGCAAGCGCTGGTCCTTTGTCGGCGGCCTGGCCCTGTTGCTGCTGTCGCTGGTCTTTCTGGTCAAGTCGGGCGGCAAGACGGCGCTCGGCCTGTTGCCGATCATCATCGCGACGGGCTGGTTCATCATGCGCTGGCCCCGCTGGCGCTACGCGGTCGTGACCCTGCTTCTCGCCGTCTTCGCCGTGATTATTGTCGGCACCACGGTCGATCCGGTCTTTTCGCAGATGCTGACGAAAATGAAGATCGACGCAACCTTCACCGGCAGAACCGATATCTGGACCGTCGCCATCGATTATATCCGCCAAAGCCCGCTCATCGGTTATGGCTACCAGGCCTTCTGGCGAAGCGACGCGCTGATGACGAGTTTCACCGAGAACAATACCTGGGCAACGACGGCGCCGGATTCGCACAATGGCTATTTCGACCTTCTGCTTGCGGGCGGTGTGCCGGGCCTGGTGCTGGTGCTGATGTGGCTTTATCTGCTGCCGCTCCACTATCTCGGCAAAATGGATGACGCCACGCGCAACAGTCCTTTGACGAGGCTTTATGTCGGTGTGTGGCTCTATGTGCTGCTCTTCGGTTTTCTGGAAACGATTTTTTTCCTCAGTACGGGTTTCGTCTGGTTTTTCCTCGTCGTTGCCGTGATGGGTCTGCGTTTGCAGGCGAATGCCAGCCTCGTCGAGGATGAGGCGGAACTGGAGCCAGCCAAGACAGGTGCGGGGGCGGACATGGTGCCCGAACATATTCGGCACCAGCCATCCCAGGCCATCCACCCCAGATGATATTCCGACGGCGCGGCTGCATCTGAAGCCGGTGCTTCATTTCCATGGCTGGATTTCGGGCTGCCTGCACATTGCGCGCGGCTTCGCCAGCCTTTGCGGAATGGCTGCCGTGACGATCCGCGATGCTGTCAGCCAGCCAGGTCCATCTCGGTAAAGGCGGCATGGACGCGCAATGTCTTGAATTGCCCTGACGGGGCAAACAGCCTCCGTTTTTCACTTCGCTGGGTTATATTTTTTCCGCCCGCCCGGGCATGAAGGAATTATAAAGTTTTTAATCATAATGATTTTGCAGGGCAATGAATTGAAGCGTGGGTGGAAACCCGTCGCTGCACTCTTTTCCCTGAAAACTTGGCTCGGCATTTCAGCTTGCTGGCGATAGTGCCGCACGGCCGGGGGAGAGTGGTCCGCCATTATTTGGAGGGCGGGGCAGGTGTCTTCGGCGCATGTTTGATGCGGCCGCGACCAAAGCCGATGAGCGGCTTACCGAAGCCTTGATGATCGAGGTGTTCGACGTGCAATGTAAGTCTTGCCGAACACCTCCGGCACGGGGAAGGAGCGGTTTTTCATTGACGTGAGGTTTTCCGTGTCTTTTCTTCAAAATGCCAGCATCCGCACCAAGATCCTGTCGCTCATTCTGCCGCTCTGTATTGTCGGCCTCGGCGCCACCGCGTTCATGTCCAGCCGCTTCAAGGAAGCGGACACGGCCTATTCGTTCTTCATCGCCAATGATAATGCCGGTCTGGTGGAGCTTTCGCGTGCCAACCGAAACCTCGCTGCGGTGGCTTATGGCGCCTATCAGGTGATGGCCTATGATGCGAGCGGCCCGGATATAAAGGTTGCCCGGGAATTCTACACCGAAAGCAAGCGGCTTTTGGCGATGCGTCTGAACAATGTCAAAGCGGCTTTCCCGAAAGAAGCGGCGACCATTGACGGTTTCATCGCCAAATCGCAGGAGATCGTCGCAGTCACCGACAAGGCTGTGGAATTCGGCGTGGCTGACCGCAATGCGGAAGCGGCGGCGGAGATGCTGAAGGCCGATACCTCCATTCGTCCGACAGCCAATGATATGGCGGCGTTTCTGGACAAGCTGGCCAAGGGCGTCATCAAGGGAAGTGACGATCTGACGGACAAGACCAATTCGACGATCCTGACGTCACTGGCAGTGATTGGGGTTGTTTTCTCCATCGGCATCATTCTCGCGCTGTTCGTGGCATCCCGCGGCATTACCGCGCCCATCGCCCGCCTGCGCGCACGAATGGTGTCGCTTGCCGCCGGCGAGACGTCAGCCGAGATCGACGGCACCAGCCGCAAGGACGAAGTTGGCCAGATGGCAAAAGCCGTTCAGGTATTCCGCGAAAGCGCCATCGAGCGCATTCGTCTGGAACAGGAAACCGAAGCCAATCGCAGCCTGTCGGAAAAAGAGCGCATCGAGCGCGAGCAACAGAAGGCAAGGGAAGCGGCCGACGTCAAATTTGCCGTCGACAATCTGGCCGCCGGTCTCTCGAAGCTTTCGGAAGGCGATGTTTCCTACCGCATCGGCCAGCCGTTTACCGCGACGCTCGATGCCGTTCGCAATGATTTCAACATGTCCGCTGAAAAGCTGCAGGCCGCATTGACCAAGGTTGCGCAGAATGCCGGCGGCATTGGTGCTGGCGCCAATGAGATCAAGTCGGCCGCCGACGATCTGGCCAAGCGCACGGAACAGCAGGCTGCGGCCGTGGAAGAAACTGCCGCCGCCCTGGAGGAGATCACCACGACGGTGAGGGATTCCACCAAACGCGCGCAGGAGGCCGGCCAGATCGTGAGCCGTGCAAAAGCGGGCGCCGAACAGTCGGGCGAAGTGGTGCGCCGCGCCGTGGTCGCCATGGAGCAGATCTCCAAATCGGCCAATGAGATCAGCAACATCATCGGCGTGATCGACGAGATCGCCTTCCAGACCAACCTTCTGGCGCTGAATGCCGGTGTGGAAGCTGCCCGCGCCGGTGAGGCCGGCAAGGGTTTTGCCGTCGTCGCCCAGGAAGTGCGCGAGCTTGCCCAGCGCTCCGCCAATGCGGCAAAGGAAATCAAGGCGCTAATTACCACCTCCAACGACCAGGTGCAGCAGGGCGTTCAGCTGGTGGGCGATACCGGCAAGGCGCTGGAAACCATCGTGCTCGAAGTGCAGGAAATCAACCGCCATGTCGTCTCGATCGTGGAATCCGCACAGGAGCAATCCTCGGGTCTCCAGCAGATCAATACGGCCGTCAACCAGATGGATCAGGACACCCAGAAAAATGCGGCGATGGTGGAGGAAACCAATGCCGCAAGCCACAATCTGGCCAAGGAGGTGGCTTCGCTCAACCAGCTGCTCTCGCAGTTCAGGCTTGCCGATACCGCCTATCAGCAGAGAAGCCAGCCCGCGCCGGTTCGCAGTGCCGGTGGCACCGACAAATATGTGGCATCGCCCGTGCGCGCCCTTGGCCGCAAGATCGCCTCGGCATTCTCGGGCAGTGCCGCGGTCGATACGTCAAAGGACGACTGGCAGGAATTTTAAGACCGTCTGCCAGGACCATAAGACGCCGGCGGAGCTGATATCCGGCCGGTAACCGGTAACATGCCGCACAAGACCTGATCTCTTGTGCGGCATGTTGGTGTTTTCATGCCTTCCGGTAAGCCTGACCGCTGCATGCAATTGCTTGCCGGCATGGCAGTCTTCGCAGGTCACCTCTTATTACCCTCACGCAGCCTCCGCATCATTTCCATGTTGTTGAGTGACGTCTCCGACGTGGCGCGCATGGTTTCCATGGCGATCAAACCTTGCTGGTCCCGGCGCTGCTGCTGCTGGAGCATGCATTGGGTATAAGACTGCGAACCATATTGCGAACCGAAATTGGCGCATGTGTTTCCGTCCTGGTACAGATTTGCCCGTCGCTGCTCTTCGGGCGACATGCATCCGGTGAGCGCGAGGGTGAGGGCGAGCAGGCCGAGTGTCGTCCGGGTAAGCGCCTTCATTTCAAGATTGGCCATTTGGTTTTTGATCCTTGGTTGTGATTGTTGCTGAGGCCCCCGCCGCAGGTCGATGACGATGCGGAAGGCGCAGGTGATCGGCAGCGCACCGGGAGTGCGACTTCGTTTTCATCGGGGGAATGATCAGTGGGTAATGTGGCCGCGACGGCCGCCCGCTCAGATGATGCGGGGAATGATGTATATTGCTTCCAGGACCTCGTAGATCGCGGCAACCGCAAGGGCGAGGATGATAAGGCAATATATATTGGCAAGGGGAACAAGCCCGGCTTTCCAGGCTTCCCAGCGGGTGCTGACCCGATATTCGCTTATCCGTAGAAATGTGCGTCCATGCACATAGGCGCCGAAAGCGGCCAGCACATAGGCCTGCCCCTCGATCAGAAGGGTTATGGAATGGGGTATGAGCATTGCCGTATGGCCCCCGAGGGGTGCGAACATGATGCCCCACAGGATACCGCGATGTAACGTCGCCAATATGCCGATGAAGGGGATGATCAGCGACGGCAAAGTCGTCATGACAAAGGCGACCAACAGGTTGATGATAAAGGTCATGCCCATCGCCTTGGGAAGATTCTGGGCGCCATAGGCTTCGGCGACGGTATTGAAGACACCTGGGCGCAGGTAAGCCTCATCAATACCGGTTTTTAGATAGGCCTGTATCTCAGGCAGCAGCATCGTCATCAGCATCGAGACGGCGAAGAGGCCGTAAAAAGCTATATTGAGTGTGAGAAAAGCTCTCCTGTGCTTTCTGATGACGGCGACGGGACCATGTAAGACGTCCATTGGAGGTTCCATTGATTTTCGAGCGAGAGACCGGATCGGCCGTTACGACCATATGATAGGGCCCATACAGACTATATCGGTCTGTAATGGACCATTTTGGTCTATATGGGATTTTTTTGCCCGTCAAGTCTGGCGCGCTGGCGCTTTTTCCGGGAGGAAAGCCGCGGTTTTCTCTTTCTGGTGGGATTTTTCCGGTAAGGGGCAACGCCATTCCATCCGCAAAACCGGTGTGGGACAGGCGGATAGTGTCGGCCGCACAGAGCAAGGCTGTGTGGTTCCGCCCGCGCGGAAACCTGCTGCAAACAGGGAGTGGTCAGTGGTCTGGCGGGGTGGCCGGTAGGTCTGGGCTTATGCGGCGCGGTGGCCCAAGGCATCCATTGCCGCAGTGACGATCAGCCCGCGCCATTCCTGGGTCAGCTTCGTGCCGACCGCTAGGTTGGCGCAGACGCCCAGGCCGGAAAATGCGCTGGTGACCCGGATCAACCGCTCCATGTCGAGATTGCCCATATCGATGCCCAGCGCCTCATACATCATGAACCCGATTTCGTTCATCTGTACGTCTTCCGGGTTGGGATCCAGCGCTATGCGGTTGGAAAGTGCCGACACTCCCGGTTGGCGAAAGGCAAAATCGACAGCCGCTTCCACGACGGCAAGATCGCGTTCCCGGCCGACCGGCAGGGATTCGACGTTGTCACGGACTTCCTGCGCATGTTCCCGAAGCGCTTTGACAACGGCGTCATACATCGCCTGCTTGCTGGGAAAATGGTGCAATAACCCCGTCTTGGAATAACCGACCGTGTCCGCGATTTGTTGAACCGAAGTATGCGCGAAGCCATGCTTGGCAAACAGTCCGGCAGCACAGTCGATGATCTCGGCTTCAATCTGGGATTTCGTCGGTCGGAGCATGTCTTGAACGTTTTATTCGATGATTGAGCATGTGACGGACACGTCGTCCGCATGCGCAGCATAGGAGAGTGGGCGGTGTTTGTCTTTCGATTATTCTTCGCAGACAAACGACGGTTCGCTTCGCGATAGGCTTAAGTGATGAGGGGCGTTGCGGACATTGGCATCGGGTGGCGAGCAACGTCTCCAGATCGTTTTGTGAAACGTCCGGCAGTCCCCGCCATCGCCAAAGCCGCTACTCTCTCGCTGGCCCCCCCATTCACGGTACGCTGGAACGGTAAAGGTTCTGAAACCCCTCGAACATGGCGAAGCGTCTGTCGTGCCAGGCGGCGGATGGCGCGGAAGGATTGTAGGCGTTGCCGAGCACCGACATCCTTCGCATTGCGGTAACGAGATCCGGCTGGTGGCCGCTTGCAACGGCGGCGAGGATGGCGGACCCCAGCAGTACCGGCTCGGCGGTGCCCGCAGCGCGGATGCGCAGGCCGCAGGAATCTGCCAGAACCTGCCGGACGAGATCGCTTTCCCCGGCGCCGCCGCTGATGACGATGGTATCGACTGTCAGGCCTGCTTCCGCCTGTGCCCTGAGAATCTGGCGAAGGCCGTAGCCGAGGCCGCAAAGCCCGGCCACATAAAGGCCGATCAGGCTCTCAAGACCGTCGTTGAGGTCAAGACCGGCAATAATCGCCCGTGCATCGGGATCGGCATGTGGGGCGCGATTGCCCAGGAACTCGGGCACCACCATGATCTCACCCGCCAGCAGGGGGGCTTCGGAAAGGTTATTGACCCTTTCCAGGATGCGGTCGATCAGCCAGGCTGGCAGTGACTTTCCGGCCGTGCGGGCCTCGGCATTCGCTTCGGCTGACATTGGATGCATTTTCAGGAGGTGAGCGATCGCCGCACCGGCGGCAGACTGGCCGCCTTCATTCAACCAGAGGCCCGGTACCATTGCGGAGGCATAGGGGCCCCAGACACCCGGAACGAAACTGGGCTCGACGGAGGAGCTGAGGGTACAGGCCGAAGTGCCAAAGACATAGGCCATGCGTTGGGCCGGACCCTCGCCCTCGGCCTCCGCCCCAACGGTGCCAATCCCACCGGCATGGGCGTCGATCAATCCAGCGCCCACGGGGATGCCGGCCCGCAATCCGAGTTCTGCTGCGGCCTTTTCGCTTAGCCCGTCGCCGACCGGAGCGCCGGCGTCCAGGATCGTTGTGCCGATGCGGCTGAAATCCTCGTCCGCAAGTTCACCGAGGCCGATGGCCCTGAAATAACTGGCGTCCCAGCGCTTCTCATGGGCCAGATAGGTCCATTTGCAGGTCACGGTGCAGACGGAGCGCGCGTCGTTGCCGGTTGCGCGCCAGGTCAGGAAGTCGGTGAGGTCGAAAAACGCACCGGCGCCCTTGAAAATTTCGGGTCGATTTTCCTTCAGCCATAGAAGTTTGGGCGTCTGCATTTCGGGCGAGATATGGCCGCCGACATAGTCGAGCACCGGATGTTTGAGACTGTTGATATGCGCCGCCTGTGGAATGGCGCGATGATCCATCCAAACGATAACATCGCGGTCCGGGTCTTCCGACGGGCCGACGGGAAGCGGATTGCCTGTCTGATCGAGCACGACGAGCGAGCAGGTGGCGTCGAAACCGATGCCGCCGATATGATCCGCGCTCAGGCCGGCTGCCTGCAACGCTCCTTGAACCGATCGGCACACGGCATGCCAGATTTTTGCGCTCGATTGTTCGACGATGTGGCTGCCCTCGCGATAGAGGGGAATGTCGTGCTTCGCCGTGCCGAGCAGGACGCCGGCCGTATCGAAAATACCGGCGCGCGCGCTGCCCGTACCCACATCCACACCGACAAAGCAGGGGGCGCCGGTGGCGCTGCCCGTCGTTCCTGTCACCATAATCCTGCCCGACCCTGCCTTGACGGCGGCACGCAGCCGCCGAAACCTCCATTTCGTCTATAAATCTACATTATTGGGCAGGATGACAAGATCGCGGATGACGACATTGCGCGGACGCGACAGCATGAACAGCACGGCCTCCGCGACTTCTACGGGCTGCATCAGGCTGCCATTGGCCAACGCCTCGGCCATTTTTTCCTTCGGCCAGTCGTCCAGAAGAGCCGTTACAACTGGGCCCGGCAATATTGCCCCGACCCGCACGCCATGCGGCGCGACCTGTCGGCGCGTGGTGTGAACAAAGGCCTGCACCGCGAATTTTGAAGCGGTATAGACAGGCTCCCAGACGACAGGGACCACCCCCGCCACCGAACTGGTGAAAAGGATGTCACCTGATTTCTGCTCCACCATGTAAGGCAGAACCGCGTGCACGGAACGGAAGGCGGCGTTGATGTTGAGGTTCAGCATCCGGTCCCAGGCGTCCGGATCGCCCTCCGTGACCGGTCCTCCGACATAAGCGCCGGCATTTGCGTGGAAAATGTCGAGCCGGCCGGTACGGTCGAGAATGCGGGGCAGAAGTCCCGAGCACTGCGCGGTGTCGAGCAGGTCCGCGACCAGCGGCACCGCCCGTTCCCCGATGTCGTCGCAAAGCGCTTTCAGCCGCTCGCCGGCGCGGTCTATCAGGACGACGGTTGCCCCTGCCGCCGCCAGCGTTCTGGCGCATTCCAGCCCGATGCCCGAAGCCGCGCCGGTGATTGCGGCGACCTTGCCTTTCATGATCTCAGCCATTTCTCGATATCCCCCCGGTCGTTTCCGCTCAGAAACGGATCTGCAGCTTCACATCTTCCGGCAGCCCCTTGGCGGCCCGCTCGAATGCGGCGATGCTGTCCTTGAATGCGAAGGTGTCGGTAATCAGCGGTTTCAAATCCACCTTGCCGGATGCGATCAGGTTGACAGCGCGATCGAAATTGTTGGCGTAGCGGAACACGGTCTCGACGCGTGCTTCCTTGATGATGGCACCGGCGACGTCGAAGGCCGTCTGTTCCACCGGCAAGCCGACCAGTACCACGGCACCGCCCGGACGAAGCAGATCGAAGATGCCGCTATACGCCTTTGGGCTACCGCTGGCCTCGAACACGATATCGGCGCCCCAGCCGTCTGTTGCCGCCTTTACGGCCTCGGGCAGCGAAGCCCGCGTAATATCCACCGTCTCGATGCCATCATATTGCGCGGCGATTTTCAGCTTCGGAACGGAAAGGTCCGAGATGATAACGCGCGAGCAGCCGCCCGCCAGCGCCGCCAGCGCCGTCATGATGCCGATGGGGCCGCAGCCGATGACGACAGCCACATCGCCGGGGGTGATGCGGGCGCGGGTCGCCGCCTGCAAGCCAACGGCAAAGGGCTCGACCATGGCGCCTTCCGCAAAGGACACATTGTCCGGCAGCTTGTAGGTGAAGGCGGCGGGATGGACCACCTCCGGCGTCAGCACACCATGGATCGGTGGCGTTGCCCAGAAACGCACGTCGGGATCGACATTGTAGATGCCGAGCTTGGCGGCCCGCGACGAGAGGTTGGGTACGCCCGGTTCCATGCAGACGCGGTCGCCGATCGCAAATCCTTTCACCCGGTCGCCAACGGCCGTAACCGTGCCGGCCGCCTCATGGCCGAGCACCATCGGTTCGCGCACCACGAAGGAGCCGATGGCGCCATGGGTGTAATAATGCACGTCGCTGCCGCAGACGCCCACTGTATGGATGGCGATCTTGACGTCATCCGGGCCGACCCTGCTCGGCAGATCGATGTCCCGGAGCGACAATTCGCCTTTACGTTCGAGTACAAGAGCAATCATGGTGTATCCGCCCATTCTTCCGGAGATCAGAGCGCCTTGCCTTCGGCGTCGAAAAGATAAATGTGGCCCGCATCGATGCCGGCGGTGAAGCTGGTGCCGACGGCAAGGTCGGGCCGGCCGGGGGCGACGATGATGATCGGCGTGTCATGCGCCTTGGCATAGATCTGCGTAGCGCCACCGAGGTTTTCGGAAAAATCCGCCTCAAGGGCGAGAATCGCCGTGTCGCCATTGATCACCAGATGTTCGGGGCGCAGGCCGACGGTTACGGTGTCGCCGACTTTGGCGCGCGTGGCGCGTTGCACCGTCAGCGTGCCGCCGATGAAGGCGGTGTGGGCAAGCGTCAGCGTGCCATCCGTGACCGCCGACACCCTGGCTGCGATGAAATTCATCTTCGGCGAGCCGATGAAACCTGCGACAAAGGTGTTGGCGGGGCGGTCATAGAGTTCGGTCGGCGTACCGATCTGCTCGACCAGGCCCGCCCGCAGAACCACGATACGGTCGGCAAGCGTCATCGCTTCCACCTGATCGTGTGTGACATAGACCATGGTTGCGCCGAGATTGCGGTGCAGCTTGGCGATTTCGACGCGCATCTGGGTGCGCAGGTCAGCATCGAGGTTCGAAAGCGGCTCGTCGAACAGGAAGATTTTCGGATTGCGAACGATGGACCGGCCGATTGCCACGCGCTGCCGCTGGCCGCCGGAAAGGGCGCGCGGCTTGCGCTCCAGAAGCTGTTCGAGCTGGAGGATGCGGGCTGCTTCGGCAACGCGGGCCTTGATCTCGTTTTCCGGCAGCTTTGCCATCCGCAGGCCGAAAGCCATGTTCTCGAACACGCTCATATGCGGGTAGAGCGCATAGGACTGGAACACCATGGAAACCTCGCGTTTGGCGGGTTCCTCATAGGTGACGTCCTTGCCGTCGATGGTCAGAACGCCGTCGCTGACGTCCTCCAGCCCCGCGATCATGCGCAGGAGCGTTGACTTGCCACAACCGGACGGGCCGACGAAAACGACGAATTCACCTTTCGTCGCGGAAAAGCTCACGCCCTTGATGACGGAGATTTCTCCGAACTTTTTCTGAATATTATTGAGTTGCAGGAACGTCATGGATTTCAAACTCCGGATCACTTGGCGTTACGGCATATCGCCGGCGGGAAGGCGCGGGTTTTCGCCCGCGCGCTCCAGCAGCGCTGCCGCACATTCTTCGTCAGTCACGAGCCGTCTGATGTAGCCGGCCTTGATGATGGCATGGATAACGGGCACCTTGTGCAGTCCACCCGAGGCGAGGATGGAATGCCGCACGTTCTTGAGTTCGAGGAGACTGAGCGAGAGAACCCGCTCATTCAGGGGGTGATCGACCGGATTGCCATCCGCATCGAGAAAGACCCCCAGCAGGTCGCCGACTGCACCGGCCGCGATCAGAGCGTCGACATTTTCGGCCACCGTCGGGACTTTGATCAGCAGCGAGCGCTCGGTCATGTCGCCACAGGACAGAAGCGCCACATCAACTGCCCTGGCCCGCCGCATGGTTTCACGAATACCGTGATGCGAGAGCAGGATTTCGCGGCTTTCGACGGTCGGGAAGTAGAGCGGCGCAACCAGATAATAGCAATCCGCCGCGATGATCCGCGCATAGCCTGTCGCCACTTCGAAGGTGCTGGAGCCGGAGCCGCGTGTCACGCCGCCCATCAGCGAGGTTACCCAGCTATCGGGCAGCGAACGGGGCGTCATGCGGCGCAGTCCGGCGGCAAGCGTCTTGCCCCAGCCGACGCCGAGGCCCATGCCGTTTTCGAGAAGGCTGTCGAGCAGAGTGCCAGCGGCGTCGCCAATCACCCGCTGTTGCTCCCCGGCGTCGGGCAGGGTGGGCACGACCGTGACATGATCCAGCCCGAAGCGGGCCTTGAGCTGCTGTTCGAGGTTGACACAATTGACCAGCGGAAGACGTATATCCACCACGACCGATCCGTCGGAGCGAACCTGACCGAGGATCTTGTTCACGCGCAGGCGCGTCACGCCCACCCGGTCGGCGATCTCCTGCTGTGTCAGACCGCCGACGAAATAGAACCAGGCCACGCGCGCCTTGAGCTGCTCGGCTTCCATGTCCCGCACGGTGCCGGTGTTTGCGTCGAAATTATTGTTGCCATCGTCCATGTCTGGTTCCGTTCTCATGCAAAAGCGTTGCGGAGAAGCGACGCGGATTTTTCGACGGCGTCAAGGATGGAAGCGTCATCCTGTTCGAAAGGATAGAACACTTCGAGGAAGACGGGCGCACCCGCCAGCCCTGTTCTGCGGACGAGCGACGCCACCTCCGCCGGATCGACCCGGCCCTGCGTGGTGAAATCCCAGTGGCGATCGAACTGGAAATCGGTCTGCTGGACGTGCAGCGCGCCGACGACATCGCGAAGGCCGCTTAACCACGGCTCCATGTCTGCGCCGGCTTTGCCATAGAGCGGCTCCACAGTTCCGTGGCCCCAGTCGAGACAATAGTTCCAGGCTACGGCGCTTTCCGAAACATCGTCCATCATCCGCCGCGCCTGCGCCACCGTCCACGGCCATTCGCGGCGCAGGGGGGTCGGTTCGACATAAAGACGGGTCAGGCCTTCGGTTTTTGCCCGATCCGCAAGACGTATCATGCGGGCGATGAGGTCGGCATAGTCCGCATCGGAGATCGCATCCGCCTCCCTGCCGTCTATCCGCGAGGCCGTCGCTCCGAGCGGACCGCCGACGCTTTTTATTCCGGCCCTGGCGGCAAAGGCATAGGCACGACCGAGCCACGCTTCGGCATAGTCGCGTACATCCGGATCCGGATGAAGCAGCTGGTTGAAGGTGTAATGCGCAAGCCCGATGAAGGCGCTATGGATGGTGATGCCGGTGACGGATGCATCCCTGCGGATCGTATCGGCATGACGGTCCAGCACGGCGGATGGCCACATGGGATCGACGAGATCCAGCGAAAACTGCACGAGATCGACCCCCATGCGCTCGCGCACCAACGGAGCCCAAAGTCCGGACGTAACCCAGCGCTTGACGCAGAAGGAAAGGTTGAGGCCGAAGGCGATAGGATCCGTCACTTGGTCGCCCCCATGGTCAGGCCGCGCACCATATGGCGCGATACGATGAGGGCAAAGATCGTGACCGGCAGCACGATCACCGTTCCGGTGGCCATGATCTTGCCCCAGGGCAACTCGTAACCGGACATGAAGCTGGTCGCGATCACCGGCGCGGTCTGCACGTTACGGCGGGTCAGCACCAGCGCGTAAAGCAGCTCGTTCCAGGAGAAGATGAAGGAGAAGATGGCCGAGACGGCAATCCCCGGCGCACCGAGCGGCAGGTAGATTTTGCGGAAGATGGTGAACTGATCGGCGCCGTCCAGTCGCGCCGCCTGCTCCAGGTCGGAAGGGATCGACTTGAACTGGTCGGTGCAGATCCATACGACGATCGGCAGGTTGAAGGTCAGATAGATCAGGATCAGCACGATATGGGTATCGAGCAGATTGGCCTGCATCGCCAGCAGATAGACCGGGAGCGCAAGCACGATCGGGCTCGTCATGCGGTTCGAGATGAACCAGAACCACAGGTCCGACTTGCCCCGAAATTCATAACGGGCCAGCGCGAAGGCGGCCGGCGCACCGAGTATGACCGCAAGAATGGTGGTGGCGGAGGCGATCAGCAATGAATGCCCCACCGCGCCGAGCACCTTGGAATCGGCGAAGATGGCCTCGTAATTTTCCAGAGTGGGGGTGAAAAACCACATTGGCGGCGAGGCGAGAATATCCGATTGCGTCTTGAAGCTCGCAGCCACCATCCAGAGGAATGGGAAAAGCGAGAAGAGGACAACTGCGGTCAGGCCGATGGCATGCAGGATGGTGCCGGATGAGAGACGCATCAGTTAACCTCCTTGTAGAATACGCGAATATAGAGACGGCTGATCAGCACGGTGAGGATGAGCAGCAGGATCGCCTGCGCCGAGGCCGTGCCAAGGTCGAAGATGCGGAAGCCGACGCGCTGGATGTAGATGGACACGAGATCGGTCGCGGAACCCGGTCCGCCGCGTGTCATCACGAACACCATGTCGAACAGTTTGAGGACGTCGGCCGAGCGAAGGATCATCACGGCGGTGAGCCCGGGCATGAGGTAGGGCAGCTGCACGTAGCGCAGCAGCGAGAGTTTCGACGAGGTCTCAAGTCTCGCCGCTTCCTCGATCTCGCCGGGCACCATGGAAAGGCCGGCCAGGAAGATGAGGGCGCAGAACGGTGTCCACTGCCATACATCCATGATGACGATGGCGGCGAAGGCGCCGCCGGGCGAGCCGAGCCAGTCGAAGCTTTCAAAACCGAACATGCCGAGAAACTGGTTCGCCACTCCGAAATCGCGGTTGAAGATCAACCGGCCGATAAGGCCGACGACGGCATAGGTGGTGGCAAGCGGCACGACGAGCGTAACGCGGGCCAGCGATTTCAGAAGGCCGAGACCGGTCTTGTGGAGCAGCAGGGCCACCCCCATACCAAGCGCGATCTGGATCGGCAGCACCGTCACGTAGAATTTGGCGGTGAGGAAGAGGCTTGCCCAGAAGGTGCTGTCCGTCAGAACCGAGGCGTAGTTTTCAAAACCGATGAAGGGAAAGCCCTCACGCGGGCGGGCGATGTTGTATCGCCGGAACGAGGTGACGAGCGCAAAGAGCGTGGGGTAGATGCCGATCAGGAACAGCGCGATAACCGCGGGCGCCAGAAACCATGCCGGCGTCCAGCGTCCATATCCTCGGTTTGGTTTGGTTTGAATCATAACGTCCTCTCAGGCACCGGGTGCGGCCGCATCGGTGAAGTCACTCGAGATTGGTGTGGTTCGCCCGCATGGCGTCGGCGGAAATGCCGAGGCGTGCACGAAGCGAAAGGATCAGAAGTTCGAAGAGCACATAAAGTGCTCCCTCATAGAGCGAGCCCATGGGCAACACCGAAATATCGGAGCCCTGGTCGTTCGCCATGGTTTGCGCCGGAACCGTGAGAACGGTGTCGGCCCGGCCCGCGGCCTTGCCGTCTGCCTGCGCGGTGACGAGCAGGACACGTGCACCCGCCTCATGCGCAACGCCCATCAGGGCGGAAACTGTCGAGAAGTCGCCCGGACCGGCCGAAGCGACCAGAAGATCACCCTTGCCGAGGCTCGGCGTCGTCATGTCGCCAACGACGGATGCGGCAAGGCCGAGATGGAACAGCCGCATGGCCAGCCCCCTGATCTGAAGTCCTTCGCGACCGACGCCGTAAAGCGCGATCCTGCGGGCATCGGCAATTTCGCGGACGCTGGCGTCGAAGTCGGCGGGATTTATCCGTTCGAGGCTTTCGGCGATTTCTTCAAGGGCCTGTCGGGAGTGTTCTAGCATTACGGGTCAACCGGAACTCTTGTGAAGAAGGAAGAAAGGACGGCGGGGGATGAGACCCGCCGTCCTCCGGGAGGTCGGGATTACTGCAGCAGCTTCTTCTTGCCGTCGTAATAACCATCCTTGCCAAGGATTTCCTCGGTGCGTGTGCCGATTTCCTTGGCGCCGTTCTCCACGGTCACTTCACCAAGCTGCATCTTTGAGCCCCATTCGGCGACGACTTCGGAAATGGCAGGCCAGGCCGGGAAGCGCGGACGGAACTCAGGGACGCCGGCCTGCCAGGAGGCGACCATCGGGTCGACGAACTTATACTTCGCCTTGATTGCCGGGTCGTCATAGACAGCCTTGCGGCCGGAAACGCCGCCAGCTTCAACATAGTCCTTGGCGATGGCTTCCGACGTTGCCCATTGAATGAACAGCCAGCTTGCCTTCTTCTGCTCTTCGGAGGCCTGTTCGGCGACGGCGAGAGAGAAGCCGCCAAGCGCAGGCAGGCGACCGGCCGGGCCGGCGGGTTCGGGCGCGACCGCAAGGCAATCGCCGAGCTTCGATGTCGCCGGATCGACCAAGGTACCGTAGAAGGCCGACCATTCGGTGATCATCGATACCTGGCCCTGCGCAAGCGCGTTGACTGCCTCCGCGTGATCCCAGCTCACGACGCCCGGCGGCATGTACTTGGCCAGATCCTGACGGAAGGTCAGGCCGGTCTGGCTTTCCTTGCTTAGAAGATTGGACTTGAACTCCTTGGTGAGCAGCGAGCCGCCGAATGGCCACAGGAAGCGCATAAAGCTGTCGGCCGATTGCGTTTCGCCGCGACGGGACTGAAGCGCATAGGCATACTGGTTCTTGGAAGCGTCCGTCAGCTTGGGGCCGTAGACGTCCTTGAGTTCCTGCCATGTGGCCGGCGGCTTGTCGAAACCCGCCTCCTTCAGCTTGCACGAATTATAGAACAGCAGGCCCGAATAGTTATCGAACGGCAGACCGTAGGTGGTGCCGCCCCATGAACCGAAGGCGTCGAGCAGTAGCGGGAAGAAGCCATCGAGCTTGAGGTTCGGGTCGGTGATGGATTTGTCCTTGGTCAGATCGTCAATCGGTACGATCCAGCCGCTTTCGGCAAATTCGCCAATCCATACGAGGTCGACCAGCGCAAGGGTCAAATCCCCGCGCGAGGTGAAGTTCAGCACCTGCTTTTCGCGGGTGTTCTCATAGGGAACGATCTCGTAGTTCACCTTGATGCCGGTCTTCTTTTCGAATTCCGGAAGCAGCTTGATGATGGCGCGGTAGCCGGGACGATCCAGGAAAATGCCGCTGATTTCGGTGCCCTTGAGCGGGGCCGCCGCCGTTTCCAGCCAGTCTGCCGCAGACGCGACGGACGGCAGGCTCGAAGACGCGACGGCAATCGCCAGAGCGCTCACAATGGTGCTAAATTTTGCTTTCATTTCTTTCCTCCTTCGTGCCGGCTGCTTTCGGGCTGGCCTGGCTTTCTCTCCGGTAATTGTCAGTTCAACCTGATGCTGTGCGGCATTTTTTGCAGGGCGTTGATCCTGCGGAAGCACCGTTCAAAAGCAGTCGATGGTTGGGTTTCGTCTGATGCGGAGCAAAGCTCCGCCCTCCGCAAAAGACGGATAGTTTATGAATTTCAGTTGTTTATAAAAATGCATTCTTCACATTTCCACTATTCGATACATTTGTATTTTAAAATTTGCAATAGCATCGATCGTAAAAATATGGCATCAGAGCGCGGTAGGGGGAGGAATGGTAAAAGATGCTTCCGAAGCGCAATTCCACAGATGAGATCGGCGTTCGTGCGGCATTCGCGCGCAAGATCGCCCGGCGCGCCGGTAGCAAGGCAAAGCGCCTTTTCTCCCATCCGAGGCGGTTGACCGCCCAGGTCAAAAGCTCGCCGCAGGATCTGGTCAGCGAGGCGGACCGGTCGGTCGAGGCCTATCTCCGGCACCAGATTTCCAGCCATTTTCCTGATGATGCGATTATCGGCGAGGAAAACGCCCCGACTGACGGCCGCTCCACTTTCAAATGGGTTATCGATCCGATCGATGGAACGATGGCCTTTCTGACGGGCCAACCCAACTGGACGGTTTCAATCGCCGTCCTGGAGGGAGACGAGCTTGTCGCCGGGGTCGTTTTTGCGCCGGTTCTCAAGGAAATCTACCATGCGATGCGGGGGCAGGGCGCCTGGCTCAATGGCCGGCAGCTCCTTATGCGGGACGACTGGACGATCGCCACGATCCCCGTTGGCTTCGGCGCGACGGAACGCGCGGACGCCGATCAGGCCGGAGAGTTCGTGACCAGGCTTTATCGTGAGGGTGGCGTGATTTTCCGTGTCGGCTCCGGTGCATTGATGCTCGCCTATGTCGCGGCCAGCCGCTTGTGCGGCTATTATGATCCACGTCTTTTCAGTTGGGACTGCATGGCGGGCCTGCTTCTTATCCGGGAGGCTGGAGGGCAGGCGGAATTTACCGGAACCCTTTTGGATCCGGGACCAATCTGGGCGGGAAATGCCCATGTTTTCGCCGATCTGAAGCGTATAAGCGAAGCCGCTGAGCCGGAGGCCGGGGCGAGGAGATAGTGTGCTGTCTGGTTGACGCGCCTTTCTCCACGCCGACTTTCCGCCTCCGGGACTATGGCGAATAGCCGGTTAGCCGGCACTCTGCGACATTCGCCACAACATGCTGTCGATCAGTCGATCGGGAAGCAGCCAGGTAAGAAACATAATCAATTTGGCACCGCCGCCGGTAGCATAGCGCGGGCGCGGATTGCGCGCCGCCACGACCTTGCCGATCGTCCGCGCAACGACTTCAGGCGGAGAGGCCATGCTTGAAGCGTCGGCGCTTTTCAGCATCGCGGCATGGCGTCGAGCATAGGGGCCGTAGGCCGTGACTCCTGATCGCGCAAGCAAGCTGTCGCGCGCGATTTCGTTCCATTCGCTGCGGATTGCGCCGGGTTCGATAACGATCACGCGAATGCCAAATGGTTTGAGTTCGAGCCGCATGCAATCGGAGAGCCCTTCCACCGCGAACTTGGTGGCGTGATACCAGCTGCCGAACGGCTCGCCGAGTTTGCCGCCGACCGAAGTGACATTGACGATCGTTCCAGACTTTTGCGCCCGCATGAGCGGAATGACGAGTTGGCTGAGCCGCGCCAGACCCATCAAGTTCACTTCGACCTGGCGGCGGCCCTCTCCCATCGGCACATCCTCAAGCGCGCCATAGCTACCATAGCCGGCATTGTTGACGAGCACGTCGAGCCGCCCGCCCGCAGCGCGTTCGACGTCCGCCACCGCAGCGACGATCGAGGCGTCGTCAGTGAGATCGAGCGGAACAAGTGTCACTCCCAAGGCTTCAAGCGGTTTCATCCGGTCGAGTCGCCGGGCGGCGGCGAATACCTTGTAGCCGTCTTTGACGAGCTGACGGGTCGTCGCTTCGCCGATTCCCGACGATGCGCCGGTCACAAGAGCAGTTTTCATGTCGATTTTTGACTCCTATTCAATAGAGCCGCACTCTATAAGGGTGGAGTATGGTCCATGGTCAATAGGTAATTTCGTCATGCTGATTTCGGAATTTGCGCGCGCGGCGGGAATGAGTGTCGATACCGTCCGCTTTTATGTGCGCCAGGGGCTGCTCCACCCGCAGACGGGTATGAAGGGGGGCGCCAATCCCTATCAGATATTCGACGCTGAACAGGTCAATGGCGCACGCGTCATTCGCCTGATGCAGAGCCTCGGCTTCTCGTTGAAAGAAATCGGCGGCATTGCCGACGAATATCATCGTGGCGATATAACGCCCGAGCGCGGGCGCGCGATCATGGCCAGCCAACTCGGCAAACTGGAGGCCAAGCGGGACGGGCTCGACACGATGATCGCCTATACGCGCGCAAAAATCGCCTGGATGGACGGCGGGAACAAGGGTCCGGAGCCCAAACTGGCTGGTTTCGATGCGTGCGGCGTCGATGCGACACAGCCGGTGACTTCGGCCGCCTCATGAGCCCGTTTGGATTCGGTTGCAGGCCACTTTCGCGACTTCATTGAGCGTAGAACGCGTCAATGGGCAGATTGTCCCATGTTGCGAAGGGCTGAAATGGCGCACCCGACAGGATTCGAACCTGTGACCTTTGGAATCGGAATCCAACACTCTATCCAGCTGAGCTACGGGTGCAGCGGTCACGCTTGAATCGCGTGCAGCGGTTGGTTCATACCCCAGCTTTCTTTTTGCATCAATGTCTAAAAATCAAAGATTTGCGAAAGGGTGCCTGTTTTTCTGCAGGGTGAGGGCGGGGCCTGTTTTGTGGTGGCGACATTGGTCGTTGTTAGAAAGTGGCGATGTGTTGTCTGACGTATTGCGTTTTTTGTGGAAAATTTTTTTCCCTTTTAAGTAGTATGTTATCGCCGAATCCGGCGGCGCTTTCGGCGCGGTCGTGCGCAGGTGGCCGAATTGATGCAATGCCTTTGAAACAAGGCGGGTGAAATGCATTCAGCCCCTTAAAATCGGCGGGTAAATAGTCATACTTTTCTTATTCGCGAGATGTTGATCTGCTGGCAGAGTTCGGTTATCCGGGGATTAACTGTCAAATTATTATACAATATTAGTATCATCTACATTTATTTGGGATACAGTTTCGCAACATTGTCGGTTATGATTTCGGCAGGGTAAAGGAACGAATCAGGCGGGGGATCGGATGGCTTTGCGATTGGCACATAGCAACGGGCCGCGGGCGGAAAAGGCTGAAAGCGGTGGCACGGAGGCGGCGCATCCTGCGGCAATCGACTATGGGTTGCTGACGACTGCGATCGGTTATCATTTGCGGCACTCTCAACTTGCCGTGGCAAACGGGTTCTCCGATGTGCTGGCGGAACTGGGATTGCGGCCGGCCGATTTTTCCGTTCTCGTCATCGTTGGCGGCAATCCGGGGCTCAAGCAGAGCGATGTCGCCGAAGCGCTTGGCATCCAGCGTGCCAACTTTGTCGCGATTGTTGACAGCATGGAAGAGAAGAAGCTGCTTGTCCGCCGCAGATCGGAAGAGGACAGGCGCGTTCATTTTCTCGATATGACAGATGAAGGCGGTCGCCTTCTTGACCGCCTGTCTGACGCATGGCGGGACCGTGAGGAAAAGCTGATCGACCGGATTGGCGGCAAGAAAGCCCGTGACCAGTTGCTGGCGCTGCTCGGACGCCTGCGGGACTAAAACATCGATCACGCGACGCAGTTGGCAATCACGGAGTGTGCCTCGCACAGTGCCGTCTTTGGGCCGTTTCTGACCTGTTGCGGCTTTCGGCGCCAGGCCAATCTTCAGCTTTCACGACAGCCTGATCGGCTGCGGATTGATTTACATTGCAATTTGCCTGTGAAACGGCCAAGACGCACTAGCCTGTCTGCGCCCTGACGCGCCGCACGATGGCAATGCAATGTAACGTGATGGGAAGGCCCGGACGGGGGACGCCATGCTGAATATCGATACGAGCCATCCGCTTTATCGCCCGCTGTGGGTCAGGCTGCTGATCGTCGGCTTTTGTGCGGCATGGGCCGTCATCGAATTCGTCAATCGCGAGTTTTTCTGGGGAACGATCGTCGGCGGCGTTGCGGCCTATGCGGCCTATGAGCTGTTGGTGAAGTTCAAACCAGCGAATAGCAGCGATGTCAGCAAGGATGACGCAGGGAAGGCTGCATCGGATGATGCCGCCGAAAGCGCGCCGGCGGAGAGGAACGATGCCGGCTGAGACACTCCTTATCTCTGGCCTGCACATTTCCGGGGCCTGACGCGGGATATTTTTACCGGAAATGCGCCCGCGTCCGCAGCATTCGGATCGCCTGGTCGATCAGGAGATTTGCCGCGGTCATGCGCAAGGTCGCATTGTGCCGGAATTCCGGCTTCACCCCATCGGGATGATTGAGCCGGGCAAAAGCGCGGCGTTTTTCCGCAAGTGTTGCTGCCGTATCGGTTTCATCGATTGCCAGCTCCACTGAGACGTCGGCGAGCGACGTCTTTTCGAGATAAGCCGGCATCGGCTCGGGCTCAGGCTCGCTTTCCGGCTCCGGTGGCGGAGCGGGATCCGGCAGAAAGGCGAGATAGGCGTCGAGATTGCCGTTTCCGGGTGGCGGCGCCTCAGGATGCGTGTCGGCGACGAAACCCGAACTGAAACCGGCGATGCGATGGCCGGCGGGCGGCGGCTGCTCCGCGCTTTCGTCTTCTTTTTCCTGTTTCAGTCTTTCGACGACCGACTGGAAGACGGATTGTCCGAAGAGCATGCGGCTTTTCCCTGCATCAGCCTGAATAAATCCGGCCTTATATAGAATGAAGTTGGCGTCTGGCTTGCCGCGTCAGATTCCAGTGAGTTTACGGCTTTCATCCAGAACCAGATCATAAAGCAGGCGGGCGCTGGGCGGCAAAACGCGGCCTTTGGTGGTGATGATGCTATAGGGCTTGACCACGAGTTCGAAGTCCGTCGGCAGGATGCGCGTGCGGCCGATATCGGCCTGCTGGCCCGTCACGAACTCGGCCATATCCTGGGCGATCGGCGCTATCGCATCGGTGTTGCAGATGAGGGCGAGCGTCAGGAGCATGGAGGGCGTGTTGATGATGTTGCGCGGCATGGCGACGCCATGGGTGAGAAACACGTCTTCCATCGTTCTGCGCAAGAGCGCGCCGGGCGGCTGGAACACCCAGTCATAGGCGGAAAGGTCATTGAGGGTAACGGGTTCGCTGCCAAGCAGGGGGTGGCCCTCACGCACCACCAGACAGGCGCGCTCTATGCCGATTTCATGGACGGAGAACAGGCCGGGATCGAAATCATCCGGAATGCGGCCAATGATGAAATCATGCCGTGCGACCAGCAGTTCACGGGCCAGCACGTTGCTGCTTTCCACCTGCACGTTGATCTCGATGCCGGGATAGGTGTCCATCGCCCGTTTTATGGCGGGAACAACGAGGCTGACGGCCGGTGCGGTGACGGAGCCAATATAGACCGATCCGCCGCTGCCGGATTTCATCTGGTTGAGTTCGCGGCTCGCCTCGCGCAGTTCCAGCAATATGGTACGGGCCCGGCGGGCCAGCGCCTCACCGAATTTCGTCAGCACCACGCCGCGCGAGGCTCTTTGACAGAGCGGGCTTTTGACGATCGCTTCCATTTCCGAGAGCATGCGCGACGCCGCCGGCTGCGTCATGTTCATTGCTGCCGCCGCCGCGCTGACCTGTCCGTGCTCCTCGATCATGACAAGCATGCGAAGATGGCTCATCTTCAATCCGGCACGCAGAAGCGGGTTGTCTTCAAAGACAAAAAGCGCGTCCGCTGTTTGCGGCTGCTCATACACTTTCTGGTTGTTCATGCGCGACCTCATACCCCTCTACGGTTATTGTATCGATTTAATATATCACAATTGATATATGTAAGCCGATATATTCTATTTGACAGTTATATGGATTCAGAACAATTTGCGAAATGCCGGGGAGGAGCGGCATCTGTTCCATTTCGCATCTGCGAGATTGGAGCGGGCTAAATGCGGCTTCTTCCTCTGACGGCATGAATTTCATGGTGCACCGCAGCAAGCGGCACCAGAGAAGGGTTCAAGGGAGAGAGTTAATGAAGTCCATTATTTCGCTGATGGCGGCTTGTGCCATCGGTGCTGCTTCCTTCGCAGCGCCGGCTTTTGCGCAGGACAAGGGTTCCGTCGGCATCGCCATGCCGACCAAGTCTTCCGCTCGCTGGATTGATGACGGCAACAACATCGTCAAGCAGCTGCAGGAAGCCGGTTACACCACCGACCTGCAATATGCCGACGACGATATTCCGAACCAGCTTTCCCAGATCGAAAACATGGTCACCAAGGGCGTCAAGGTCCTCGTGATCGCGTCGATCGACGGCACGACGCTGTCGGACGTTCTGAAGCAGGCTGGCCAGCAGGGCATCAAGGTCATCGCTTATGACCGCCTGATCCGCAACAGCGGCGACGTCAGCTACTACGCCACCTTCGACAACTTCCAGGTTGGCGTTCTGCAGGCGACTTCGATCGTCGACAAGCTTGGCCTGAAGGACGGCAAGGGTCCGTTCAACATCGAACTCTTCGGTGGTTCTCCGGACGACAACAACGCCTTCTTCTTCTATGACGGCGCGATGTCGGTTCTCCAGCCTTACATCGACAGCGGCAAGCTGGTCGTAAAGTCCGGCCAGACCGGCATGGACAAGGTCGGTACGCTGCGTTGGGATCCGGCAACGGCCCAGGCCCGTATGGATAACCTGCTGTCGGCCTATTACACCGACGCCAAGGTTGACGCCGTCCTGTCGCCTTACGACGGTCTGTCCATCGGCATCATCTCCTCGCTGAAGGGCGTTGGTTATGGCACGAAGGACCAGCCGCTGCCGGTCGTTTCCGGTCAGGACGCTGAAGTTCCTTCCGTCAAGTCGATCATTGCCGGCGAACAGTATTCCACCATCTTCAAGGACACCCGCGAACTCGCGAAGGTCACTGTTGGCATGGTCAACGCCGTTCTGCAGGGCAAGGAGCCCGAGGTAAACGACACCAAGACCTATGAAAATGGCGTCAAGGTCGTTCCGTCCTACCTGCTGAAGCCGGTTGCCGTGACCAAGGAGAACTACAAGCAGGTTCTCGTTGACGGTGGTTATTACAAAGAAGACCAGCTGAAATAAGCCTGAAGACACATGCGGGGATGACTTGGCGTCATCCCCGTTTTTCCATAAAAATAAAAACGCCGAAATTAATCGGGCGCTGGATTGCGATATGGCCAATACCATTCTCGAAATGCGGAACATCACCAAGACGTTTCCGGGCGTGAAAGCGCTTGAGAACGTCAACCTCAAGGTTAAAGAGGGTGAGATCCACGCACTCGTCGGTGAGAACGGCGCGGGAAAGTCGACCTTGATGAAGGTCCTTTCCGGTGTTTATCCCGCCGGCACCTATGAGGGCGAAATCCACTATGAAGGCGCAGTGCGGAATTTTCGCGCCATCAATGATAGCGAAGATATTGGTATCATCATCATTCACCAGGAACTGGCATTGGTGCCGCTCCTGTCGATTGCGGAAAACATCTTCCTCGGCAACGAGGTCGCCTCGAACGGCGTCATCAGCTGGCAGCAGACCTTCAACCGAACCCGCGAACTTTTAAAGAAGGTGGGCCTGAAGGAATCGCCGGAGACGCTGATTACCGATATCGGCGTCGGCAAGCAGCAGCTGGTGGAAATCGCCAAGGCGCTGTCGAAGAGCGTGAAGCTGCTCATCCTTGACGAGCCGACGGCTTCGCTGAACGAAAGCGATTCCGAGGCGCTGCTCAACCTGCTGATCGAATTCCGCAAGCAGGGCATGACCTCGATCATCATCACCCACAAGCTCAATGAAGTGCGCAAGGTGGCCGACCAGATCACCGTGTTGCGCGACGGCATGACGGTGAAGACGCTCGACTGTCATCAGGAAGAAATCAGCGAGGATGTCATCATCCGCAACATGGTGGGGCGCGATCTCGAGGATCGTTATCCGCCGCGCGACGTGCCGATCGGCGAGACCATTCTCGAAGTGAAGAACTGGAACGCCTATCACCAGCAGCACCGTGACCGTCAGGTTCTGCACGATATCAACGTTACCGTCCGCAAGGGCGAAGTCGTCGGCATCGCCGGGCTGATGGGCGCAGGGCGCACCGAATTTGCGATGAGCGTGTTCGGCAAGTCCTATGGCCACAAGATCAGCGGCGAAGTGCTGATCGACGGCAAGCCGGTCGATGTCAGCACCGTGCGCAAGGCCATCGATGCCGGTCTCGCCTATGTGACGGAAGACCGCAAACATCTCGGTCTCGTGCTCAACGACAACATCCTGCACAACACCACGCTTGCCAATCTGGCCGGCGTGTCGAATGCCAGCGTCATCGACGACATCAAGGAAATGAAGGTGGCGAGCGATTTTCGCACACGCCTTCGCATCCGCTCCTCGGGCATCTTCCAGGAAACGGTCAACCTCTCGGGCGGCAACCAGCAGAAGGTCGTGCTCTCCAAATGGCTGTTCTCCAATCCCGACGTGCTGATCCTCGATGAACCGACCCGCGGTATCGATGTCGGCGCGAAATATGAAATCTACACCATCATCAACCAGCTCGCTGCCGACGGCAAAGGCGTTCTGATGATATCATCGGAAATGCCCGAACTGCTCGGCAATTGCGACCGCATCTACGTCATGAACGAAGGCCGTATCGTCGCTGAATTGCCGAAGGCAGAGGCGAGCCAGGAAAGCATCATGCGCGCTATCATGCGCTCAGGGGAGAAGAACTCATGAGTTCGGCAAACACAACAAGCGAAGAAAGTAACGTCATCTCGGTCGCGTCCTATATTCGCTCCAATATCCGCGAATATGGCATGTTGATCGCGCTCGTCGCCATCATGGTTTTCTTCCAGTTCTATACTGGCGGCATCCTGTTCCGTCCGGTCAACCTGACAAACCTCATCCTGCAGAACTCGTTCATCGTCATCATGGCGCTTGGCATGCTGCTCGTCATTGTGGCAGGCCATATCGACCTTTCGGTCGGTTCCATCGTCGCCTTCGTTGGCGCGATAGCGGCGATACTGACCGTGCAATGGGGCATGAACCCGTTTCTGGCGGCGCTGATTTGTCTCGTCATTGGCGGCATCATCGGTGCGGCCCAGGGTTACTGGATCGCTTACCACCGCATTCCCTCGTTCATCGTGACGCTGGCGGGTATGCTGGTGTTCCGCGGCCTGACACTCTTCGTGCTCGGCGGCAAGAACATCGGTCCGTTCCCGACCGATTTCCAGATCATCAGCACCGGCTTCCTGCCCGATATCGGCGGTATCGAAGGTCTCAACACCACGTCGATGATCCTGACGGTGCTGATCACGGTCGTGCTGTTCTATCTCGCATGGCGTCGTCGCGTCGTGAACGTGAAGCACGGCATCGATGTCGAGCCCTTCGGCTTCTTCATCGGCCAGAATATTCTGATCGCCGCTGCCATTCTGTTCCTCGGTTACCAGCTGTCGACCTATCGCGGCCTGCCCAACGTGCTGATCGTGATGCTGGTGCTGATCGCGCTCTACAGCTTCGTAACGCGCCGCACGACCATTGGCCGCCGCGTTTACGCCATGGGCGGCAATGAGAAGGCGACCAAGCTTTCCGGTATCAACACCGAACGCCTGAGCTTCCTCACCTTCGTCAACATGGGCGTGCTGGCCGGTCTCGCCGGCATGATCATCGCGACACGCCTCAACTCGGCGACGCCGAAGGCGGGTGTGGGCTTCGAGCTTGACGTTATCGCGGCCTGCTTCATCGGCGGCGCTTCGGCATCCGGCGGCGTGGGCAAGATCACTGGTGCGGTCATCGGCGCCTTCATCATGGGCGTCATGAACAACGGCATGTCGATCGTCGGCCTCGGCATCGACTTCCAGCAGATGGTCAAGGGCCTCGTGCTGCTCGCCGCCGTGTTCTTCGACGTCTACAACAAGAACAAGGGCTGATCGCCCAACCCACATGGCAAGTCAAAAAAGTGGCCGGTTTCCGGCCACTTTCATAAGGTGCAGGCGCAATCGCCGAAGAAGATAAGGCGCGTGGCGCCAGAGGAAGGAAATCCCGTGCTCATTTCACAGATCAAGGATTCTAGCGGCGCGATCGTCGTGGCCGTTCGCGAAGAGGGCGGCGAAGCGCGCGCCGTCAAGGGTGCCCAGTCGGTTTACGCCCTCGCCATGGAAGCCGCCAATGGCGGCAAGAGCCTTGCCGATGTCATTTCCGCCCATGGTCTCGGCGATGCCGTCGATCTCGAAAAGGCCTATGCCGAAGGCCGTTTCCTGCCGCCGATCACCCATCCCGATCCGGCGCATCTGCATCTGACCGGCACGGGCCTCACCCATCTGGGCTCCGCCGCGACCCGCGACAGCATGCATAAGAAGACCACGGAAGCCGCCGAAGAAAGCCTGACAGACTCCATGAAGATGTTCCGCATGGGTCTCGAAAACGGCAAGCCGAAGGCTGGCGAAAAGGGCGTTCAGCCCGAATGGTTCTACAAGGGCAACGGCCACGTGGCGGCAGCGCCCGGTGCCGCGCTCACCTCTCCGTCCTTTGCGCTCGATGGCGGCGAAGAGCCGGAAATGGCCGGCATCTACGTGATCTCCGACGAGGGCGAAGCGGTGCGTATCGGCTTTGCCGTCTCCAACGAATTTTCCGATCACGTCACCGAGCGGATCAATTACCTCTACCTCGCCCATTCCAAGCTGCGCCCGGCAAGCTTCGGCCCGGAAATCCGCGTCGGCGCCCCGCCGTCGGATATTCGCGGCACGTCGCGCATCCGTCGCGGCGACAAGGTCATCTTCGAAAAGCCCTTCGTTTCGGGTGAGGACAACATGTCCCACACCTTTGCGAATCTCGAATATCACCACTTCAAATACGGCCTGTTCCGCGCGCCGGGCGACGTGCATGTGCACATGTTCGGCACGGCCACACTCTCCTTTGCCGATGGTATCAAGCCGGAAGCGGGCGATGTGTTCGAGATCGAGGCCGCCGGTTTCGGCCTGCCGCTGAAGAACCCGCTTGCGGTGCAGGCGGAAGAAGAGATCGCCGTTCGGCAGATCTGATCTGCGGGTCGGGTGAAGTTGGTCGAGGAGGTGCCTTGCTCTCTCCCTCGGCGTCATCCTCGGGCTTGACCCGAGGATCCACAACTCGGCGTGACCATGGATCCTCGGGTCAAGCCCGAGGATGACGGAGGAGGGGTTTCAAGCTCCTCCATTGTCCCGTTACCGCCTGACGGCACGTAGAGATCAGACCCCCCACAGCTTTCCTTCACCGACCTCCACCGAATTACCCGCCGGGTCTCGGATATAGACGGAATAGCTGTCATTCGGCCAATGGTGATAGTGTTCGATGGCGATGCCTAGCTCTTCCAATCGCGCCTTCCAGCCGTCCACTTCCGCCTTGTCTTTCGCATAAAAACAGAAATGGCCTTGCCCGGCTGCGCCATGGCGCGGGATCGGATTGTCCGGCGTGGCCTTGCGTGATTGTTGCGGATCGAAGATCAGCAGCATCTGCCGGCCGCATTTGAAGAATACGAACTGCCCCGCTAGCCTGCGCACCACCTCCAGCCCGAAGACATCGCGGTAAAAGGCCTCGGCGGCGTCGAGATCATCCGCGTAGATCGCGGTTTCCATAATGGCGGCTGGCGGGCGCATGGTTTCCTCCGGTCGTCCATGGGCTGTCCGGCGCGGACAGACGGCTTCAAGTTTTCGTGCTGTAGGTCAGCACGGTCAGATCGTGTTTGCCGACACCGCGTTCAAGGACGGTCCAGCCGCAATTGATATAGTAGGTTTCGAGATCGCGCTCACAGCACAGATAGCTGATGTGGTGACCGAGTTCGGCCGCCCTTTTCGTCGCGGCCTGCATCAGCGCCCGGGCGACGCCCGAGCGCCGGCGGTCTTCCTCCACCCAGAGGGCGGCGACCCATGGCAGATATTGCGGACGTTCTTCCAGATCGCAATTGATGAGGAAGGCGGAGCCAACGTAGCCGTTGTCATCATGGGCGACGAAGCCGGTTGGCAGGGCATGAGGATTGGTCATGTCCTTCAGATGTTCCGCAACATCGCCGACATGCAGGCCGCTATCCTGCCACCATGCCGTCCAGACCCGTTCAGCGATGATGGGCGCATGGGACTGGCAGTCCCGATAGTCGGAAATCCTGTACAAAATTGTCTCCCGGCCGTCTTCTCGCCCATGGGCTGAAGCCGGACCATGCCATGTAAATCAATGCCGTGATTTAACCGGTCGAGACGCGCTTTCGCAACCTGCGAGTTCCTGAAAAAAGGATCAGGATTTCGTTGCCGTGACATGCAGCCAGTCGGTCGGGACCTTGTCATACCCGCTGCCCTGCCGGGCTTCTATCTCCAGGCTTGTCCAGCCAAGCTGCCCGTACAGGTTTTCCAGCCAGGCTTTCGAAGGATAGTTGTAATAACGGCCGAAGGTGTCGCGGCCTTCCGCTTCTCCCGCCTTGAAGCTGGCGTAAAAAACGCCGCCCTGCTTCAGCGCCGCATGGATGCGGCCGATGATGCCGGGGAGGGCGGGGCGGGGCACGTGCAGCAGGCAGGCATTGGCCCAGATACCGTCATAACGGTCCCTGTCGCCAATATCCTCGAACAGCAATGTTTTGACGGGAATGCCAAGCCGGGCTTCCGCAGCCTTGGCGATATCGGGTGTTCCATCCGTCGGGTGGACGTCGAAACCCGAAGCCAGCATGAATTCGCTGTCCTGTCCGCCGCCGCATCCCAGTTCGAGGATACTTGCGCCAACCGGCAGGCGCGACAGAAACTGATCCAGATGAGGCCGGTCCGGCGCCTGTCCCCTTGATGTATAGGCGCCGGCATTATCGGTGTAAAAGCCGATGGTATCGTCGTCTCTGGCGGTCATTGTCTCAACTCTGCGACTGGCTCTGGCTTTGCGTTTCCTGCACCGTTACCGACACGCTCAGCGTTTCGCCGGCCGGACCGATGCGCATGCCTGATATCGGCGCGCAATCGCGGTAGCAGAGGCCGGAGGCGATGCGGACATAATGATCATCCGGGCAGATGTTGTTGGCGGCGTCGAAACCGACCCAGCCAAGTCCCTGAAGATGCACCTCGGCCCAGGCATGGGTGGCCGTCTGCTGCGCCACTTCGTCCATCATCAGATAACCGGAGACATAACGGGCGGGCAGGCCGATCAGCCGTGCGGCCGAAATCAGGATATGGGCGTGGTCCTGGCAGACGCCCTTGCCGGCCTCCAGTGCCGTTTCCGCCGTGGTTTCAGTGTCGGTCGAGCCCGGCACATATTGAACCTTGCGGTGAATATTTTCCATGAGGTCATGCAGGCGGGCAAGCTCGCTGTCACCGTTGCTGGTCTTTGCCATTTCGCGCACCAGTTTTCCCGGCTTGGTCAGCGGCGTCTCGCGCATGAAGAGCCACAGCGGCGCATTGCCGGTATGGGTACCGAACACGCCGGCCTTGTCCTCGGTGATGACGAGGCCGCTTGCCAGAACCTTGACCTTCCGTTGCGGGCCTTCCGTTTCCACCAGGGCAACCCGGTTGCCGAAATGATCGTCATAGGTCACTTCCACGGTCGCGCCATCGACCGAGACATCCCAGTCCTCAACCGTCTGGCACGGGCCGGTCTGCGGTGTCAGGCGCAGCCGCTGCAATGCATAGGGCATCGGCTCGTCATAGACATATTCCGTCGTATGGGTGATTTTCAGACGCATAAGATGTCCCCGTCCACGCGCTTACTGATAAAAGCGGTAGCCTTCCACGATTTCCTGGCCCAACTGACCGTTGCGGTTGACAAATCTCTCCAGAAACTCGTGCAGACCTTCATCCATGACACGGCCGATGGTCGTTTTGCGCAGACTGTCGCGAATGCTTTCGGCCGTCTCATGCGCCTTGTGCCTTTCGCCGTAATCCTCGGCGATGTAATTGAGGTTGCTGGCGATCTTTTCGTAGCAATAGGCGAGCGAGCGCGGCATGCGGCCGTTGAGAATAAGGAAATCGGCAATATTGGCCGGTTTGTATTCCGCATCATAGACCCAGCCATAGGAGCGGTGGGCCGAGACTGACCGCAGGATGGATTCCCACTGCGCATTGTCGAGCGAGGAGCCGACATGGGCCACCGCCGGCAGCAGCACGTAATATTTCACGTCCAGAATGCGGGCGGTATTGTCGGCACGCTCGATGAAGGTGCCGATGCGGGAGAAATTATAGAGATCGTTGCGCAGCATCGAACCATGGAAGGCGCCGCGCACCAGACCGGCGCGATGCTTGATGACATCGATGGTCTGCGGCAGTTCGGCATGGTTGAGCTTGCGGCCGAGAATGTTCTTCAGCTCGATCCAGAATTCATTGGTGGCTTCCCACGTTTCGCGCGTCAGCGCCGTGCGCACCATGCGGGCATTGTTTCGACCCGCCTCGATGCACGACATGACGCTGGAAGGGTTAGCCTTGTCCCGCAGGAGGTAATCGATTGCATTGGCCGCCGTTACCTTCTCGCGCGTTTCGAGAAAGGCTTCATGGACGCCCGCACTTTGTAACACGCCGTCCCAGTCCTCATCGCCGCTGCCTGAGCGCGTCAGTGAAACGCGCAGGCCCGCATCGATCAGCCGGGCGATGTTTTCAGCGCGCTCGATATACCGGAACATCCAGTAGAGCCCGTTTGCCGTTCTGCCCAGCATGGCTTAGTCCTCCAGTACCCAGGTATCCTTGGTGCCGCCGCCCTGGCTGGAATTGACCACCAGCGAGCCCTGCTTGAGGGCAACGCGGGTCAGTCCGCCGGGAATGATCTTCACCTTGTCTGAAACCAGCACATAGGGACGCAGATCGACATGGCGCGGCGCGATGCCGTTCTTCACCATGATCGGCACGGTGGAAAGCGAAAGCGTCGGCTGCGCAATGTAGTTGGAGGGGCGGGCTTTCAGCTTGTCTGCAAACAGCGCCCGTTCCTTTTTCGTCGCGGTGGGGCCGACCAGCATGCCGTAACCGCCTGAACCGTGAACTTCCTTGACGACGAGATCGGCAAGGTTGTCGAGAACGTATTTCAGGCTGTCCGGCTCCGAACAGCGCCAGGTCGGCACGTTTTCCAGGAGTGGCTTGCGGCCGGTATAGAATTCGACGATTTCGGGCATGTAGGAATAGATCGCCTTGTCATCGGAAATGCCGGTGCCGGGGGCATTGGCGATGGTGATGTTGCCGGCGCGGTAGACATCCATGATGCCGGGCACGCCGAGCGCCGAATCCGGACGGAAGGTCAGCGGATCGAGGAAGTCGTCGTCGACGCGACGGTAAAGCACGTCGATGGCCTCATAACCGCGGGTGGTGCGCATCTTGACCTTGCCGTCCATGACGCGCAGGTCGGAGCCTTCCACCAGTTCCACGCCCATCATGTCGGCGAGGAAGGAATGTTCGTAATAGGCGGAATTATAGATGCCGGGCGTCAATACCGCGACGCGCGGCTTGCCGGAACAGCCGGGCGGGGCGAGCGAGGCGAGCGACTGGCGCAGCAGATAGGGGTAGTCCTCCACCCGCCGTACGCGGTTTTCGTGGAAGAGTTCCGGGAACATCTGCATCATCGTTTCGCGGTTTTCCAGCATGTAGCTGACACCGGACGGTGTGCGGGCATTGTCTTCCAGAACATAGAACTGGTCTTCGCCGGTGCGGACAATATCCGTGCCGACAATATGGGTGTAGACGCCACCGGGTGGGGTGAAGCCGATCATTTCCGGCAGGAAGGCTTCGTTTTTCTCGATGATTTCGCGGGGAATGCGTCCGGCGCGAATAATTTCCTGCTTGTGGTAGATATCGTCGAGGAAAGCGTTGAGAGCGAGAACCCGCTGTTCGATACCCTGGGCCAGTTTGCGCCACTCACGGCCGGAAATGATGCGCGGGATGATATCGAAGGGGATCAGTTTTTCTGAACTGTCGGCATGGCCATAGACTGCGAAAGTAATGCCGGTTTTTCGAAAGATGTTTTCCGCGTCTTTTGATTTCTGGATCAGGTGTGCCCTGTCCTGCCGGCTGTACCACTCGTTATAGTTTTCATATGGGCTTCGCGGCGTTTCGTCCGCATTTATCATTTCGTCAAATGCCAACTTCGATGTCCCCTTTTTTACCATATGAATACAACGCCAAATGCAATGCAAGAACTATGCGGAGGCCGTCGTGAAGATTTTTCAGCGCCCTAGAGTTTTAAAAAAGAAGCGTTTTTTGAGTTTCAGCCTATAAATGCGGCATCGGCAAATTGGTTGCGCGGCGTGGCGGGGCGTAACCGGGTGGTGGCGTTGTGCGCGCCATGGGCGAATGCATAAATTTTGTTCGTTCGCTTTCGGTTGATGGCTTGCTGGAGCTGCATCAGAAAATCTGAAAGATGGCATCACGAAAAGGCCTTTGACCTTTTGCGGAGGTGAAGATATCGCCTTGCAGAGACGGCTCCGGTTTCTCCGCGGGGTGTTTGCCCGGCACCCGGCCCGCTCATTTTCCGGTTTGCCGAAGCCGCAGAAGTATCAATTCTCCGCATGTCTTATCGTCCGGGCCATGTCCGGTGACCATGTCATGCGGCACAGGGGATGTCCCATGTCGCTCGACCGTCTGGCTCCGGCCATCTTCGTCTTTCTGTGGTCGACCGGCTGGGTCACCGCCAAATATGCCGTCTATTATACCGGACCGCTGACGTTCCTCTGTCTGCGTTACATCCTGGCCGGTGCGCTGCTGTGGGGGATCTGCCGGCTCTCCTCCATTCCGTGGCCGGAGCGGCGGGCCGACGTTTTCCGGGCGATCCTGTCCGGCGTTTTCCTGCATGGCCTTTATCTCGGCATGATCTGGTGGGCGATAGGGCAGGGCGTGCCGGCGGCGATTGGCGGCATCATCGCCGGTTTGCAGCCGTTGATGACGGCGGTGGCCGCCCGTTACATGATCGGCGAAAAAATCTCGCCGCTGCAGAGGGCTGGCCTGCTTATCGGCTTTGCGGGCATCGCTATCGCGGTTCTCCCCAAAGTCATGGCGACGGGTGCGCTTGGCCTGTCGGTGCCGCTTTACGCGGTGGCGGTGAATGTGCTGGGCATGACGTCGGTGACCTATGGCACGCTCTACCAGAAGAAATACGTCCATGGCGGAAACATCATGGCGGTGGCCACACTGCAATATGTCGGCGCGCTTCTGGTGACGGTTCCCTTTGCGCTGCTGCTGGAGGATGGGCATGTGGACTGGAGCCTCGGGCTTGCCGCCACGCTTGCCTGGTCTGTCGGAGCTATCTCCATCGGCGCGGTGGCGCTGCTTCTTTACCTGATCCGGCGCGGGCAGGTCTCGCGGGCCGCCTCGTTGATCTATCTGGTGCCGCCGCTTGCGGCCGTGGAAGCCGCCCTGCTTTTCGGCGAAACGCTGACGCCGGCCATGATTGCCGGCACGGTTCTGGCGGTGACGGGGGTTTACCTCGCCAATCGCAAGCCTGCCGCAGCGGTTGCGGTACGTTAATTACCACAACCTCATATTAGGGGTTTGTTAACCATAAAATTATACCTCTCGTTAATCTAGAGATTTGGCGGGGGTTACATGTCTATTTCACGTCGTGGTGTTCTGTTCGGATTGCCGCTGTTTCTGGCCGGCTGCGCCAATACCGGCATCGGCCAGCAGAGGCTGAATTATGGGGCGAAGCCGGAGGAGAAATTCCCGCTTCCCGCCATGCATCTGGACAAGGTCAAGCCGGAGCTGCGCCGGCAGGAAGTCACCTATGACACTGCGCATCCGGCCGGAACGGTGGTTGTGGATACGCCGGCGCGGCGGCTCTATTATGTGCTGGGGGATGGCCGGGCCATGCGTTACGGCGTGGGTGTCGGTCGTCAGGGTCTAGCGCTGAAGGGCGATGCCTATATCGGCCGCAAGGCGGAATGGCCCTCCTGGACGCCGACCGCGAACATGATGCGTCGTGATCCGCGCAACCTGAAATTTGCCGGCGGCATGGCGGGCGGCCCGAACAATCCGCTCGGCGCGCGTGCCCTTTATCTTTATCGCGGCGGCAACGACACGATGTTCCGTCTGCACGGCACCAACCAGCCGCAATCCATCGGCCACGCCATGTCGAGCGGCTGCATCCGCATGCTCAACCACGACATCATCGATCTCTACAGCCGTGTGCCGGTCGGCTCTAAGGTGGTTGTGTTGCAGGCTTGAGGGAGAGGCGGATTTTTCCGCCTTTGCCACACGAAAAAATGTCTGAAGCCCTGAGTTGATTTTTCCGGATCGATGTGAGTTTTATACGGTGAAATCAACTATTTGTTGAAAATCGACTTTTGCTTATTTTAGGTAGTCCTGCAATATCGGAAACGTGATTTCCGCTCTTCGGGACGTGTATCCATAAACGTGCCAGCGCGCTCTGACAGGCGCTTCATCACTTCAACGGGGACACATCAACATGGCAGCTTTCGACAATCTCTCCCGCTACCGACCTTACGCCCTTGCGGCGCTGCGCATCATCGCGGCGCTGCTTTTCATCGAGCACGGAACACAGAAGCTCTTCGGCTTCCCGGCATCGCAGATGCAGGGTTCGCTGCCGACAATGCTGTTGGTGGCGGCGCTTCTGGAACTCGTCGGCGGCATTCTCGTGCTGATCGGCCTGTTCACGCGTCCGGTCGCCTTCATTCTTTCCGGCCAGATGGCTGTCGCCTATTTCATGGCGCATGCGCCAAGCAGCTTTTTCCCGGCCCTGAACGGCGGTGACGCTGCCATCCTGTTCTGCTTTGTCTTCCTTTATCTGGTCTTTGCCGGTCCGGGCGCTTTCTCGGCGGATGAACGCCGGGCCTGATCTGCGACCATTGTTCACCGGTCTCTTTTACCAAAGCCCCGCATGGTGATGGCCATGCGGGGTTTCATGTTTTCAAAGGGTGAAAACTTCGGCCGTCGCCGAAGCATAGATGGTTGTTTTCGGAGTAGGAACGGTTCATCCTGAACGCTGTTGGAAAAATCGATCCGTGACCTCTCAAAATCCCATTGCCCGCGAATTGTTGTTACTCGCCCTGCTGTCCACGCTGTGGGCGGCCTCCTATACCTTCATCAAGATCGGGGTGGAGACGATACCGCCGATCACCTTCATCGCATCAAGAACCCTGATCGCCGGGCTTTTGCTGCTGGCGGTCATCCGACTGCGCGGGCTGCGTTTGCCGCGGGACTTTGCGACCTGGCGGCTTTTCTTCATTCAGGCCTGCATCAACAGCGTGTTGCCCTTTACGCTGATCGCCTGGGCGGAACAGAGCATCGATGCCGGTCTTGCCGTCATTCTCAATGCGACAACGCCGATCTTCACCTTTCTTCTCACGGCACTCGTCATCCGCCACGAACAGGTCAGCGGGCGAAAGCTGTTCGGCACCATTGCGGGCATGACGGGTGTGTGTCTCATCATCGGTCTGGATGCGCTTGGTGGTGCGGGCGAGGCGCTATGGGGCCAGCTTGCGATGCTGACAGCGGCCTTTTCCTATGCCTGCGCCGCCATTTTCAGCAAGAACTTCAAGGGGCTCGATCCGATCATGCCGGCTGCCGGCTCGATGATTTGCGGTGCGGTCCTGCTATTGCCGGTGAGCCTGATCGTTGACCGGCCCTGGACATTGTCGCCTTCATCCGCGTCGCTTATCGCGCTTGTGTGCCTCAGCGTCTTTTCAACCGCCCTTGCCTTCATGATCTATTTCCGGCTGATGCAGACGCTGGGTTCGGTCGGCACCACCTCGCAGGCCTATTTGAGGGTCCCGGTGGGTGTCGCCATCGGCATGGTGTTTCTGGGTGAAGTGCCGACGACCGCCATGTGGGTGGGGCTCGTCTGCGTGATCGCCGGTGTGCTGGCCATGACCTTGCCATCGCGGCGTCGCCCGGTCGTGCAGGGCGGGTGAGGGGGCAAGAGTAGAGATATACCGAGAGGGCACACCCTCATCCGACCCTTCGGGCCACCTTCTCCCCGGCGGGGAGAAGAAACGCGCGACAACGCCGAGCCCGGAAAGATTTGCGCCCTTTGTCGTGCAGGGCGGTTGAAGGCAAAGAAAAACCCCGCTGGCGGTGGCCAGCGGGGTTCGATTGGTGAGCGAGCGATTGCGTCTTGTCGCCTTCTCCCCGGCAGGGACAAGAAACGCGCGGCAACGCCGAGCGTCTTCAACCCAGGCAGGGCAAGTTAGCGGTTGCGGCCGCGATTGCCGTTGCCGGAAGCGCGTTTTTCCTGGCCGTTGCCGCCAGCAGGCGCGTGGCGGTTGGCGCCGTTGCCGCCGGGCTTGCGGGCGGGGCGGCGGTGCTTGCGGGGGCCGGCGGGACGGCCTGCGTCGCCTTCAGCCTGCTTCACGCGCTTGAAGTCTGACGTGACTTCCAGATCGTTATCGGCATCACGCGGCGCGTGGTTGCGGGAAGGACGGGATTCACCATTGTGGCGTCCGCCTTCGCGGGGACCGCGCTGCTGGTGGCCGCCATTATTGTTGCGGCCGCGGTTGTTGTTCGGGCGCGTCGGGCTGGCGAGACCGGCCGGGCGCTCGCCAGAGGCGACCGGAATATCGATCTTCATCAGCTTTTCGATGTCGTGCAGCAGGCGGGTTTCGTCCGGCGCACAAAATGCGATGGCGATGCCGTCGCGACCGGCACGGGCGGTACGGCCGATGCGGTGAACATAAGCATCAGGCACTTCCGGCAGGTCATAGTTGAAGACGTGGGTAACGGCCGGAATGTCGATGCCGCGGGCTGCGACGTCGGTGGCGACCAGAACCTTGATGTCACCATCCTTGAAGCCTTTCAGCGCCCGCTCGCGCTGGCCCTGGCTCTTGTTGCCATGGATGGAGGCGACCTTGAAGCCGATATGTTCGAGATGCTTGTAGAGCTTTTCCGCGCCATGCTTGGTGCGCAGGAAAACGATGGCGCGGCCATCCGGGTTCTCGTTCAGCGACTTCTTCAGGAGATCGGTCTTGTCGTTCTTGCCGGCGACGAAATGCACGTACTGCTCAACCTTGTCGGCAGCCTTGCCCGGAGGGGTCACTTCCACCTTGACCGGATCGGTCAGGTAGCTGTGCGAGAGATCGGCGATCGCCTTCGGCATGGTGGCCGAGAACAGAAGCGTCTGGCGCTTGGCCGGGACCATTCTGGAAATCTTGCGCAGGTCGTGGATGAAGCCGAGATCGAGCATCTGGTCAGCTTCGTCAAGCACCAGATAGGTCACCTTGGAGAGCGAGATGGCGTTGCGGGCAATGAGGTCCAGCAGGCGGCCGGGGGTCGCCACCAGAATGTCCGTGCCTTTTTCGAGCTGAAGCTGCTGCTTGTTGATCGACGCGCCGCCGACAACCTGGTTGATGCGCAGCGGCGTCTTCTTCACGAAGGAGCGCAGGTTGTCGCCGATCTGGTTCACCAGTTCGCGGGTCGGGGCAAGGATGAGGGTGCGGGCGGTGCGGTTTGCCGGACGCTCGGCCTGCTTCATCAGCATTTCGATGATCGGCAGGCCGAAGGCGGCCGTCTTGCCCGTACCGGTCTGTGCGAGGCCGATCAGGTCACGGCCTTCGAGCAGCAGCGGAATGGCCTTTGCCTGAATGGGGGTGGGAGTGCTGTAGCCAAGCTGGGTAACGCTGGCCACGATCTTTTCGGAGAGGCCGAGTTCGCTAAAACTGGTCAATATAGTGCCTTTCGGGGCGCCAAAACAAACTCAGCCGGAACAGGGCTGCTGTCCGGTGGTTTCGGCGTCAAGAACCCCGCGTGAATTGGGAACTTGTGGGTTGGAATAACTTTCTGCGCATCAGTGCGGCAAATGCCGTCTTCTGTATTCGTTGCGCTTTTCCTTCATGCGGGCCAGGTCTTCCTGATCATACGCTGCAGCTCACGCGGCTGCCGAAGGTGAAAGCTTGACCGGCATGTGGGCGTTTTGTCGGTTAAAGTCAAGCAATAGTTTTGTAACGCCGCTGCCCGGCGGCGCATGGCAGCCATGCGCAAGGTCGGTCGTTTACGATCGGAATGGTGCGGCCGGGTGGAATAATTATGGTTAAAAAAGGGTAACGGTTCCGTCTCGTACATAGCAAAGAGCGATTTTCTCACATAACGTTTTTTGCAACGACGTCCGGAAATATTTGATTCGACAGGGATGGAACTGCACGGTGTGGAGTATCGATTGACCGAAGGCAGCGGGTTGCTGGAAAAAGCTTACAGGGCCGTTGCGGCTCTGGACCTGCCCGCGTGCATCAAGGACAGCGAGCTTCGCTATCTCATGGTCAATTCAGCCTATGCCCGGGTCATGGGGCGACCGGCTGCGGCGTTTCCGGGCCATACCAGCTTTTCCCTTTCCGCTGACATTTACGACGCCGAGCGCGAGGACAGGGAGCGCCGCTCGCTGGTCTTTGCCACGGACGAGGTGATCAGCTGCCATGGCGCGGCATCCTCCGGTCCTCACAGGCTTCGCTGCGAGCGCTTCATCGGCGACGATGGCAATCTGTTCCTGTTCGAAGTGTTCGAGGAAATGCCGTCCGCAATCGTTGAAGGTTTTCCGGGCGGCGGCGGCAGTGCCTTTGACCTGTTGTTCGGCAGCGGCGTCATCGATCTCATCGATGCCGGGATCGTGATTTATGACCGTGACAACCGGCTGATCTATTGCAACACGCGCTTTGCGGAATTCTACAGCGCCTTCGGCGTCGAGCTGAAGCCCGGCGTGCGGCTTGAGACGTTGATGGAGGCGGTCTATTTTTCGAGCGGCTACAGCAGCGGGAAAAAAGACGATTCCGCATTCGAAGGGTGGATGCGGGAGCAATTGCGGGATTTTTCCCTGCCCTATCTCGAAAGGGTAGAGCAGTTTGCCGACGGCCGCTGGGTGCGCATGGTCAACAAGCGGCTGGAAAACGGCATGCTGGTGGGGCTGCGCGTCGATGTGACGGAGTTCAAGGCGCACGAGGCGCTTCTCAGCACACAGATCCGCGAGACCTGGCTGCTACGGGCGGCGCTGGAGCAATTGCCGGTGGCGGTCTTCCTGCGGGACGATGAGCGTCGCCTGACCTTTGCCAATACGGCTTACGAACAATTCCTTGGAGGCGATCTCACCCGCTATATCGGCATGACCGAAAGCGAGATGTTTCCGGATGATAGCGAACGGTTCCGGATCGAAAACGAGCGGCTTCTTGCAACCGGCGAAGCGATAGAGAAAGCAGAGACCCTGCCGCTGCCGGATGGCGGCTCCGTTCCCGTGATAACCCGGGTTGGCCGGGTGGCGACACCCGACGACGAATATTATCTGGTCGGCTCCATCACCGATGTCAGCCTGCTTGATGAACGGGAAAAGGCGCTGATCGCCGCACAGGCGCAGGCTGAGGCGCTGCACCGCCAGCTGGAGGCGGTTCTCCACGCCCTGCCTGTCGGCGTGCTGCTCCTCAACGCCGATCTCGTCATCGAATATGTCAATCCGTTCTTCCATGAAGTCTGGGGCGAAATCGGCGGCGAGAAGTCGCTCGTCGGCAAAAGCTATCGGGAATTCATGGAGATGAATTTCGACAGCGGCCTTTACGACTATGGCGACATGCCCTTCGAGGAGCTTTATAACCAGCGCGCGGAGCGGCTTCTCAAGGAAGAGGTTTTCACACCGCGCGAGGTTCGCAGCAAAAGCGGCAAGGTGACCGTCATTTCGAAAACCCGTCTTGATGGCGGGAAAATCCTCAGCACCTATGCGGATGTGACGGATGTGCGCATGCGTGACGCCGAGATCAGCAAGGCGAAAGCCGAGCTGGAGCGTGTCGGCGAATATATGCAGGGCGCCACGCGCGCCATGGCGCAGGGGCTTGTGCTTGTCGAGCAGGGCACGATCATCATGTCCAACGAGGCCATGGCGCGAATGTTCGACGTGCCGCCCCATTTGCTGGAAAAAGGCAGGAACTGGTCTGGTTTCTTTGCCCATTGCGCCGGACGCGGGGATTTCGGCAGCGACGAGGCGGCGGCCGGGACGCTCGCCGCCTGGCGGGAGAATATCGCCGCCAACAGGCCGTTCTCCTGGCTCATTCATGTCGCCGGCAAGACCTGGCTCAATCTGGAGGCGACAAACAGTTCCGGCAATTACTGGCTCATCATCGTCACCGACGTAACCGACATGAAGATGCGTGAGGAAGAATTGCAGCGGCTGCTTTCACGCGCGGAGGCTGCGGACCGCGCCAAATCGGAGTTCCTGGCCAATATGAGCCACGAAATCCGCACGCCCATGAACGGCGTGCTCGGCATGGCGGAGCTGCTGGCCAAGTCCAATCTCGATACGCGCCAGAAGACCTTCACCGATATTATCGTCAAATCCGGCAATGCGCTTCTGACGATCATCAACGACATTCTCGATTTCTCCAAGATCGAGGCAGGGCAGATGCGGCTGCGCAGCGTGCCTTTCGATCCTGCCGAGGCGGTGGAGGACGTGGTTTCCCTGCTGTCTTCGGCGGCGCTGGAAAAGGACATCGAACTGGTCGTCCGGATCGATCCTTCGGCTTTCGGCAAGGTCATGGGTGACGCCGGACGGTTCCGCCAGATCGTCACCAACCTTGTTGGAAACGCCGTCAAGTTCACGGAAACGGGGCACGTGCTGATCGAGCTTTCGGCGCAGTCGGCGGAGGCGTCCGAGGCGATCCTGTCGTTGCGGGTGGAAGACAGCGGCATCGGCATTCCGGCCGACAAGCTGGAAACGATCTTCGACAAGTTCAGCCAGGTGGACGGTTCAGCGACGCGCCGGCATGAGGGAACGGGGCTGGGACTGGCGATCACCGTCGGCCTCGTCGGTCTTTTCGACGGCGTGATCAATGTCGTGAGCGAGATCGGCAAAGGATCGACCTTCGACGTCAATATTCCTTTCCAGCTCATCGAAAGACGGCGCGATGTTCCGCTTCCGGTCATGGCGATCGACGATATCCGGGTGCTCGTCATCGATGACAATGATGTCAATCGCCGCATATTGACCGAGCAGCTGAGGACATGGGGTATCGACGGCCATGCGGTTGAGGATGGGCCTTCCGGCCTTGCCGTGCTGCAGGAGGCCGCCACCCTCGATTTTGCCATCGATGCCATCATCCTCGACTACCACATGCCCGTTATGAACGGGCTGGATGTGGTCGAAAGGATCAGGGCGGATCGTCGTTTCGACGACATCGCAATCGTTTTCCTGACCTCCATGGATGTTGTTGGTGACGAAACGCTGTTTACGGATCTCAGCGTGCAGGCGCATCTCATGAAACCGGCACGGGCGCGTCTTTTACGCTCGACCCTGTTCGATGTGGTGCGGGATGTGCGGTTGAAGCGCGCCCGTCAGCATCCGTCCGCACCGGGCGGGGCAGAGGGCGGCACTGCTCCTGTCCGACCGGAAAGCGGCCCTGCCGAAAAGAAGCAGAAGGCTGTCCCGGCGGCGGCATCCAGCCGGCGTCGGCCCTGTCTTGTCGATGTGCTGGTTGCCGAGGACAATGACGTCAACCAGATCGTCTTCACCCAGATTTTGCAGCAGGCCGGTTTACGGTTCCTAATCGTCGGCAATGGCAAGAAGGCTGTTCAGGCCTGGGAAGAATATAACCCGGCCGTCATCCTCATGGACGTTTCCATGCCTGTCATGAACGGGCATCAGGCGACACTGGCGATCCGGGCCGCCGAACAGGCCGCCGCCGACGGCCGGCATGTTCCGATCATCGGCGTTACCGCCCATACGCAGGACGCGGATCGCGAGCTCTGCCTTGCTGCCGGCATGGATGATTATCTGTCGAAGCCCATCAGTCCTGAAATCCTTGAGGACAAGATCGCGCAATGGCTGGGAGACAGCGGCGCGCGCCGCGACGCACCGAGCGTCTGATGATCCGGCCAAGCGGGCAACTTAGCCGGACCGCTTGGTGCCGCAGAGCATTTCCCGTTTTCCTGCAAAACCCTTGCGGCGCTCCAGGTCAAAACCGGCGGCGATGAGATTGCGGCGGACGAAGCCAGCGGCGGCATAGGTGGCGAATGTGCCTCCCGGTGCTGTCTTGCCGAACAGCGTCTGCATGATTTCCAGCGACCACATGTCCGGATTGCGGGCAGGCGCGAAACCATCCAGAAACCAGGCGTCGAAGCTTTCGGTTCGGCTTGCAATGCCGGCGAGCGCTTCGCCGCACACCACCGTCAGGCGCGTGTCTGCGTCCAGCTCGATCTCGACTTCGCCTTTGGGTTCCTCGGGCCAGCGGGCAACCAGCGCCCTGCGTTCGGCATCCACTTCCGGCCAGCGGGAAAGCGCCCGGTCGATCTCGTCGGCCTTCATGGGGTATAGTTCGAAGGACATGAAATGCAGTGTGGAACGGCCGTTGTGTGCTTCTTTCCGGGCCTGTTTCCATTGGCGCCAGGTTTCGCAGAGATTGAGGCCGGTGCCGAAGCCGAGTTCGCCGATGCGGAAGACGCCCTCCCGCTCAAGCCAGCGCTGCGGCAGGCCGTTTCCGGAGAGGAAGACATGGCCGCATTCCAGCCTGCCATCCGTCTGGCAATAAAAATGATCGTCAAAGGCCAGCGAATAGGGCATATCCCCCTCACGCCAGTCGAGGGCCGTCTGGCTTTTTCCGGTTGCCGAACCTGTAGCCGGGCCGGTCTCTGCGATAGTTTCTTTGGAATGTTTCATGGCTAAAGCCGATAATCCCGCTTTCGAACAGGGTCAATCGCCAAGATTGCAGGGCTCCGTGCCGCTGCTTATCGTCGGCGGCGGTATCATGGGCCTCTGGGCCGCCATCAAGGCGGAACGGCTCGGTATCGATGCGCTGCTGGTGGAAGCGGACCGGACTGGCGGCGGCGCGAGCGGCGGGCTTCTGGGCGCGCTGATGCCACATATGCCCGACCGTTGGTCGGACAAGAAGCAGTTCCAGTTCGATGCCCTTGTCGCGCTCGAAAAGGAGATCGCCGACCTGGAGGCTGAGACCGGGCTTTCCGCGGGTTATCGGCGGTGCGGCAGGATCATTCCCCTGCCGAAACCGCATCTGCGCACCATCGCTGAAAGGCACCAGCGGGATGCCGGGGAAAACTGGATATCGGGGGAGCGCTCGTTCCATTGGCATGTCGGTGACAGCCCTTCCGTTGCCGGATGGGTGGATGATGCGGCGGGAGAGGCGGGCTTCGTGCTCGATACGCTGGCGGCGAGGGTTGCCCCGCGTGCCATGATCGCCCTTCTCTCGGCTTTCCTGCACAAGGCCCGGCATGTCAGCGTTGTCGAACAGTGCCGTGTTGTTTCGCTCGATCCGCATAGCGGACGGGCAATGCTGTCGTCGGGAGACGAGGTGCTCTTCGGCCATGTCATCGTTGCGAATGGGCATGGTTCTTTTCCCCTGATCCGCGATGCGCTGGGTCTCGAAGCCGGTGTCAGGCTTGGTCAGGCGGTGAAGGGGCAGGCGGCCCTTCTTGACGCGGCGGCCGATCCGGCCATGCCTGTCGTGTTTCTGAACGGGCTTTATATCGTGCCGCATGAGGACGGCACCGTCGCCATTGGCAGTACCAGCGAAGATTGTTTTTCCGAGCCTTTCAGCACCGATGAAAAGCTGGAAAAACTACTTGCCGAGGCCTGTCGGGTGGTGCCCTCGCTTGCCCGCGCGCCGGTGCTGGAGCGCTGGGCCGGTCTGCGGCCCAAGGCGATTGGAAGGGACCCGATGGTTGGGTCGGTTGCCGGCCATCCGACGCTTGTCGCGCTGTCGGGCGGCTTCAAGGTCAGCTTCGGCCTTGCCCATTTTCTTGCCGATGCGGCGCTGCAAACCGTGTGCGGTCACACACCTGTCATCCCTTCCGGGTTCCGTCTTCAAGAACACGTGAGTATTGCCGTTGCGGACTTTAGAAAGTCCTGATCAGGCCGGCCACGTCGTTAATCTGTCACGCAAATCACTTATCTGCTGGCCTGCAACGAGGCCGTTTTGGCCGTTTTGCGTCGAGGTGACAGCGCATGCGATACGCCATTCATTTCACGCCTTCCCCCAATGACCCCCTGACGCAGGCGGCAGCTGCGTGGTTGGGGCGCGATGCCTATTCCGGTCAGGCGGTGGAGCCGCCTGGCATGATCGATCTCGGCATGCAGGAGATTTCTTACCATACGGCACTGCCGCGCCGTTATGGTTTCCATGGCACGATAAAGGCGCCTTTCCGGCTTGCCGAAGGCCATTCGGAAGCCGCGCTTCTGCGCGACCTGATGTATTTTTCTGGCAAGCAGGAACCCTTTGTGCTGCCACAACTCGTGGTGGCAAGGCAGGAGAATGTTTTCAGCCTCGTTCCCGAGCGTCCCTGCGAAGTGCTACATTTTTTTGCCGCCCGGGTGGTGCAGGAATTCGACCGTTACCGCGCGCCGCTTTCCGAAGCGGAAATAGAGCGGGCGGATCCCGACCGGCTTTCTGCTTCGCAGTTGACCAATCTGCATCGCTGGGGCAGCCCGCATGTGATGGATGAGTTCCGCTTTCAGATGTCGCTGACGGGTGGTGTCGAGCCCTCCAGCAGCCAGAGGATCGAGCGCGCCGTGCGCAAGGTTTTCGAGCCGCTCCTGACGCGGACGCTGCCGTTTTCCAGCCTCGCGCTGTTCATCGAGGATGAACCTGGTGCGCCTTTCCGGGTACACTCGCTTCATCCCATGGGCCGCGTTTCCGCCCGCAAGATCGCCTGACAAACGCCGTACGGAAATCGTACACAAAAAAGCATCGGAATGTCGGCAAAATTCATCTCGACATTCCGGATGCGGATGCTACCGTCGCCGCATCGCATGTCTGAAGCGTGTCGAGTTTTCCCGTTCCCGGGATCGCGCTCTTCAGAGGCTTGTTTGCTTCCCGAGAGCGGTTTCCGCTTTGGGAGAGATGTTTTGGGTGGCTGAATGATTTCCGAGAACTATTCCCGCAATCTGGTGGGCTACGGCCGCAATGTTCCCGACCCGAAATGGCCGGGCGGCGCGCGCATCGCCGTGCAATTCGTCATCAATTACGAGGAGGGTGGCGAGAGCTGCATTCTCGACAATGACAAGGCGTCGGAATCGCTGCTGTCGGAAATCGTCGGTGCTCAGCCCTGGCCCGGCCAGCGTAACCTGAACATGGAATCGATCTATGAATATGGTTCGCGCGCCGGTTTCTGGCGGCTGTGGCGCATGTTCACCGGTCTCGGCGTCACCACCACCGTTTATGGCGTGACCGCCGCCATGGCCCGTAATCCGGAAGCCGTTGCGGCGATGAAGGAAGCGGGCTGGGAGATCGCCAGCCACGGCTATCGCTGGCTGGAATACAAGGATTTTTCCGAGGAGGAAGAGCGCAAGCACATAAGCGAAGCCGTGCGTCTGCATAAGGAGGTTACCGGCGAGCGTCCCTATGGCATGTATCAGGGCAAGCCTTCGGACAATACGCTGCGCCTTGTCATGGAAGAAGGCGGTTTCTTCTATTCGTCGGATTCCTATGCCGACGATCTGCCCTATTGGGTGAAGGGCGTGAAAGATGAGCCGTTCCTGATCATTCCCTATACGCTTGAAACCAACGATATGCGTTTTGCCACGCCGCAGGGCTTCAATTCCGGCGACCAGTTCTTCACCTATCTGAAGGATGCTTTCGATGTGCTTTATCAGGAAGGTGCTGAGGGTGCGCCGAAGATGATGAGCATTGGCCTGCATTGCCGTCTTGTCGGCCGTCCCGGCCGCGCGGCGGCTCTTCGCCGTTTCATCGAATATGTGCTGGGCCACGAGAAAGTGTGGATCCCGCAGCGCATCGAGATCGCCCGTCACTGGCATGAACATCACAAGCCGGAGACGTTTTGATGACGCGTGAGGACTTTGTCAGCCGTTTCGGCGGCGTGTTCGAACATTCACGCTTTATCGCCGAACGGGCTTATGATGCTGGCGGGATCGATGCTGCCTTGACCGCAAAGGCGGTTCACGCCGCGCTCACCGCGCAATTCCGCGCCGCTTCAGAGGCCGAACGGCTTGGTGTATTGCGGGCGCATCCCGATCTTGCCGGCAAGCTGGCGATCGCGGGGGAGTTGACCGCCGATAGTCGCAATGAACAGGCCGGTGCAGGGCTAGACCGGCTTACCCCGAAAGAGCACGCCCGTTTTACCGAATTAAACGGCGCTTATACCCAAAAATTCGGTTTTCCCTTCATCATTGCGGTTAAGGGGCTGAACAGGCACGATATTCTTTCCGCCTTCGAAACGCGCATCGGCAACGGTGCAGCCGAAGAATTTGAGACGGCGACGGCGCAGGTGGAGAAGATCGCCTGGCTGCGCCTTTCCGCGATGCTGCCGGAAGGCTGAATTGGCGAGTGGTGGCCGTTCTGCTAGAATCGCGCCGTCTGGAGATTGATACCATGAGACCTTCCGAGGTGCTGGAAAAGAACAGGGAAGCGATCCGCGAAGCGACGAAACGCTTCAACGCGGCAAACCCGCGCGTGTTCGGCTCCGTCGCCCGCGGCGAGGACCGGCCGGACAGCGATCTCGATATTCTGGTGGATGCGCTGCCGGGGGCAACCTTGTTCGATCTCGGCGGTTTGCTGGAAGAGCTATCGGCCATCATGCGCGGCACAGAAATTCATCTGTTGACGCCGGGGGACTTTCCCGAGCGCGTCCGTGTGAAGGTTCTGCGGGAAGCGAAGCCTGTATGAGCGTCGAGCGGCTGCACGTTTATCTTCAGGATATCAGGCAGGTTGCTTCGGAAACCATCGACTTCGTTCGACTGAAAACGAAGGATGAATTTTTGGCTGATCTCGTCCGCCAACGGGCAGTCGCGATGAACCTTCTGATTATCGGCGAAACGACCGCGAGGATAATGGAAGAGTTCCCCGCTTTCGTGGCGGATTTTCCCGATATCCCTTGGGTTAAGATGCGCGGCATGCGAAACAGGATCGCGCATGGTTATATGAGCATCAATCTGGAAACGGTCTGGGATACGACACAGACGGCGATACCGGATCTTCTCGATAGACTCTCCCTTCTCCAAAACTGGCATGCCCAAGGTGAATGACATTTGACTGATTTTCTTGACATAAAACCTCTCACCAAAGAGGCTTTCGCATCCTTCGGCGATGTGATCGAAACGACATCCTCTTCCATGCGGCATATCAATGGCGGCCAGACCGAGCGGCATCATGCGCTCGCAGCCCCGGAGGCGGCGGGTGAGGGAGCGCGTGTCATTCTCAATATTTTTCGCGGACAGGCGCGGGTATTCCCGCATGAAATCGAGATGATGGAGCGGCATCCGCTCGGCAGCCAGAGTTTTTCGCCGCTTTCCGGCAGGCCTTTCCTCGTCGTCGTTGCGGAAGATGACGGAGGCCGGCCCGCGCGGCCGCAGGTGTTTCTGGCGCGTGGCGATCAGGGCGTGAACTACCGCCGCAATGTCTGGCATTATCCGTTGATGCCATTGCAGGCGGTCTCGGATTTTCTGGTTGCCGACCGCGATGGGCCGGGTAACAATCTGGAAGAGTATTTTTTCGATAAGCCCTATATGATCGCGGAGCCCAAGCCATGACCGGTTTGACTACCCATGTCCTCGACGCCGCCCATGGCACGCCCGCCGAAGGGCTGACGATCGAGCTTTACCGGCTTTCCGGTGATCGCCGCGAGAAGCTGAAGACGGTAAAGACCAATAGTGACGGCCGTGTGGATGGCGGGCCGCTGCTTTTGGGTGAGAGTTTCAAGGCCGGGGAATATGAGCTGGTTTTCCACGCCGGCGATTATCTGCGCGACAGGGGCGTCCAACTGGCGGAGCCGGCCTTTCTCGACATTATTCCCATCCGTTTCGGCATTGCCGATGAGAGCGGCCATTACCATGTGCCGCTCCTGCTTTCGCCCTATAGCTATTCCACCTATCGAGGAAGCTGATTGCCATGATCTTTGCCGCCATTGCCGATATTCACGGAAACTGCGCCGCTCTCGAAGCCGTGCTTGAGGATATCGCCAGGCTTGGCATCAAGGACATCGTTAATCTCGGCGATTGTTTCAGCGGTCCGCTGGAAGCGGGGTTCACGGGTGATGTGCTGGTCGGCAACTGGATACCCAGCATTCGCGGCAATCATGACCGGGAACTGCTCGAGCAGGCGCCGGAGGAGATGGGAAGCTGGGAAAGACCGGCGCATGCGCAGCTGAGCGCCGCCCATCTGGACTGGCTGCGTACCCTGCCATTCAGCATGGTCTTCAAGGATGCCGCTTATTGCTGCCACGGTTCGCCGCGCGGCGATCTGGAATATTGGCTGGAGACGCTTTCGCCGGAAGGAGTGCTGAAACTGCGGCCGCTGGCGGAGATCGAAGCTATCGCTGACGGCATCACCCAGCCCCTGATGCTCTGCGGTCACACGCATATTCCTCGCGCCGTACAGCTTTCCGACGGCCGGCTGATCGTCAATCCCGGCAGCGTCGGTTGCCCCGGCTGGAAGGACGACATGCCTTTCGATCATCACGTCGAGGCGGGCCATCCGCTCGCGACTTATGCCGTGCTGGAAGAGACAGCGCGCGGCTGGCAGGTCTATTTCCGGAATATCCGCTACGACAATCTGGCCATGGCCGAGATGGCGAAGGCCAACGGGATTCCGTATCTGGCCGATGCTCTGGCGAGCGGTTGGCTGAAGCGGTAGAGGTCACCCCTCGCTGGTCATCACCACACAGGCATAGGATTGCGCCTTCAGTTCCTTGCAGGCGGAAACCGCCGAAGACTGGTCTTCAAAGCCGGTGAAGCGGGCGCGGTAGAGCGTCGCCGATCCACTTTGCACGGCTTCGGTATAGGGGGCGATCCCGGCATAGCTGCCGATGTTGGAGCGGGCATTGGCGAGCAGCGAGCGGGCGGCGGCTTCGCTGTCGGTCGCGGCAATCTGCACTTCCCAGCGGCTTCTCTGGCCCGTGGGCTGGCCGATGGCAGCCGCGGGGGCGGGTTTCGGAATGGCCGAGACCTGGATCATATCCGCCATCTGGTTATTGGCCGTGGCGATCTGCATGGCGACCGGGTCGGAGCGGCGTTCGGCGAACATCGGCAGTGGTACGGCAGCGGGCGGCACATCGAAGGTGCGGCTGACATTGGCGCTGGCGACAAGCTGTTCGGTGTTGCGGCTTCTCGATGCCTGCGGTACGGTCTTGTCGAGAAGGGCGGCCATCTGCGCATCGCGGCTACGCGCCGTCTTGCCGCCCAGCACGACGCCGACAACGCGGCGACCATTGTGATTGATGGCGCTGACGAGGTTGAAGCCGGAGGCATTGGTGTAGCCGGTCTTGATGCCGTCCATGCCCTGATAACGATACATCAGATTATTGTGGCCACGGATGCGCTTGCCTCGGAAACTGAAGGATTCCATGGCGAAGAGGCCATATTCCTTGGGAAAGTCGCGCTGCAGCGCAAGGCCGAGCTTGGCCATGTCACGCGCCGTCGTCACCTGCGATTTGCTGGGCAGGCCGGAAGCGTTGCGGAACACCGTTTTCGTCATGCCCAGCTGGCGGGCCTTGCGGGTCATCATTTCGGCAAACCTTGCCTCGGAGCCGCCGAGGTGATCGCCCATGCCTTCCGCCATGTCGTTGGCGGATTTGACGATCATGCCATAAACCGCCTCACGCACGGTGAAGGTCTGACCCTGGCGTACGTAAAGCTTCGAGGGGATGGTGGCTGCGCCGTTCTTGGACATGGTGATCTTCTGGTCCCAGCGAAGCCGGCCGGCATGCAGCGCCTCGAAAGTCATGTAGAGCGTCATCATCTTGGTCAGCGAAGCGGGGTGGTTCAGCACATCGGCATTGCGAGCTGCCAGAACCTTGCCGGTATTGGCATCCATGATGAAGTGGGCGTAGCCGGCCTGCGCAGGCGATGCCTGCAATGAGAGGATCGCGCAAAAGAAGGTGAGTGCGAAGACCCATGCACCCGCCATTCCCCGTTTGACCGTTCCCGACATAATCCACCCCTTTTGTTCGATCGCCGCAATGAGCGAAGTTTTACTGACACTTTCCGGCAACAAAACCGCTAAAACTTTAGAGATCGCTTTCATGCTTAATTAAGAATGAATTTCAACCCGCACGCGGCCTCCACAATTTCCTTGAAAAGAAACCAACCATCCGGTATGTTTAAGGCATGACAAATGCACATGAACGTAAAAAGCAGCCCGAGGTCGTGCGTCGCAATCTTCTGGATTGCGCGGCGAAACTTGCTGCTGATCAGGGTGTTGCCGCACTTTCGGTGCAGGCGGTGGCCAATGCGGCAGGGGTGACCAAGGGCGGGCTGTTCCACCATTTCGCCTCCAAGCAGGTGCTGCTGGAAGCGGTGATGGCGGACCTGATTTCGGCGCTGGATGCGGAAATCGATGCGCTCATCTCACAGGATTGTGAAGCTTACGGATGCTTCACGCGGGCCTATGTGAACGCGGTTTTTGCCGATCGCGGCCGGGATTCGGGCAGACAATGGGCCGCGCTGTCGGTTTCTATGGTCGGTGAACCGTCGCTTCGGCGCATGTGGACCAGCTGGTTCGAGGGGCGCCTGAGCCGTCATAAAGAAACGGATGACCGGGTGGTACTGGAACTGGTGCGGCTTGCGGCTGACGGCATCTGGTTTGCCGATCTTCTGGCCGATGATGGCAGGGCAGGTGGTGACAGGGCGGCTCTCAAGACGCAGATGATCGCCCAGACGAAAAAGGAAATGGAACGATGAATGCGGCTGTCTTTACCTATGGAGCGCTTGTAGCGGCCATTGTCTGCGAGGTGATCGCGACCTCATTCCTGCAGCAGTCGCAGCAATTCACCCGGCTTTTGCCGACAGTACTGATGGCGCTGTTTTATGGCGCGGCCTTTTATCTGCTGTCGTTCACGCTGCGGGCCATGCCGGTCGGCGTTGCCTATGCGATCTGGAGCGGGCTCGGCATCGTGCTGATTTCCGGCATCGGCTATTTCGTGTTCCGCCAGACGCTGGATTTCGCTGCCGTGGTTGGTCTCGGGTTTATCGTGACGGGGGTGGTGATCGTGAATGTGTTTTCGAAGACGGTGGGGCATTGAGACTGGCTGCTAAGGTCGTTCGCGAGGACAACATCCGCACGCCGTCACCCCGGACTTGGATACCGGGGTCCAGCGCGATCAAGTCTTTGATCGCAGGAGACTCTTTCACGGCGCAGATGCGCCGTGGCTGGATGCCGGATCTAGTCCGGCATGACGGCAGAGAATGGAGCGGCCTCCGATGCACCTCCGGAGCACCTTCTGCCTCGTCAGCATCAAGCCAGAATGCTGCGATCCACATCCGTGATCAGCCTTTTGCCGCAAAGCGCCATGCTGACATCCATTTCCTTGCGGATGATCTCGAGCGCCGTCGTCACGCCCTGCTTTCCATCGGCGCCGAGGCCATAAAGGAAGGGGCGGCCGATATAGGTGCCTTTGGCGCCGAGCGCCACGGCCTTCAGCACGTCCTGACCGGAGCGAATGCCGCCATCCATGTGCACCTCGACTTTATCGCCGACGGCATCGACGATCTTCGGCAGCATGGCGATGGAGGAGTGCGCGCCGTCGAGCTGGCGGCCGCCATGGTTGGAGACGATGATGGCGTCGGCGCCGGTATCGAGCGAGGCGCGGGCGTCTTCCTCGTCAAGGATGCCCTTGAGGATCAGCTTGCCGCCCCAGCGTTCCTTGATCCATTCGACATCCTTCCACGACAGGCGCGGATCGAACTGCTCCGCCGTCCAGGAGGAGAGCGAGGAAAGGTCGGAGACATTTTTGGCGTGGCCGACGATATTGCCGAAGCTGCGGCGCTTGGTGCGAGCCATGTCCATGCACCATTTCGGCCGGGTCGCCATCTGCCAGATATGTTTCGGGGTGAATTTCGGCGGTGCGGAGAGGCCGTTGCGAAGGTCCTTGTGCCGCTGGCCGAGAATTTGCAGGTCGAGCGTCAGCACCAGCGCCGAGCAGCCGGCGGCCTTGGCGCGGTCGATCAGGTTATTGACGAAGTCCCGGTCTTTCATCACGTAGAGCTGGAACCAGAAGGGTTTCGAGGTAACGGAGGCGACATCCTCGATGGAGCAGATGCTCATGGTGGAAAGCGTGAAAGGCACGCCGAATTCTTCGGCTGCTTTGGCGGCCAGCATTTCGCCATCGGCATGCTGCATGCCCGTCAGCCCGGTGGGGGAGAGCGCCACCGGCATCGAAACCTTCTGGCCGATCATTTCGGTGGCTAGCGACCGGTCGGTCATGTCCACCAGCACGCGCTGGCGCAGCTTTATCTTGGAAAAATCATCCTCATTGGCGCGGTAGGTGCTTTCCGTCCACGCGCCGCTATCGGCATAGTCGAAAAACATTTTTGGCACACGGCGCTGAGCCTGTTGCTTCAGGTCCGCTATGGTCAGGATTTTGCCCATGGATAAAGCCTTCACATTTGAATGATGGCTTCACATAACATGAATGGGACGGCTGCAACATCAAAATCGACGGGGTGGATCACCAGAAAGCCCGCAAAAACAGCTCGGCTCCCAATAAAAGCAGGCAGATGAGGAACCAGCGCCGGAATGTGGCCGGGCTGACGATGTTACGGATCTTCTGGCCGAGCCACATGCCGAGAAGCGCGGGCAGCACGGCGAGTGCGGAAACCGACAGGTGCTCGACGCGGAAGGCGTTCTGAGAGGTAAGGCCTGCGGCAAGCGCAATGGTCGAAACCGTGAAGGAAAGGCCGAGCGCCTGCACGAGATCGTCGCGGTTGAAACCGAGCGACTGAATATAGGGCACGGCGGGCACGACGAAAATTCCGGTGCCGCCGGTCAGCAGGCCGGTTGTCAGCCCTATGGCCGGCGAGAGGCTGGATTCCAGCCGTGCCGGAACGGAGAGGGGTTTGGCGAAGAGGCTGTAGGCCGCATAAGCAGCAAGGCATAATCCGAGTGCCGAGGTGGTCCAGATGCCGGTGCCAGCCGTCATCAGCCGGATGCCGATGAGAGTGCCGGCGGCGATGGCGATCATCATCGGCCACAGCCGCGCGACGATGGCCCTGAAATCCGGCCCGGCCAGCAATTGCCAGATATTGGTAACGAAGGAGGGCAGGATCAGCAGCCCTGCGGCAAGGACGGGCGGCATGAACAGGCCGAGCACACCCATGGCGACGGTGGGCAGTCCCATGCCGGTCACGCCCTTGACGATGCCCGCGACGGTGAAGGTCGTGAAGACCATGAGCATTGTGGTTGTGTCTAAATCCGGCAAGGGCGCACTCCAGAGGTCATTCGCGTTTTTGCCGACTGGTGTCAGGCAATCATAGGACGCGAGTGGGTGCGGCGGATTCCTTCTCCCCGCCGGGGAGAAGGTGGCCCGAAGGGTCGGATGAGGGGGCAACGTTGCCATATCTCACCACCCTTGCCCCCTCATCCCGCTGCCGCGGACTTCTCCCCGGCGGGGAGAAGAAAGACGCGGCACCCGCTCACTCCAATGTGTGACCGATATAAATGAGGCCGCAGCTTTATGTTTCGGCCCCAGCCGAACTATGCCAGCACGCTCTTCATCGCCCTGCCGGCCACATAGGTTTCCACCACCGTGCGGTCATCACCCATGGTCAGCATCAGGAAGAGTTCTTCCGTCAGGCTGTTCACCACTTCCATCTTCAGCGCCATGGCGGGGGTGGAGGAAGCGTTGAGCACGGTGATGTCCGCGTCCGTGCCGGCGTCCAGCGTGCCGATGCGGTCGACCATGGAAAGCGCTTCGGCATTGCCGCGGGTCATCAGATACCAGCTTTCCAGCGGGTTGAGGCGCTCGCCCAGCAATTGCTGGATCTTGTAGGCCTCATCCATGGTGCGCAGCATGGAATAACTCGATCCGCCGCCGATATCGGTCGCAACCGCGATCCGCACCGGCTTTTCGCGACGTTGCAGCTTTTTCATCGGGAACAGGCCGGAGCCGATGAAGAGGTTCGAGGTGGGGCAATGTACGGCCACCGCGCCGGTTTCCGACAGCACATCCGCCTCGCGCTCCGAGAGGTGGATGGCGTGACCGAGCAGGGTCTTTTTGCCCATCAGGCCGTAGCGCACATAGATATCGGTATAGTCGGTCGCTTCGGGGTAAAGCTCGCAGGTATATTTGATCTCGTCGAGATTTTCCGAGAGATGCGTCTGGATGAAGAGATCGGGGAATTCCTGCGCCAGCGCCTGCGCGGCTTCCATCTGTTTCGGGGTGGAGGTGATGGCAAAGCGGGGGGTGATGGCGACGTGGTTGCGGCCCTTGCCGTGCCAGTCGGCGATGACAGCGCGGGTCTCGTCATAGGAGGTTTCCGGCGTGTCCAGCAGGCCCTGTGGGGCGTTGCGGTCCATCATCACCTTGCCGCCCACCACCAGCATGTTGCGCTTCATGGCTTCGGTAAAAAAGGCGTCGGCGGAAGTCTTGTGCACGGAGCAATAGGCGGCGGCCGTGGTGGTGCCGTGGCGCAGAAGCTCGTCGTAAAAATGCGTGGCGATGCGCTGGGCATGGGCGCTTTCGACGAAACGGCATTCCTCCGGGAAAGTATAGGTGTTCAGCCATTCCAGCAGATTGGCGGCATAGGAGCCGATGACCTGCATCTGCGGGAAATGCAGATGCATGTCGATGAAGCCCGGCACGATGAGATGCGGCCGGTGGTCCTTTTCCTCGATATCTTCGGGGGCTTGCTTGCGGATATCGGCGTAGTCGCCGATGGCGGCGATCCGGCCGTCTTCGATCAGCAGGCCACCGTCTTCGATATAGAGATAGCTTTGCGTATCGTCGATTGCGAGCGGCGCGCGGCGGAAGCTCAGCAGGCGGCCACGCAGCAGAACCATGCTCATTCAGTCTTTCCTTCGGCTTTTCCAGCCCCGGAAACCGCGCTTTCATACCAGGCGGTCAGCACCTTGCGCTCATCCGGGGTGATGGCGGTGATGTTGCCGGGAGGCATGGCATGGCTGCGGCCGGCTTGCAAATAGATTTCGCGCGCATGGGCGGCGATCTGTTCGTCGGTTTCGAGCTTTACGGATTTCGGTGTGAAGGGCACGCCTTCCCACACCGGCTCGACCGCATGGCACATGGAACAGCGGCCCTGAACCACTTCACGCGCCTTGGCGAAATGGGCGTCGACGACGAATTGCTGCTGCATCGGCGACAGTGTCGCGGCCTTCTGTTCTTCTTCGCCGGTCAGCACCTTCGGCACAGTGGAAAGCCACATGATGACGATGAAGATCAGCGCGGTCAGCAGCCAGGTCCAAGTCGGCTTGCCCTTGCGGGCATGGGTGGTGTTGAACCAGTGGCGGATGGTGACGCCCATCAGGAAGACCAGTGCGGCGATGATCCAGTTAAACTGCGTGGCAAAGGCCAGCGGATAATGGTTCGACAGCATGAAGAAGATGACGGGCAGCGTCAGGTAGTTGTTGTGCAGCGAGCGCTGCTTGGCGATGCGGCCATATTTCGGGTCCGGCGTGCGCCCGGCGACGAGGTCGGCCACGACGATCTTCTGGTTCGGAATGATGATGAAGAACACGTTCGCCGACATGATGGTGGCGGTGAAGGCACCGAGATGCAGGAACGCGGCGCGGCCGGTGAAGACCTGCGTATAACCCCATGCCATCGCCACCAGCGCGACATAGAGCACGATCATCAGGCCCCAGGTATTGTTGCCAAGCGGCGATTTGCAGAGGAAATCGTAAAACAACCAGCCAATGGCAAGCGAGGCGAGCGACAGACAGATGGCCTGGAACTGGGTAAGCGCCAGCACCGAATGATCGATGAGGAAGAGATCCGCGCCGCCATAATAAACGATGCAGAGCATGGCGAAGCCGGAAAGCCAGGTAACATAGCTTTCCCATTTGAACCATGTCAGGTGCTCGGGCATCTGGGCAGGCGCGACCAGATATTTCTGGATGTGATAAAAGCCGCCGCCATGCACCTGCCATTCCTCGCCATAGGCTCCCGGCGGCAGATGCGGCCGTTTTACCAGCCCGAGATCGAGCGCGATGAAATAAAAGGATGAGCCGATCCAGGCGATGGCGGTGATGACGTGGAGCCAGCGGACGGCAAAGGCCATCCATTCCCACGCAATGGCATATTCGTACATGCGGTTCCCCTGATCCTTGTGCAGCGCACCTTGCGAGAAATTTGACCGTTAGGAAAGGGAAAAGCAGAGGGCAGGAGGTGATTGTTCACAATCTGGTTCGCTTGTGTCCACAACATCGGTCGAAGCGGCTCGCCTCTGGTGGCAGGCCCGGTAAAGTTGCAGTGGAGGTTTGCTGTCGCATAGTTTGTGCTTAGCTGGCTAACGCGACTCAGCTATTATCCTTTGTGCAGCCTGCCAATGTGCTAAAATAAAAGGCTGCGGAGCTTTGGAGTGCCCTGCGTCCGAAAGGACGCGACAAAGGACGCTCTAACTTTTTAAGTGGCGCATCGTTCCTGGCGAAAATCGGTCTCGATTTTCAAGCCGATGCGCAGGGCTCCCATGACATGTTTCGCTGGCGGTTCATGCCGAAAGCGGGTGCTGCGAACCCTGGGGCGGGGGCAGTTCAGGGGGCGGGTGTCGCAGTTCCCGGTGCCATCGCGTCCGGGTGCGTGTTGATGTGTGGAATTTGAATAAAGGGACGCAATGACCTTCCGGCAACCGCCGTTGTTTCAACGGAGACCATGCCGATGCGCCTTGTTCTGACGGTTCTCTTCCTGCTTTTGGCGTTCACCGCCACAGCGCTTGCCCATGAATCCCATAAGGGGTTCAAATATGAAAGCTATTGCTGCAACGGCGATGCCCAGACGGGAGATTGCCAGATGATCCCCACGCGAAGCGTTCGTGTCACGCCGGATGGTTATGAGGTGTCGCTGGCCCCCGGCGATCATCGCATGGTCACGCGGCGGCATGTCTTCAACTGGTCGCAACGCGAGGCAAGACGGTCTGAGGATGGCGAATATCATCTCTGCCTCTTCCCGGATGAAGACACGCCGCGCTGTTTTTATGCGCCGGACATGGGGTATTGAGATGGCTGCGGCCGGCTTTCCTCGATCCGCTGCAATATCCAGTCGCGAAATAGCCTTATCTTGCGAATGTTCCTGCGGTTTTCCGGATAGACCAGCCAATAGTTCTGTCCTTCGCTGCTAAGATGCTCGAAGGGTTGATACAGCCGGCCGAGTGCAATTTCGTCCGCATAAAGTTCAGGGGTGAGCATGGCCACGCCCTGGCTGGCGATGGCCGCCGCGGCTTCGAATGCCTGGACGTTAAGGCGGCTGCGCGGATAACGGTCGAGGCCTGGATTTTCGACACCTACTTCCTGAAACCATTGGCTCCACCAGATGTCGCCGGGATCGATGATGCGCAGGCGCAGAAGATCCTCCGGCTTTTTCAATCCGCCGATGGTTTCGGCAAGGTCGGGATGCAGCATCGGCGTATAAACGCCCCTGACAAGCCGGTGATAAATCAACCCCTTGCCATCGTCGTTGCTCCAGCGGATGGCGACATCGCAATCGGACTGCGCAAAATCGATCAAGGCGTTGGAGGTTTCCAGCCGGACGGCGATCGAAGGATGTTCAAGCTGGAACGCCCCCAGATGTCGTGAAAGCCAGCGTGATGCGAAAGTGGCGGTGGAATGAATGGTCAGCGTCGTGTCTGACGTGTCACGCACATTGTCGACGGCTTCCCGCAGGCTGTTAAAGGCCTCGGCCACTCTCGGCGCCAGCTTCTGCCCGGCCTCGGTCAGCTGAACCTGGCGCGCTTTGCGTATAAAGAGCGGCTCGCCGATATTCTCCTCCAGCAGCTTCACCTGATAGCTGACCGCCGTCTGCGTCATGCCCAGTTCCTCGCCAGCCTTGGTGAAACTCAGATGCCTGGCAGCGGCCTCGAACACGCGCAAGGCATTCAGCGGGAACTGGCGAGACATTTTCATGGATAAGTTCTCTTTATGCTAATCGCCAAAGGTTTCATTGGTTTTTACTCATAAATCAGAGCATTTTTAGCCCAACTCATCAACTGAGCTTCTGACATTTTTGAATGGAGACGAACATGCGCACAGCACTCTTGCGCGCGTGGTCCCGCCTGCGCGCGGGCCTGCGGACAGCGGAACGGTTTGCCCTTGAAAGCATTGCGCCCGACAATCTGGCGGATGAAAGCCTGCCCGACGGGCTCAGGCGTGATCTTGGCCTTGAGGATGGCCGTGTCGATTTTCGTTGCGACGGATTTCGGCAGCGGAAAATGCTTGCAACAACTCGGCTGCCACAAGGGCCGCTATGACGGCGGGGCGCTTGTCCCTGACGCTATTGCCACCGATGGGCAAAGTGAGTTTTGCAAGGCGGGAAGGCGGTTCGCCCTCCCGCTCCAGCCAATGGGAGAAGGTGGCGCGTTTGGTCTTTGAACCGATCATACCGACATAGGCGAGATCGTCGCGGGCAAGCGCTTCCTTGGCTATGAGGAAATCGAGCGCGTGATCATGGGTGACGATGATCGCTGCCCCGTTTGTCGGGATTTTCGCGACGAGCGCCTCCGGTATGGGAGTGAGCACGGATGTGGCATCGGCTGGAAGATCGTGCAACTCCGTTTCCCGGGTTTCCACCACTGTCAGCGTCAGGGGCAGCAGCGACAGTGCTTCGGCCAGTGCCTTGCCGACATGACCAGCCCCGAAAATGAAGACGGCGGGCTGCTGTTCGGCTTCGCCTTTCAGCCGCGTCTCAAGAGCGACCGCGATCTCCTTCGTCACCCGCTGGAAGCGGATGAGGGTGCGGCCGCCGCAGCATTGGCCGATTTCCGGGCCGAGCGGAATATCCATGCGGTCCTCGGCCGCACCATTCCTCAACATGGCGCGGGCATGGTCCATCGCCATATATTCGAACTGTCCGCCACCGATTGTTGCCCACAGCGCATCCTGACTCACCAGCATGAAGGTTCCGGCTTCACGCGGCGAGGAGCCCTTGACGGCCTCGATTTCCACGAGGATCGCGGCGGGGGAGCGGGCGAGGAAGTTGGAAAGGGAGGTGTCAGGCATTGGTGCTAGCCCCCTCATCCGGCGCTTTGCGCCACCTTCTCCCCGGCGGGGAGAGGAAACCTGCCGCGTTGTCGCGGCAATTCAAGAGGCTTTTGGCCGCAGCGGGGAGCTTGCGGGAACTTTCTTCTCCCCGCCGGGGAGAAGGTGGCCCGAAGGGCCGGATGAGGGGGCTTGGCCGCATGGATACTTCCCCTCACACCTTCTTCAGCCGTTCCACCGCCATCAGAACCCGTTCGGGCGTTGCCGGCGCATCGAGGCGCGGGCAGACCTTGTAATCGGCGACGGAGGCGACCGCCATGGAGAGAGCTTCAAGAACCGAGATCGCCAGCATGAAGGGCGGTTCGCCCACGGCCTTGGAACGGCCAATCGTGGGTTCGGCATTTTCCGCCCATTCCGCCAGCTTGACGTTGAAACTCTTCGGCCGGTCGGAGGCGAGCGGGATCTTGTAGGTAGAAGGCGCGTGGGTGCGCAGCCGTCCCTTGCCATCCCACCACAATTCTTCCGTCGTCAGCCAGCCCATGCCCTGCACGAAGGCGCCTTCCACCTGGCCGATATCGATGGCCGGGTTCAGCGATTTGCCGACATCGTGGAGGATATCGGTGCGCTCCATCATATATTCGCCGGTCAGCGTATCGATCGACACTTCCGAGCAGGCCGCGCCATAAGCGAAATAATAAAATGGCGTGCCGCGGCCGGCCGCCCGATCCCAATGGATTTTCGGCGTCTTGTAAAAACCGGCGGCGGAAAGCTGCACGCGGGCGAAATAGGCCTTTTTGATGAAATCATTGAAGGCGATTTCCTCGAGGCCGATGCGCACCCGGTTCGGCAGGAAGACGACCTCTTCTTCGGGGACGCTCCAGTTCTCTGCGGCGAATTTGACCAGCCGCTCGCGGATCTGGCGGGCGGCGTCATAGGCCGCCATGCCGTTCAAGTCCGTACCGGAGGAGGCGGCGGTGGCCGAGGTATTCGGCACCTTGCCGGTGGTCGTTGCGGTGATTTTCACCCGGCCGATATCCACCTGGAAGGCATCGGCCACCACCTGCGCCACCTTGGTATAAAGGCCCTGGCCCATTTCGGTGCCGCCATGGTTCAGGTGGATGGAGCCGTCATTATAGATATGCACCAGTGCACCCGCCTGATTGAAGGCGGTCATGGTGAAGGAGATGCCGAATTTGACGGGCGTGAGCGCGATGCCCTTGCGGATGATCGGGCTCGTTTTGTTGAACTCGATGATCGCCTCACGTCGCGCGCGGTAGTCGCTGGAGGTTTCCAGCTCCTCGACGATGCGGGCGATGATGTTGTCCTCGACCTCCTGATGATAGGGCGTCGTGGTGCGGCCCGAGCCGGTCTCGCCGTAGAAATTCAGCTTGCGGATATCGAGCGGGTCCTTGCCCACCGCATAGGCGATTTCCTCAATGAAACGTTCCGCGCCCAGCATGCCCTGCGGGCCACCGAAACCGCGAAAGGCGGTGTTGGAGACGGTGTGGGTTTTCAGCGGCCGCGAGGTGAGGTGCACATGCGGATAGAAATAGCTGGAATCGGCGTGAAACAGGGCGCGGTCTGTCACCGGACCGGAGAGATCGGAGGAAAAGCCGCAGCGGGCGGCATAGGTGGCGTCGACGGCGTGGATGCGGCCTTCCTCATCGAAACCAAGCTCGTAATCGACGCGGAAATCATGGCGTTTGCCGGTCGCTGTCATGTCCTCGTCGCGGTCGGGGCGGATTTTCACGGCCCGGTTCAGCTTCTTGGCGGCGATGGCGCAGAGGGCGGCGAACTGGTTGCCCTGCGTTTCCTTGCCGCCGAAACCGCCACCCATGCGGCGCACCTGCACCGTTACAGCATTGGACGGCACCTGAAGCATATGGCTGACAATGTGCTGGATTTCGCTCGGATGCTGGGTGGAACTCCATAGCGTCACCTCGTCATCCTCGCCCGGCACGGCCATGGCGATGTGGCTTTCGAGATAAAAGTGTTCCTGCCCGCCGATCCGCATCGTGCCGGTGAGGCGGCGGGGTGCGACATCCATTTCGATCTTGGCATCGCCGCGCTTAAGTGTCATCGGATCGATGACCAGCGCGCCGCCATTTTCAATCGCCGTGTCGATATCGGTGAAATGCGGCAGGTCCTTATAGGTGATCTTCGCCTTGCGGGCCGCCTTTCTGGCGATATCGCGGGTTTCGGCAAAAACCGCGAAGATCGGCTGGCCGTGGAATTCCACCTTGGTTTCGGCCAGCAGCGGTTCGTCGTGACGGCCGCCGGAAGAGATGTCGTTTTCGCCGGGCACGTCCTTGGCAACCATGACCCAGAGCACGCCGGGTGTTTTTTCCACTTCCGAGAGGTCCATCGAAACGATTTCGGCATGTGCCCGGTCGGCAAGGCCGAGAGCGCCGTGGATCAGTCCGGCGGGTTCGGGAATATCGTCGATATATTCGGCGCTGCCCGTCACATGCTTATGGGCGGAATCGTGCCGGAGCGAAGCGTGCATCGGGCCGTCGATTTCGGTCTTGGTCTTGTCGAAGCTTGTGGTGTCCATGGTTCAAGCCTCTCCTTGGTGAATTACGGCATATGACAGCGATAATAGTCCCTCATTCCTGTGCTTGTCACAGGAATCCAGCCAGCCCAAGTCTTTGGGCTGAAAAGAGTCTTTCGCCGCGCAGACGCGCGTCGGCTGGATTCCTGTGACAAGCACAGGAATGAGGGAGGGTGCGGGTGCCGCCATCGCCATCATCACGCCTCCTGAAGCGAGAAACGGCTGAGTTCCTGCTTTTGCCCCGAAGTCTCGAGGAAAAACCGCGTCAGCAGGTTCTTGGCCGTCAGTTGCCGATATTCGGCAGTCGCACGCCAGTCGGTCAGCGGGGTGAAATCCTCGTCCAGCAGATCGCGCGCCGCATCGATCGTTTCTTGGCGCCATGGTTTGCCGAGAAGGGCTGCCTCCAGATGCGCGGCGCGTTTCGGCGTGCCGGCCATGCCGCCAAAGGCGATGCGGATGTCTTCGACCGCGCCGTCGGCATCGAGCGTCAGGTTGAAGGCGCCGCAGAGCGCGGAAATATCCTCGTCGCGCCGCTTGGAGATTTTGTAGACCGCGTAGTGGCTTTCGGCTTTCTGGAACGGGATGAAGAGTTTTTCGACGAATTCGCCGCTCAGCCGGTCCTGTTTGCCATAGTCGATGAAGTAGCTTTCCAGCGGCACGGTGCGGCTGCCGGAGGAGGAGCGCAAGGTTAGCGTTGCTCCAAGTGCGATCAGCGCAGGCGGGGTATCGCCGATGGGCGAACCGTTGGCAATATTGCCGCCGATGGTTCCCATATTGCGCACCTGCTCGCCGCCGAGGCGGTCGAACAGCCGGGCAAGCGGCGGGAAGTGTTCCGCAATGGTCTTGAAGGCCTGGCTGTAGGTGACGCCGGCGCCGAGTGTTACGCCGTCCTCATCCACGGTGATGGTTTGCAAATCCCCGAGATTGTTGATGAAGATCACCGGGTTCAGCGCCCGCATCTGCTTCGTCACCCACAGGCCGACATCGGTGGAGCCAGCCACGATGGTCGCCTTTGGTTCAGCAGCGTAAATCTCGGTCAGTTCGGCCAGTGTCGCTGGAATGATGGTGCGGTCCTCGCCGTGGGTGACGATGATCGTCTCATTGGCGCGGATCGCCCAGAGCCTGGCCATGATATCGGTGCGGTCCCGTTGCAGCGGGTCGAAGAGGGCGCTCGGCCGCGCAGCGGCGATCTTTTCGGCGGCGCGCACGATCGGCTCATAACCCGTGCATCGACAGAGATTGCCTTGCAGCGCCTTTTCAATGTCGGCGCGGCCGGGGTTTTCACTGGAAAGCCACAGGCCGTAAAGCGACATGATGAAGCCCGGCGTGCAGAAACCGCATTGCGAGCCGTGGAAATCCACCATCGCCTGCTGCACGGGGTGAAGCGTGCCATCGCGCGCGGCCAGATGCTCGACCGTCACGATATGGGTGCCGTGCAGAGAACCTAAAAAGCGGATGCAGGCATTGACGCTTTCATAACGCAGCGAGCCGTCCAGCAGCCGCCCGACCAGCACCGTGCAGGCGCCGCAATCGCCTTCGGCGCAGCCTTCCTTTGTCCCGGTCAACCGCTTGCTGATGCGGAGATAATCGAGAAGCGTGTCTGTCGGTCCGAAATCCTTCAGCGAGATGGTTTCGCTGTTGAGGATGAAGCTGATCGCGTCGTTCATGCAATGCCCTGCTTTTTTTGACCGGCTGCCGAGCCGGTTTCTTGTCATTGTCCCTGCGCATCATATGCACGCCCGCAGGCGTATATCGATTTCCGTTTTGGCAATTCATTGTTTCCAAAACGGAAAGAAAGTTTGGCAATTATTGCGCCGTCCAGCCGCCATCAACGGAAATATGGGTGCCGGTAATGTTGCTTGCGGCATCGCTTGCCAGAAACAGTGCAGCGGCGGCGACGTCATCGACGGTGACGAACTGCTTGGTCGCCTGCAGTTCCAGCATCACGTCGTTCTTCACCGCCTCTTCGCTGATGCCGCGCACTTTCGCCATTTCCGGTATCTGCTTTTCGACGAGCGGTGTGAGCACATAACCCGGACAGATGGCGTTGACGGTAACCCCGGTCTGCGCAAGCTCGAGCGCTGCCGTCTTCGTCAGGCCCATGATGCCGTGCTTGGCCGCCACATAGGCCGATTTGAACGGCGAGGCGACGAGACCGTGGGCGGATGCGATGTTGATGATACGGCCTTTTCCGGCCTTCTTCATCAGCGGTATCACAGCCCGCATGGTATGGAAGGAACTGGTCAGATTGATGGCGATGATCCAGTCCCATTTCTCCGGCGGAAATTCCTCGATGGGCGCGATATGCTGGATGCCGGCATTGTTGACGAGCACATCCACGGAACCAAGTTTTTCGTTGGCGGAATTGATGAGGTCGGCGATCTCGTCCGGTTTCGTCATGTCCGCCGGGTGGTAAAGCACACGCCCGCCGCTTTCTGCTTCCAGCAGAAGACGAAGCTTCTCAATCTCGTCCTCGTCACCAAAGCCGTTCAGCACGATATTGGCGCCCTCCCGCGCAAATCGCTGGGCGATGCCGAGGCCGATACCGCTTGTGGAGCCTGTCACGATAACTGTCCGATGCATGCTTTCCCCTTTTTGCATTACTTCGCACATATTTAAGCAGGGTATGCCCAAAGGGGGCGGGCTGGCAATCGCCCATTTCGGGGGTCATTTCGGGGGAGTACGGTGGAGCGGCAAAACAGGCCGCAGCCATCCAATTTTTCGAAGCTAAGCATCCAGATTCTGCATTTGTGTGCGGGGCCTTCCGTTCCTATCTCTCAGGCAAGCAAACAGAGGTATCGTTATGGAACTCGGTCTTTACACATTCGCCGATGTCAATCCCAATCCTGCCGATGGTCGTGGCCCGGAAGGCGCACGCCGGCTTAAGGATCTCCTGGAGGAAATCGAGCTTGCCGATCAGGTCGGGCTCGATGTTTTCGGGCTGGGCGAGCACCACCGCCCCGACTATGTCGCTTCCTCACCCTCCACCGTTCTCGCGGCGGCGGCGGTGAAGACGAAGAACATCCGCCTGACGAGCGCCGTTTCGGTGCTGAGTTCGGATGATCCGGTGCGGGTGTTCCAGCAGTTTTCGACCGTCGATCTTCTCTCGAACGGCCGCGCCGAGATCATGGCGGGGCGCGGGTCCTTCATCGAATCCTACCCGCTGTTCGGTTACGATCTCGAGGATTACGACGTGCTCTTCGCCGAAAAGCTCGATCTGCTTTTGGCGCTGCGGGAGCAGGAAATCGTCACCTGGTCCGGCACCAAGCATCCTGCCATTCACGGGCGCGGCGTTTATCCGCGGCCCTTGCAGGAGCGTCTGCCGGTGTGGATCGCGGTTGGCGGCACGCCGCAATCGGTGGCGCGGGCCGGCGCCATGGGTCTGCCGGTGGCGCTTGCCATCATCGGCGGTGAATATCGCCGCTTTGCACCGCTGTTCGATCTCTATCATGAGGCTGCGCGCCGCGCCGGGCAAGAAAAGACGAAGCTGCGCACCAGCATCAATGTGCACGGCTTCATTGCCGACACCACCGACAAGGCGGCGGACCAGTTTTACGGACCGCAGGCGGAGGTGATGAACCGCATTGGCCGCGAGCGTGGCTGGGGGCCGACGAACCGCGCGCATTTCGACGCCGCACGCGGGCCGGAGGGCAATCTCTTCCTCGGTGAGCCGGAGCTGGTGGCGGAAAAGATCATCAAGGCGCATGGCGTGTTCAGGAATGACCGCTTCCTGCTTCAGATGGCCATCGGCCTGATGCCGCACGATCAGATCATGCGCGGCATCGAGCTTTATGGTACGAAAGTCGCCCCTATCGTCAGAAAAGAATTGACGGGGAGCGCCGATCCGGTGAAAGCCACGGCCTGATGATTGCCAAGGCGGGCGCTTTCAGACCCGCCATACAGAACGACGGACAGAGACATGGTCATTTCCACCGAAGAAGAACTGGTTCTGCTGAAGGACATCGGCCGTTTATGCGCCGTCGCGATTCAGACCATGGCGGACGCGCTGGAACCCGGCATCACCACGGCCGAGCTGGATGCCATCGGCCGCAAGGTGCTGGAGGATAACGGTGCGCAATCGGCGCCGGAATTCTGCTACAAGTTTCCCGGCGCGACCTGCATCAGCGTCAATGAGGAAGTGGCTCACGGCATTCCGGGTCCCCGCATTATCAAGGCGGGCGATCTCGTCAATATCGATGTCTCGGCGGTAAAGAACGGCTTTTTCGGCGATACGGGTTCATCTTTCGCCGTGCCGCCGGTGAAGAAGGACATCGAACGGCTGTGCCGCGATGGCAAGCGCGCCATGTGGACGGGCCTGCAGCAGGTGAAGACCGGCCGGCCTTTCGCCGATATCGGCAATGCCATCGGCGCTTTCGCCAAGAAGAACCGCTATACGCTGATCACCAATCTCGCCAGCCACGGCATCGGCCGCTCGCTGCACGAGGAGCCGAAGGAGCTGGCGACCTGGCCGGACAAGGACGAGCGGCGCATCATGCAGGAAGGCATGGTGTTCACCGTCGAGCCGTTTCTCTCGACGGGCGCCTATTGGGCCGAAGACGGCGATGACGATCCATGGACGCTCTATAGCGATCCGAGCGCGCCGACGGTGCAGTATGAGCACACCGTGGTTGCGACCAAGAACGGGCCGCTGGTGCTGACGCTGGCTGAGTGAGGGGCGGGGACTGGCTTCCGTTCATCAAGGGCAAATTACAAACGTCCATTATCTCGTCTTGGCCCTTGGGTGAGGCGAGCGGGTGCCCCTTGTTTCTTCTCCCCGAGGGGGAGAAGTCCGCGGCAGCGGGATGAGGGTGCACCCTCGCTGGATTTCGGAGAGCTTGCCCCCTCATCCGACCCTTCGGGCCACCTTCTCCCCGGCGGGGAGAAGAAACAAGCGGCGACATCCGACGATTCATGACAGATAACGACCGCTTATAACGCCGATCAAAATAACTCGCTTGTCCCTTATCCGCCCCGTTGCGATAAGCCATGCATGAGCATCGACAAGCCACTTTCCGCCAAACATCTGACTGCACTTGGATTTTCCGGGGCGCTGATGATGGCCTCCGCCATGGGTTTCGGCCGCTTTTCCTTCACCCCCATTCTACCCGGCATGATGGCGGATGTTCCGCTTTCGGCGGGGGATGCGGGGATCGTGGCGGCCGGGAATTTCGCCGGTTATCTGGCGGGGGCGGTTCTGGCGGCCTATTCGTGGGGTTCGGGGCGGGAACGGCTGGTGGCGCTTTGCGGCCTGTTTTCCACCGGGGCATTGTTGCTTGCCATGGCGGCTTTCAACTCCGTCGCGGCCTTCACCGTCATCCGGTTTCTGGCCGGTGTCGCCAGCGCGCTGACCATGATCTTCACCTCGCAGATCGTTATCGGCCATGCCGTCAAGGCGGGCAGGGACAGCGTTCAGGCGCTGCATTATGGCGGCGTCGGTGCGGGCATCGCGATCTCCTCGCTTGCGGTCTATCTGATCGGCGTCGTTTTTGACGGCGGCGGTTCCTCATGGCGGGAGGAGTGGATTGCAGGCGCTGTCTTTTCCTTCATCACATTCATTCTCGTCTGGCGGGTGCTGCCCGCAGGCCCGCCGCGACATGCATCCTCGGTCGCGGAGCCGCCGCTCCACTGGACGCGGCCGCTCTTCCTGACGACGCTGGCCTATGGGCTTTTCGGCTTCGGTTACGTCATCACCGCGACCTTCATCGTGGCAATCGCCCGCATGGCCGCCGCCGGCGCTTTCGTGGAATTTCTGGCCTGGTTCATCACCGGCTGCGCCGCCGCCATTTCGCTTTTCCTCTGGAAACCGGTCTTGAAATCGCAGGGGCTGAAACGCGCCTTCGTCATCGTTCTTGCCGTCGAAGCCGTCGGCGTCTTCGCTTCCGTCATGCTGCCGCCGGTGCCGGGTGTTCTCGCCGGAGGCCTGCTTCTCGGGCTGACCTTCATGGTCATCACCGCTTATGGCCTGCAGCTCGGCCGGGAATTTGCCGGGCCGAGCCCGCGTCGTGCCTTTGCGCTGATGACGGCTGCCTTCGGCACGGGCCAGATCGTTGGGCCGCTTGCCGCCGGCTGGATTGCCGAGGTGACGGGAAGTTTTACCGCGCCCAGCATTCTCGCTTCGGCCGTGCTCGTCGTCAGCATTCTGCTGATGCTGCCAGTGCTTGCCACGGAGCAACGGCGTTAAGTCTTTGACGGCGTCCTGACCGGTCCGAATTCACGCTGTTTTGCGGGGATCGCGCCACTATCTGCGCCTTACATCTTGTTAAGGTCGTCGCTTCTCCGTTGCTGTGCACAAATTTCTGCCCTAGGTTCGGGCCATCTAGTGCTTCGCCAATAATGGCTGATTTCAAACGCGCGTGAGTTCGAAACGTGTTTCATTCCTTTTTTCCCAAACCGAAAATCTTCTTCACGTCGGCCATTATCTGGGCTTTTTTCGCCATTCTTGGATGGTATTTCATCGTTGAAGGGTTAGGTCGGTCTTGGGGCTATGTAATGCCTGAACAGGAACCCTACGATCTCAGCTACTTCCTGGTCCCGGCTAACCTGTTCTTCTACGGCTATCTGGCATTGTGTCTGGCGGCGTTCGGCGGTGTATGGACCGTTATCGCCAAGGATCATCCCTGGAAATTCTGGTCCATCTGGGGATCGCTGCTGATTATCGCGGTGACCTATTTCGGCGTTCAGATTTCCGTCGTCATCAACAATTTCCGGCGGCCTTTCGGCGACCTTTTGCAAAATGCCCTGTCGAAACAGCCGGGTATCGAGGTCTGGGATTTTTACAGCCTACAGATCGTCTTCGCCAAGATCGCCTTCCTCAGCATGGCTGTTTCGATCCTGACGGATTTCTTCACCAGCCATTATATCTTCCGCTGGCGCACCGCGATGAACGACTTCTACATGTCCAAATGGGAAAAGCTGCGCCATATCGAAGGTGCCTCCCAGCGTGTTCAGGAAGATACGATGCGGTTCTCCTCAACGCTTGAGGGGTTGGGCATTACGCTTATCAACTCGGTGATGACGCTCGTCGTCTTCCTGCCGATCCTGTTTGCGCTGTCGTCCTATGTCTCGGAATTGCCGATCCTCGGTGAAGTGCCGCATGCGCTGTTCTGGCTGGCGATTGTCTGGTCGGTATTTGGTACGGTGCTTCTGGCGACAGTCGGCATCAAGCTGCCCGGCCTGAACTTCCGCAACCAGCGTGTGGAAGCCGCCTATCGCAAGGAACTGGTCTATGGCGAGGACCACGCCGACCGCGCCCAGCCGCCGACAGTCAAGGAACTCTACTCCAATGTGCGGAAAAACTATTTCCGCATGTACTGGCACTATCTCTATTTCAACGTCGCACGGTATTTCTACATTCAGGCCGATGCGGTGTTCCTGCTTCTGATGCTCGTTCCGACCATCGTGGCGGGCAAGATCACCTATGGTATTTACCAGCAGATCGCCACGGCCTTCGGTCAGGTCAGCAATTCGTTCCAGTATCTGGTCAATTCATGGACCACGATCATCGAGCTGCTGTCCATCCACAAACGTCTTGTGGCCTTCGAGGCCGCAATCGACGACAAGCCCCTGCCGGATATTGACGAGCGCTATCTTCAGCGCGAAGCGGAAGCCGGAGAACTGGCGGCCAACAAGCCCTGAAAAAAGGCGGTCGATTGGCCGCCTTCAGGTCTTGAGCACGTCGTACGGAGACGATGTGTTTGGTGAACTGCCTCATCCGCACCCGTCACCCCGGACTAGATCCGGGGTCCAGCGCGATCAAGTCCTTGATCGCAAAAGACTCTTATCACGGCGCAGACGCGCCGTGACTGGATGCCGGGTCAAGCCCGGCATGACGGAGGAGGGGTGTTCGACCTTGTCACGAACCGGAGAGTATGAGGAAGTTTACCCCTCAGTCTTTTGTTTCTTCCGCGCCTCGATCATCGGCATCGCCTCAGCATAGCTCACACAGGCGACATCCTGCCTGCCGCAGACTTCGCGCAGCAGCCGCTCATAGGCGTTCCAATAGGCGCCGCCATTCATCTTCACGAAGTGAAAGCCCATCTGCAACGGAATGCGTTCGCCATTATATTGCCTGTCAAAAGCTTTGCGGAAGGCCGTATAGGCGCGTTCCTCGAATTCCTTCGAACGATCGGGCGTTTCGACGCCGATGGAGTGGCGGATGAAGAGATTGTAGTCCATGGCGATGATCGGGCGGTTTTCCGGACCTTCGGGAATGAGCGGCAGGCCGAAATGCTCGATGCCCTCGCGCTCCACCGGCCATTCCGGCCCCTTGGTGATGCTGGTGGCGTCATAAATGAAGCCGTGCTTTTTCTGCGCGGCGGTCAGCGCCGGCCCCTGTGATAGATAGGGCGCGCGAAAACCGTTGATCTTTTTCACCATGTTGCGCCAGCCTTCGGGTTCCTCGCCCTTTTTGCCGATCATCTGCCAGGCGTTTTCCAGCGTGCTGGTGAAGGTGGTGAATTCGCCGTCCCATTGTTCGGCGGTCCATTGCCCGCCATCGAAATGGCCGCAGGTGTGGTTGCCGATCTCGTGACCTTCGCGATAGGCCGCCCAGATGTTCCTCAGCCTTGCCTCCACCTCTTCGGGTGACTGGCCGAAACCGACATTGGAACGACCCGCCTTCTGGCCGGGCCCCTGATAGGTCTTGGCGCTGGTCTTCCTGTCCATCACCAGCGTGCAGGCAAGGAAATAGGTGAAATGCGCGCCGACTTGCTTGCCCGTCGCACGGCTTCTTTCCCACAGCGTATTGTCGCCCGCACCGTCGAAGGAGACGATGACGAGCTGCTTCGGCTTCTCAGCCTCTTCGGCAAAAGCGGGAAGGGCGGCGAGAAGCGACAGGGAAAAAGCGGCAAGTGAGCGAAACATCAGTTATCCGTCATATGAAACATCCTGGCCTTTTGCGGGTGGAATAAGGCGAAGCTTTGAATAGTCTGGCGTTTTCGTGACTTTCGGCCTAATTCCTGTTGCAGCTTGCGGTGATAGGGCCGCTTCGTTCCACCGGGGGACCGTGTTTCATGATTTTTCTCGCACTCTGTCTTGCCTTGTTTTTGCTGACGCATCTTTTGAAGGTGGTTGCACCGCAGTTTCGCACGCGGATGATCGCGGCGATGGGAGAGGGGCCTTTCAAGGGCGTCTATTCGCTTGTCAGCCTCATCACGCTCGGCCTGGTCATCTATGCCTTCGGTGAAGCGCGGCAGGAAACCGGAATGTTGTGGTATCCGCCGGTCTGGATGAGCCACATTGCCGTGACCCTGATGCTGCCGGCGATGATCTGTCTTATCGCCAGCCTCATACCGGCTGGCCACATCGCGACGAAGACGAAACATCCGCTCATCCTTTCGGTCAAGATCTGGGCGCTCGCGCATCTTCTGGCCAATGGCGAGACGTCTTCGATCCTTCTTTTCGTATCGTTCCTTGCCTGGGGCGTGGTGATGCGGATTTCACTGAAGCGCCGGGAACGAGCGGGCGAAAAAGTGGTCCGGGACTTCGTTTCAGGCCGCTACGATCTGGTGGCCATTGTCGGCGGCATCGTTCTGTGGGGTGCATTCATCCTGAAACTGCACGAATGGTTGATCGGCGTTCAGCCCATCGCCATGTAGGAAATCAACGTTTCCCCCTTACATATCAGGCAAAATAGGCTAGAAGGCCGACCATGACCCGGTTGGCCTGACTTTTGCTGACCCGGGTAAGCGGCTTGGTATGTCCGCGAACGGATGGATCGGCGACGATCTCCGCGCGGGTAACGGAGAATTTGATGGCAAACGAAAATGATACCTTTATCCGCGAAGTGAACGAGCAGATCCGTTCCGAGCAGCTGTCGCGCTTCTGGGGCCGTTACGGTATCGTGGTCGTTGGCGCCGCCATTCTCGTGGTTGTCGGCGCTGCCGGTGCCGGCATCTACGAATACTGGAACACCAGCCGCGCTTCGAATTCCGGGGACCAGTTCCTTGCGGCGCTGAAGCTTGCTTCCGAAAACAAGACGGACGATGCGCTGAAGGCCTTTGCCGATCTGGAAACCTCCGGTCACGGCAATTATCCGGTTCTGGCGAAGTTCCGTTCCGCCACGCTGCTGTCGCAGAAGGGCGATGCGGCCGGCGCCATCGCCGCCTTCACCGCCATCGGCAACGACACATCCGCACCGCAGGTCTTCCGCGATACCGCCAAGGTACGCGCGGCGTGGCTGCTGGTGGATAACGGCACCTATGACCAGGTCGTCGCACTGGCCGAGCCGCTCAGCGCCGAGGGCCAGACCATGCGGGCGTCTGCCCGTGAGGCGCTGGGTCTTGCGGCATACAAGGCCGGCGATTTCGTCAAGGCCAAACAATGGTTCGAGCAGATCGTCGGCGACGCGCAGGCGCCGCGCAACGTGACGAACCGCGCACAGATCATGCTCGACAATATCACCGCTTCGGGCAAAGCTGCTTAACGCCGCTTCGCCACGCGAGATCGCCCCGGCATTTCTTCGCATTGCCAAAGCGATCCAACTCTTTATTTTACGCATGTCTTTTGCCCAAAACAGGTAACGTTTTGGGCAGACTTGCTTCAAGGAACCAGGATCAATGAGCTTCACCGTCGCCATAGTCGGGCGCCCCAATGTCGGCAAGTCCACGCTTTTCAACCGTCTCGTCGGAAAGAAGCTGGCGCTGGTGGACGATACGCCGGGTGTGACCCGCGACCGCCGCCCCGGCGAGGCGAAGCTTGTCGACCTGCGTTTCACCATCATCGATACCGCCGGTCTGGAGCAATCCGGGCCGGAAACGCTTCAGGGCCGCATGTGGGCGCAGACCGAAGCGGCAATCGACGAAGCCGATGTGACGCTGTTCGTCGTCGACGCCAAGGCCGGCCTGACGCCCGCCGACGAGACGCTGGGCGAAATGCTGCGCCGTCGCGGCAAGCCGGTGGTGCTGGTGGCCAACAAGTCCGAAGCGCGCGGTTCCGATGCCGGTTTCTACGATGCCTTCACGCTCGGCCTCGGTGACCCTTGCCCGATCTCGGCCGAACACGGTCAGGGCATGATTGACCTGCGTGACGCGATTGTCGAGGCAATCGGCGAAGACGTCGCTTTCCCGCCTGATGTTGATGAGGCAGAGACGGATATCGTTCTGCCGCGCAGCGAGCCGGGCAGCGAGGATGAAGAAGACGAAGAGCCGGTTTATGACGAGACCAAGCCGCTGCGCGTCGCCATTATCGGCCGACCGAATGCGGGCAAGTCGACGCTCATCAACCGTTTCCTCGGCGAAGACCGGCTGCTGACCGGCCCGGAAGCGGGCATTACCCGCGACAGTATTTCGGTCGAATGGGACTGGCGCGGCCGCACCATCAAGATGTTCGACACCGCCGGCATGCGCCGCAAGGCCAAAGTGACGGAGAAGCTGGAAAAGCTCTCGGTGGCGGATTCGCTGCGCTCCATCCGCTTTGCCGAAACCGTGGTGATCGTGTTCGACAGCACCATTCCCTTCGAAAAGCAGGATTTGCAGCTGGTCGATCTCGTCATCCGCGAAGGCCGCGCCGCCGTGCTCGCCTTCAACAAATGGGATCTGGTGGAAGACCCGCAGGCCTATCTGGCCGATCTGCGTGAAAAGACCGAGCGTCTGCTGCCGCAGGCGCGCGGCATTCGCGCCGTGCCGATTTCCGGCCAGACGGGTTATGGCCTCGACCGGCTGATGCAGAATATCATCGATACCGACAAGATCTGGAACCGCCGCATCTCCACGGCCAAGCTGAACCGCTGGCTGGATTCGCAGACGACGCAGCATCCGCCACCGGCCGTTTCCGGTCGTCGTCTCAAGCTGAAATATATGACGCAGGTGAAGGCCCGCCCGCCGGCATTCATGATTTCCTGCACGCGGCCGGAAGCTATTCCGGAAAGCTATACGCGTTATCTGGTGAACGGTCTGCGCAAGGATTTCGACATGCCGGGTGTGCCGATTCGTGTGCATTATCGTGGGTCTGATAATCCGTTCGAGAGCAAGGCGAAGAAGCGGCGTTGATTTTGACGTGAAGGGTCGCCGCGTATTTCTTCTCCCCATTCGGGAGAAGGTGGCCCGAAGGGTCGGATGAGGGGGCACCCTCTCCGTATATCTCGACCGTCGCCCCCTCATCCCGCTGCCGCGGACTTCTCCCCCTCGGGGAGAAGAAACAAGCGGCATCCGCTCGTCCCAATTTCACGGTTTTGAAGAGTAAAAGACCATGCTGATCAAGCAGACCGACTATCACCGGATTTACCGCGTCATCAACAGCCTGCTCATCAGCCAGAATGCCGATCCCGCCTCGGCCTCCATGTATTTCAGCACCTTCGGCGCCTTTATCCTGCAGCAGCACTACAAGGTGAAGGCCGTGCCGAAGGGCGGGCTTGCGGCCTATAATCTCGGTGGAACGGTCCTGCTATTCGCCGATCACCGTGAAGACGGTTATGTGACGGGTGCGGGTGAGAATTTCCATTGCTGGATCGAGGCGGATGGCTGGGCGATCGATTTCATGGCCCCGGCATTTTCGGAAGGTGCCGGTGGGCTTTCCGTGCCGGCGAAAATGTTCCAGCGGCCGCTTGCCGCCATGGCGGCATCCATCAACGATCTCGGGCAATCCGGCGATTTCTTCTATCGCTCCGAACCCGAAGCCACGGCCAAGCGCTTTGCCGACTGGCACAGGCAGGCGATGATCGGCGATATGGCGAGCGTTGCCGCTAACTGGTTCCGCAAGTCACCGAAACAGATGGCCGCATCGCTTTCGGTAACGGATCGCGACGGCAAGGCGCGGACCGTGCCGCTTTCCGGCCAGATGCTCACCGGAGCATGGTGAAGGCAGATTACGCCGCGCAGTGTCGATCCCGAAGGTTTTGTCAGCAAAAGGTCTTTTGATTTATAGGGGCAATGTTGCTACGCAGACTGGGCTTCAACAGCGACGGGAGTGACGTGTTCCTATGGCCGATGACACCATTTCAATAAGCTTCACGCCCGACCCGAAACATGTTCCCGACTATGTCCACGGTTATCAACATCAGGCCTATGAAAATTACAGCATGATTTTCGACAAGTCCTGGAAGCGGCATTTCGCCTTGGCCAGAGCGCATCTATCCTCGTTTGCGGGACTTGCTGCCGGTTTCATCTATTCCTTAAGCCTGCCGTGGTTTCCGGGTGTCTGGCCGGTGGTCGGTTATTGGGTGTTTGCACCCGCACCGTTTGTGGCCCTCGCCATATGGTTCATTATCTGGCGGGGCTCGAGAAAGGAGATGAAATCCTACTACGAGGTCCTGGCACATTGGAATATTGCCAATGATCGGATGTATTCGCCTCACACGGAGGTCGAGATAGGACCCGAGGGTTACAAGCAGGTCACAAGACTGGACACCGTGCAGTTGAGCTGGGCGCGCTATCACCTCGCCATCACGCCGCCGGACAATCTGGTTCTGGTTTTCCACGGGACGGTGGTTGTCATACCCAACAGCGCCCTGCCGATCGCTGCAAAGGACATCATCGAGAAGATCAATCACTGGTCCGCAGCCCAGCAGAAAGAGCTTCTTCCCTTATCCTGAAGCGGCATCTGAAATTGGGGGTATCGTCCGGAAATAGGACGGCCTGCGTGTTCTCGCGGCAGCCGCCTGACGTCAATCAGCAGCCCGACCCCGTTCTAAAGATAACGGCAGTCGCGTCCTGATTGCCTTGTGACATTCCCGCTTCGTTTCGTCCACCGTTCCCGAACAGAATCTCGGGGATCGCCTCATGCAAGTTGAGAACGCGACAGCAGCGGCAGGGATTTGCCGGCGGCGTGGATGACATTGTCGAGGAATTGCCGCGAGGCCTTTTCCCAGCTGTAGCTTCTGGAAAGCGCCAGCGCCTCCTGCGGCGAACAATGAAGCGCCGCGAGACAGGCATCGCGAAGATTATCATCCAGCGCACCGGCGGCAGGGTTGCCGCCGAGGATGTCGATCGGCCCGGTGACGGGGAAGGCTGCCACGGGCACGCCGCTTGCCAGCGCTTCCAGAATGGTGTTGCCGAAAGTATCGGTCTTGGAGGGGAAAACGAAGACATCGGCCTGCGCATAGGCATCGGCCAGTTCCTCACCGGTCTTGACGCCAGTAAACAGCACGCCGGGATATTTCTCCTGCAACTCGTGGCGGGCAGGCCCGTCGCCGATAACGACTTTCGATCCGGGCAGGTCGAGCTCGAGGAATTCCGGCAGGTTTTTCTCCACCGCTACCCGCCCGACCGTCATGAAGATCGGTCTCGGCAGATCGAAAGGCAGCGTGGTTTTGGGGCGGGGATGGAAGAGTTCAGCGTCGATGCCGCGGCTCCAGCGTTTCAGGTTCCTCACGCCACGGGCTTCCAGTTCGGTCTCGAGGCTCTGGGTTGCAACCATGCAGGTGTTGCCGCCATTGTGGAACCAGCGCACGAAGGCATAAAGCCAGCTTTCCGGGATGGGAAAACGCGCCGCGACATATTCGGGAAAGCGGGTGTGATAGCTGGTGGAAAACCGCATATGGTTCTTCACACACCAGCGCCGCGCCATGAAACCAAGCGGTCCTTCCGTGGCGATATGCACGAAGGAAGGCTGGCTTTTTTCGATCTCCACCGCCACACGGCGATAACCCGCGACTGACAGGCGGATTTCCGGATAGGTGGGGCAGGGAATGCTGTAGAAACTCTGTGGCGTGACCATGTGGACATCCACGCCCAGCCGCGCAAGTTCGGTATTGGTGTTTTCTATCGAGCGAACCACGCCGTTGACCTGCGGGTGCCAGGCATCTGTGACAATCGTGATTCTCGTCATGAAACACTGATCCTGCTCATCTGCGCGCAGGCGATTCCCCATTGCCCGGCTTCCGCCCGTATATGCGGCGTGCGTGTTACAGGATCATGTCAGCGTCTTTGACGGCGGGGAAGCGTGGTTTGCGCGCAGAAGTTTGCGGTTGTCAACGGCGCTCCTTCTTTCCTCATTCCTGTGACAGGCACAGGAATGAGGGGCAGATGGGTCTATCCTACCAGTGGAAGGAGCTCGGGGCTGATCAGCGCGCCGTGATGGCCGATGACGGTTGCGGCCGCCCTGGCGGCAAAAACGGCGGCTTCCTGCGGCGAACTGCCTGTCACGTAACGGGCGAGAAAGGCACCGTTGAAGCTGTCGCCCGCACTCGTCGTGTCCACCACCTCCACGGCCTCCACCGCCGGCGCATGGCTGCGGCTGCCGCCGAAATCGAGCGTTGCGCCCTTGGCGCCGTCCTTGACGACGACATTGGCGACGCCGAGCGCTCGGTAACGGTCGATGGTGGCTTCCACGGTACTATCGCCGAAATGGCTGGCTTCGTCATCGAAGCTCGGCATGACAAGCGTTGCGGCGCGCGCGCCGTTGGTGATCGTCTCCAGCATCGTGTCCTTGTCCGTCCACAGCCGTGGGCGGATATTCGGGTCGAAGACCACGGGCTTGCCCGCCGCTTTCGCCCGGCGCAGTTCCGCAAGGAAAGTATCGACATCGTGCGGCGAGGCGAGAATGGCGAGGGTGATACCGGAGAAATAGATGACATCGGCGCTTTCCACCGTCCTGCGCAGGTGATCCGCATCGGCCGCCAGCTGCCTTGCGGCGGCGGCGTTGCGCCAGTAGCTGAAGGTGCGTTCGCCATCCTTGAGGTTGATCAGGTAGAGACCGGGCGTGCCGCCCTTGATGCGGCGGATTTTTTCCGTGCCTATGCCGGCATCCGCGATGAAGGTGAGCATGTCTTCAGAGAGAGGATCGTCGCCGAGCGCGGTGAAATAATCAACGGACCAATCTTCGGGCAGGCAGGCGCGCGCATACCAGGCGGTATTGAAGGTATCACCGGCAAAACCCTTGCGCAGCAGCCCGTTGCCGGCCTGCGACAGTTCCACCATGCATTCGCCAATCGACAGAAACCGTCCGCCCACGCCGTCATCCTCCCGTTTTTTCCAGCCATGCGGCTTACGACGAGTGCGCGCCGCTGACAAGGGCGGTTCTGGCCGTTTGTGCATGTGCGAAGTTCCGGTTTACGCCGCCGCGATGGCTTTATATTCTCCTGCCAGACACATCAGGAGATTGCCGATGACGCTACCCCATGCCCCGGCCCACAAACCTCAAGCGCAATCGGACTGGTGGAAGGGGGCGGTGATCTATCAGGTCTATCCGCGCTCGTTTCAGGATACGACCGGCGACGGTTACGGCGATCTTGCCGGGGTGACGAAACGCCTGCCCTATATCGCGTCCCTCGGCGTCGACGGCATCTGGCTTTCGCCCTTCTTCACCTCGCCCATGGCCGATATGGGTTATGACGTTTCCGACTATTGCAATGTCGATCCCATGTTCGGCACGCTTGCCGATTTCGACGCGTTGATGGCGGAGGCGCATCGGTTGGGATTGAAGGTCATCATCGACCAGGTCATATCGCACACGTCAGACCAGCATCCATGGTTCGTGGACAGCCGTGCAAGCCGCACCAACAGCAAGGCCGACTGGTATGTCTGGGCCAATCCCAAGCCGGATGGCACCGCACCCACCAACTGGCTTTCCGTCTTCGGCGGCCCGGCATGGGAATGGGACGGCGTGCGCAAGCAATATTACATGCACAGTTTCCTCGCCTCGCAGCCGGATCTCAATTTCCATAATCCGGATGTGCAGGACGCTCTTCTGGAAACCGTGCGGTTCTGGCTCGATCGCGGCGTGGACGGTTTTCGCCTCGATACCGTCAACCACTATTTCCACGACAGGCTTCTGCGCGACAACCCGCCGCTTCTCGACGAGGAAAGTTTCGGTCTCGATGCCTCCGACGTCAATCCCTATGGCATGCAGGACCATCTCTACGACAAGACACGGCCGGAAAACGTGGCTTTCCTGAAGCGTTTTCGCGCGCTGCTCGACGACTATGAGGGCCGGGCTACGGTGGGCGAGGTGGGCGACGGGTCCCGGTCGCTGAAGACGGTTGCGGCCTATACGTCCGGCAACGACAAGCTCAACATGTGCTATACGTTCGATCTGTTGGGGCCTGATTTCAGCGCAAAACATCTTCGTGGCTCGGTCGAAACTTTCGGCAAAATAGTCAAGGATGGCTGGGTGTGCTGGGCCTTTTCCAATCATGATGTGGTGCGCCACCTCAGCCGGTTTTCCGAAGGCACTGAAGAGCAGACGCGGGTAGCGAAACTTGCCATCTGCGTTCTCGCCAGCCTGCGCGGCTCGATATGTCTTTATCAGGGTGAGGAATTGGGACTGACCGAGGCGGAACTTGCCTTCGAGGATCTGCGCGATCCCTACGGCATTCGTTTCTGGCCCGCCTTCAAGGGGCGCGACGGGTGCCGCACGCCGATGGTGTGGGAGACCGGCAAGCCGAATGCCGGTTTTTCAAGCGCAGAAAAGCCGTGGTTGCCGGTGCCCTATGTCCATGCCATGCAGGCTGTGGATGCGCAGGAGCGCAAGCCGGACTCGGTTCTGAACCACTATCGTGCGGTTTTGTCCTTCCGGAAAGGTCACGGCGTGCTGCGCGATGGCGACATGCACTTCATCAAGACCAATCTCGATGTGCTGGCCTTCACGCGCCAAAAGGGCGATGAAAAACTGCTCTTCGTTTTCAACCTCACCCGCGAACCGGTGGAATTCCCGATACCGAAGGCCATGCGGGTCACTGATATACTGCCGATGCCGGGTTTCGCACCGTTATTCGATGCGGGGATCGTGACGCTCGAGGGGCTGGATGTGTTTTGTGGGGTCGTTGCATGAGCGGGCAATTTGTCATCGAGACGGCTGGCGAAGCATCGCTCGATGAGTGGTCCCTTCTGCGGCACCGCTTGTGGCCCGATGCTTCACCCGCCGAACACCGGGCGGAATTGCAGGACGTCTCCAACAATGAGGTTGGATTTATTGCCCATGATCCGGCGGGCATGGCCATCGGTTTCGCTGAAGCCAGCCTGCGGAATGATTATGTCAACGGATGCGACACCTCGCCTGTGGCGTTTCTCGAAGGCGTTTATGTGGAGGAGGCGTTTCGCAAACAGGGCGTTGCGGCTGCATTGATTGCCGAAGTAACCCGTTGGGCGACCAGCAAGGGTGTGAGCGAGCTTGCTTCCGATGCCGATATTTCCAATGTCGATTCACACCGCATGCATGCGGCGCTGGGATTTGAGGAAACGCAGCGGGTGGTTTATTTTCGCAAGCTTCTGCCTCCGGATTGAGGGTATGGGCACAGCAGAAGATGCAGCGATCTCTGCTGATTACGCATCCTGTTTCCCTCATTCCTGTGCTTGTCACAGGAATCTAGCCAGCCCAAGTCATTGGGCTGAAAAGACTCTCTCGCCGCGCAGACGCGCGTCGACTAGATTCCTGTGACAAGCACAGGAATGAGGAGGTCGGTGCGGCTTATGCGCTTTTACCGTCTTCCGCCGAGGCATTTTCCGCCAATCAGATCAGCGCAAACCGGTCCACATCCACCATTCCCATATCGGAAATCTTCAGATGCGGGATGACGGGCAGGGGCAGGAAGGCGACCTGCAGGAAGGGTTCCTCAAGCGTCGTTCCGAGCGCATAGGCTGCCTTTCGCAGGGTGTGCAGCGTGTCGCGCACCGTCTCGTAAGGTTCAAGACTCATCAGGCCGGCAACGGGGAGCGGGATTTCGCCCGTCACCCTGCCATCTTCCACCACCACGAAGCCGCCCTTGATTTCGCCGAGCCGGTTGGCGGCCAGCGCCATGTCGTCTTCGCTCACGCCAACGACGCAGATATTGTGGCTGTCATGGCCGACGGTGGAGGCGATGGCGCCTTTCTTCAGGCCGAAGCCCTGAACGAAGCCGTTGGCGTGGTTGCCGTTCTTGCCGTGGCGTTCGATGACGGCGACCTTGATGATATCGTTCTCGAGATCGACGGTGGTCTGGTTGCCATCCGTCGGCAGCCTGTAGCGGCGGTGCTCGGTGATGATCTTGCCGGGAAGCACGCCCATGACCGGGCTTTCGCCTTCCGTCACCGGCACACCGAAATGCGAGGCGAGCACGGGTCTTGCCTTGACGCTGTCCAGACCGACGGGAGCGACCGGTTTGCGGGTTGCAAACAGCGCATCATCGACGATCCGGCCGCCGGAAAGCACCATGCCGGCCTTGCAATTCTGCAGGCTGTCGACCACCACGAGATCGGCGCGCCAGCCGGGTGCAATGAGACCACGATCGCGCAGGCCGAAGGCTTTGGCTGCGGAAATCGAAGCGGCGCGATAGATGGCGAGCGGCTCCACGCCGCTGGCGATGGCCGTGCGGATCATATAGTCGAGATGGCCCTGTTCGGCGATATCGAGCGGGTTGCGGTCATCCGTGCAGAGCGCCAGATAGGGAGAAAGGCGCTCGGTGATGATTGGCATCAGGGCATGCAAGTCTTTCGAGACCGAGCCTTCGCGCACCAGAATATGCATGCCCTTGCGGATCTTCTCCAGCGCTTCGGCGGCACTCGTGCATTCATGTTCGGTACGGATGCCGGCCGAGAGGTAGCCGTTCAGCGCCGTTCCCGACAGAAGCGGTGCGTGCCCGTCTATATGCTGGCCCTGAAAGGCTTCCAGCTTCGCCATGCATACCGGGTCCTTGTGGATGACGCCCGGGAAATTCATGAATTCGGCAAGCCCGATAACCTTTGGATGATCGCGAAACGGCAGCAGCTTTCCGATCGGCAGGTCGGCACCGGAGGTTTCCAGATGGGTCGCTGGCACGCAGGAGGAGAGCTGCACCCGGATGTCCATGATGGTTTCCATGGCACTGTCGAGGAAGAATTGAAGCCCTTCCGCGCCCAGTACATTGGCGATTTCATGCGGGTCGCAGATGGCCGTGGTGACGCCATAGGGTAAAACGCAGCGGTCGAATTCATGCGGGGTGACCAGCGACGATTCGATATGAAGGTGAGTATCGATGAAGCCTGGAACCACGATTTTACCGGAAATATCGATTTCCCGGCGGCCATTATAGCTTTCGCAGGTTCCGACTATGGTATCGCCGCAGATGGCGATATCGGAGGCAACTAGTTCCCCGGTCACGAGATCGAAGAATCGCCCGCCTTTGAGAACCATATCTGCCGGTTCGCGGCCTGTACCCTGATCGATGCGTGTTTCAATTTTCGAATTCATGCGGGTTTTCTTCGGCTCCTGGTTTACGTCGTATGCGAGAATTTACAGTATTTACATTCTTGGGTTGTTTCTTGAGTTATTCATGTTGATTCTTTGTGTTTTAAATATAACGAGAGTAAAAAATTTTCATATTTGTGTTATCTTATATTTAAAGTTCAGCATTTGAATAATTTTGGGAAAGTGTAACTTCATCTTTAAGGGCGGGCCGGTCCTGTGCTGGCGTTTCCAAGATAGCGGTTGAGGTTACCATCCCCGGGAAGGAAAATAAAAGCGTCTGATGCTCAAACGAATTTCCACCCAGCAATTGACTGTTGGCATGTTTATCGAAGCGGTCGAAGGAGCGCTTTCGAACAATGATTTTTTACGGCGGCACCGTTTCCTTTTGCGGCATGAGGAATTGATGCGGCAATTAAAACTGAGCGGCGCCGAAACCATCATCATCAACACGGCCAAGGGAAGCGACGTTGACGGCAGGCCGCGCTCGGGCGCGACCATTCCGCCGAAACCGGAGAATTGCCCGGAAACGATCGCCGCCGTGACCCATGCCGTGCGCTCGGCCGCCGACGCCATAGCCGAGACCTTTGCGGTCGCCGAAGCAGGCGGCTGCGTATCGCTGAAGGGCATGGCGTCCGCGGCGGGCAAGATTTCCGATGCCGTACAGTCGAGCCCGGCGATCTTCATCGGCGTCACCCGTTTGAAATCGAAGGACGAGACGACCTTCGTGCACTCGGTCTCCGTCAGCGGGTTGATGATCCATTTTGGAAATTATCTCGGGCTGGACAGGGGAACCGTCGATCTGCTCGGCATCAGCGGGCTGCTGCACGATATCGGCAAGGTGGAAATTCCCTCGTCGATCCTCAACAAGGCAGAAGGGCTGAGCGCCAGCGAACGGGAAATCATCAATCTTCACCCGGCTTTCGGCCGGGATATATTGTCACGCAATGAACAGATGCCGGCCATGGTTCTCGACGTCTGCTTCAATCATCACGAACGGATAGATGGCGGCGGTTATCCAAGCGGGCGCGTCGGAAACGAAATCAGCCTTTACGCGCGGATCGCGGCAATCTGCGACGTCTATGACGCCGTCACCTCGGTCAGGCCCTACAAGAAGCCGTGGACGGCGAATGATGCCCTGACCTGGATGCTGCGCCGGGAAGGCCATTTCGACACGCAGCTTCTGAAGAAATTCGCCCTGTGCATTTCCGCCTCGCTGCCGAGGGGTTAGGCGGCCGTAAAAACACCAAGTCCGCAGGCAGCCTTTATCAGGAGAGGATCGGCGACGCTGACGCAACGCCGCCGATGCAGAATGTTCAGGCCGCCTTCGTCTTCGCCTTGCGGGTCAGATGCACCACGACATTTTCGATCATCCGCATGCCGGCATCCTGGCCGAGCGTCATGATCGATTCCGGGTGGAACTGAACGGCAGCGACCGGCTCCTTGGCGTGTTCGATGCCCATGATCGTGCCATCCTCGCTTTCCGCCGTGATGATGAAATCACGCGGAAGGGTGGAGGGGTCGGCGAAGATCGAGTGGTAACGGCCAACGGTCACTTCCTTGCCGAGACCGGAGAAGACGAGGCCCGGTTCCAGCACGCGGATGCGTGAGGGCTTGCCGTGCATCGGCACCGCAAGCTGGCGGAGCTCACCGCCATAGGCTTCCGCCAAGGCTTGAAGGCCGAGGCAGACGCCGAAGATCGGCAGTTCGCGGGCGCGGGCCGCCTTGATCGTCGCCTTGCAGTCGAAATCCGTCGGGCTGCCCGGTCCGGGAGAGAGCACGACGAGATCGGGCTGGAAGCGATCGAAGACCTCTGCCGCAACCGGCGTTCTGACTGTCGACACCGTTGCGCCGGTCTGGCGGAAATAATTCGCCAGCGTGTGAACGAAGCTGTCCTCGTGATCGACCAGCAGGATCTTGACGCCGTTACCCACCTTGGCGGCGTCACGCTTGGTGGCGGCGGCGTTGGTGCCTTTGGCATCGCGAATGGCGGCGATCATCGCGGAGGCCTTCAGTTCGGTTTCGGCTTCTTCTTCCTGCGGATTGGAATCGTTGAGCAGCGTCGCACCCGCACGCACCTCGGCAATGCCGTCCTTGATGCGGATGGTGCGCAGCGTCAGGCCCGTATTCATGTCACCGTTGAAACCGACCATGCCGATTGCGCCGCCATACCAGGCGCGCGGGCTCTTTTCATGGCCTTCGATGAAGCGCATGGCCCACAGCTTCGGTGCACCGGTGACGGTGACGGCCCAGGCGTGGCTGAGGAAACCGTCAAAGGCGTCCATGTCATCGCGCAGGCGGCCTTCAATGTGGTCCACCGTGTGGATGAGGCGCGAATACATCTCGATCTGGCGGCGGCCGATGACCTTTACCGAACCCGGCTCGCAGACGCGGCTTTTGTCGTTACGGTCCACATCCGAACACATGGTGAGTTCGGATTCATCCTTCTTCGAATTGAGCAGTTTCAGGATCTGCTCGCTATCGGCAATCGGATCGTCACCGCGCTTGATGGTGCCGGAAATCGGGCAGGTCTCGATGCGGCGGCCGGAGACACGTACGAACATTTCCGGCGAGGCGCCGACCAGATATTCCTGATGGCCGAGATTGATGAAGAAGGAATAGGGCGAGGGATTGATCGCCTTCAGGCGGCGGGAGATCGCCGACGGATTGCTTTCACAACGCTCCATGAATTTCTGGCCGGGAACGACCTCGAACAGATCGCCGCGGCGGAAGCTTTCCTTGGCCTTGACCACCAGTTCGGAATATTCGCCGGGACGGTGATCGCCCTTGGGCGGGATGGTATCGGTGGTTTTGAACGGGTCGGGTGTGATCTCCGAAGACTTGCCGTCCGTCGTCACGCCGGCCTTTTCGAAATCGTAACGGTCGATCCAGGCCTTGGCGGAATAGTGATCAACGACGAGGATTTCGTCCGGCAGGAACAGCACCATGTCGCGCTGGTCTTCCGGGCGCGCCAGCGACAGCTTGATCGCGTCGAACTGGAAGGCAAGATCGTAACCGAAGGCGCCGAACAGGCCGATGGCCGAATCCGCATTCGAATAGAAGAGGTCGACGATGGCGCGCAGCGCCGTGAAGACGGTCGGGATTTTCGAACGCTCTTCTTCGGTGAAAACGCGGTCCGGTTCGTTGACGGTGAGATCGAGACGGCGCGTGGTGGAAGCGCCAAGCGTGAGATCGGGCGTCGCCTTCAGCTTTTCGGTGATGAAGGAAAGCAGCACTTCGCCGCGACCATTATAGGCCTCGATCCACATCTTGCGGCCGAAACAGGAGATGCCGAGCGGCGGATCGACGATGGCCGTATCCCAGCGTGTGTAACGGCCCGGATATTCGTAGTTGGACGAAAAAACCGCGCCGCGATGGGAATCGAGCTTTTCGATATAATTATCGATGGCGCTGGTGTAATCGGCGGGCCGGCGCTTTCGGCTGACCTTGATGCCGCCTTTCGTCTCGTAGGTTTCCGCTCCGTCATCCTGAATGATCGTTACCATTTCTTTCGCACTTCCCGTTGTTCAGGCCCGATGACAGGCGGCAGAATAACAAAAAAGCCGCCTGAAAATTCGGGCGGCTTGGACTTTGTCTGAAGACATGACTGGTCAAGGCCGCGTAAAGCTGCTCCACCACCAGTTAGCAATGTTCATAGACACGATGTTCATGGGAAAATTGTTAGCGTGCACAATTGGCCTTGGCAAGGGGATTCCGACGGCGGAATGAACCTTACCGGGCGCCGTCGCGTTCCTGCCCTGCCGAAACGGTCAGGAGTGCCCCGCAAAATGCTTCATCGTCTGTGTCTTCTGGTGATCAGCCTCACATTGATTTCCGCTTCCGAACCGCCGCCGCAGGTGCCGGTGCCGCAACCGAAACCGGTTGAGGGGAAAGCCCCCGCCGGGGCGGAAAAACCGATGGAAGAGGATACGCAAAAGCCGGCTGAAGCACCAAAGCCCGCCCCCAAACCGGAGATGCCGAAAGAGCAGCAACCCGATGGCAAGGAATTGCCAGCCGGGAAGGGCTCCGACGGTGCGAAGAATGAGGGGGAGCGCAACGAAGACAAAGACAAAGACAAAGACAAAGACAAAGAGGGCGAGCGCCAGAAGCCGGCTGACGAGGCGGCAAAACCGGAGGAGAAACAGGCCGAACCGGTGAAGCCGGAAGATCCGGCCGCGTTGCAGGCCTGCCTTGGTGCCTTGAAGGAGATCGGTGCGGAGTTCAAGCAGCTTGAACCGATCCGGGATGAGGAGCAGGGCTGCGGCATTGAAGCGCCGATCGAGCTTTCCGTGGTCCTGCCGGGCATCAAGCTTGAGCCATCGGGCACCATGCGTTGTGAAACCGCCCTTGCACTATCGCGCTGGACCAGGGAGATGATGCTACCGGCGGCAGCCCTTGCCCTGCCGGAGAAGAAGGTGACGGCGATTGCCAATGCCTCGACCTATATTTGCCGCAACCGCAACAGTGCTGAAAACGGCAAGATTTCCGAACACGCAAAGGGCAATGCCGTGGATATCTCCACCATTGCCTTCGACAAGGGCGAGCCGCTGGTGATGAAGCCGCGCGGTGAGGATGGAACGCCCGAAGGCGCTTTCCAGCGCGCCATCACGGCAGCCGCCTGCCTGTTTTTCCGTACCGTTCTTTCCCCCGGCAGCGACGCCACCCATCAGGACCACCTGCATCTCGACGTGCTGGAACGGAAGGGCGGCTACCTCTATTGCCGCTGATAAAGAAAAGGGCGACCCGAAGGCCGCCCCGACTGGAGATGATGTTTCTGACCGGTTTTAGAATTTCTGGGTCAGGGAGATTTTGAAGGTGCGGCCGGCTTCGGAATAGAAATCAACCGGCTGGTTGACGGTGCTGGCGGTGTTGGGGTTGATGTCGCGGACACCGACGGCATTCCAATATTTCCTGTCGAACAGGTTGTAGATGCCGGCCTGAATACGCAGGCCCTTCGTCTGTTCAGGCTCCCACCAGCCACTCAGGTTGAAGACGCCATAACCGGGCGCATCGAAGGTGTTGGCCACCTTGTCGTCACGCATGCCGGAGGAGAAGATGCCGGTGAATTCCGTGCCCCAAGTGTCCTGTTCATAGCCGACGCCGAGGACGGATTTGAACGGCGCAACCGTGCGAATGAACTCATTCGTGTCGGTGTCCTTGCCATAGGCGTAAGCAAGCGAGGCGTGGGCGAAGAAGCCGTTTGCGAGCTCCTTGCGCACCTTGGCTTCCACACCAGAAATTTCAACATTGTTGCGGTTGCGATAGGTGAACAGGCTTCCCGGCGACCCTCTGAAGGAGAAGAGGTTGGTGGTCGTCGTATATTGCTCGATGAAGTTCTTGTACTTGTTGTGGAACAGCGTCAGGCTTCCGGCCAGATCGCCGGAGGCGTAGTTCGCGCCGATTTCGAAACCATTGCTCGTTTCTGGCTTCAGTTCGGAATTGCCGATAACGGCATATCCGCCCGAAGTGATGTTCGAGAAGTTCAGATAAAGCTCGTTGATGGTCGGTGCACGGTAAGCCATGGACCATTGTGCGAAAAGCTGCACCTCGGGGGTAAGGTCATAGGTCGCGAGCAGTTTTGGCGAGAAGCGCGAGCCGCTGTTGCCACTCGGCAGACCGAAGGTTCTGTAGCCGCTGTTGCTGGATACCGAGCCGTCCGGATCGTAATCATAGGAATCGAACCGTAGGCCGGGAGTGAGGCGGAAGCCGTTGCCAAACGCGATTTCGTCATCGAGATAAAGGCCGAGGCTCTTGCCGCTGACGTCAGGCATGTCCGACTGCGAGGACGAGGTCACTCCGGCCGTGTTGGCGAAAAGCTCCTGGCTGAAATCGGTGGTCATGGCGTTGCCGCCGAAGCGCACGGTATGTTGCACACCGCCGAGTTCGAAACCGGATTCAAGGCCGCCGACGATGCCGAAAGCGCTGTTGCGCATGCTGTCTTCGCGAATATAGAGCGAATTGTTGGTCAGGCGATCGCCCGCGCCGGATTCCTTGGAGAGGCGTGTCCAGTAAAGCGAAAGATTGGCGGCATCGATGAAGCCATCGGTCGAGGGCGCCTCATATTCGTAGTCCAGCGATACGCGGTCGCGTTCCGTGTCCTCATAACCCCTGTAATCGCCGATGCGGTAGGTCGACCCCGAAACGCTGACGCCCTGCAGGGTCTTCATGTCGCTGCGGTTTCTCAGCGAATAACGTTCGGCCGTCAGGCCGATGCGGTGGCCGCCTTCCAGATCCTGGCGGATCTTGAACATCAGGTTGCTTTCATAGGTGTCGGCAGGGTTGGGTTTGGTACGGCGTGTTCCGTAAATGTCGGCGCTGCCCTTGTTGTCCGTCTCGTTGCCGCGCTTGTAGGATCCCTGGAACAGGACCGAGGTGTTCTCGATCTTCTTGGCCACGGCGAGCGAGCCGCCGACGCTTCTGTCCTCGCTGTCATAGGTGGTTTTGGCAACGCCGCCCCAATCCCTGCCTTCGCCGATCAGGTCTTCCGGCTCGAGTGTGCGCAGCACGAGCGCGCCGCCAAGAGCGCCGGAGCCGATACGGCTGGAGTCGGCGCCGCGCACCACATCAACCGTCGAAAGGGACGAGAAATCAAAGCTCGAATTCGTATTGCTTAACGTGGTGGTGGCCTGACCCTGGCGGGCGAAGTTTTCAAAGAAGGGGACGGGGATATTGTCGATTAGTGTCACGACGCGTGCGCCGCCGAGGCCGCGAATGAACAGGCCACCAGGCTTGCCGGGCTTGGCTTCGATGAAATCGACGCCTGGCTCGGTGGTGTTTCCAAGGTCCTTGATGCTGCCGATGTCTTTCTCGCGGATGTCTTCGGCGGTGGTCTGGCTCGCCAGCGGCGTGTCGGCAGCGGCATTGGCGCTTTTAACGCGCTTGCCCTTGACCACGATCTTTTCGAGCGTGGTGGCGCCGTTCGCCTGCGAAGCGGCATCCTGTGCAAGTGCTGGGCCGGCAAGCGGTAGAAGAGACATGGCGGTGCACAAAAGCAGCGTGGAATGCTTGCGCGAGATGGACATTAAATACCCCCGGGTAGGCGCGCGCATAAACCACGGCGCGCAAAAAACGCGCCGCGCCTGCTGTCGCGGCTGAAACTGTTTTGATTTGTTACGGGCAAGCCGATAAGCGAGGACTAAAAAACATGACGATAACTGTCAACATATTATATATGACTTTTTACATCATGTTTTAAAGCATAACAGTGCGTTGCAAAAATGTGACGCTTCACCATGCCGCATCCAAAGCGGCAGATAGGGGCGAAAACGCCGCCATGCGGCCAAAGTCCCGACATTGCCGCTTGCTAGGATATTCGCAGCCAGTTTAGATGGCGAAATAAAGAATGCCCTAACAATAAACAGATCATTAATCGGATACGGAAATGAAGTCTCTTGAACTGCTCGTCGAGCGGATCATTCTCTCCAGCCGCTGGCTGCTCGTTGTATTTTATCTCGGGCTCGTCGCGGCGCTGGCGGTTTACGCCTTCTCCTTCATGCTCAAGTTCCTGAAGGTTGCGAAAAACGTCTTCACCTACGATGAAGCGGACATGATCCTCGCCATGCTCGGGCTGATCGATGCGGCGCTGGTCGCCAGCCTCATCGTGATGGTGATGATCTCCGGCTACGAGAATTTCGTCAGCCGCTTCGATCAGGCGGATGATGAAGTTTCGTTTCTGGGCAAGCTTGACTCGGGCAGTCTGAAAATCAAGGTCGCCTCGTCGATCGTGGCGATTTCGTCGATCCATCTGCTGCAGATCTTCCTCAATGCCAGCCAGTATACGGACAGCCAGCTGATGTGGTTCACCATCATCCATCTGGCTTTTGTCGTTTCGGCGGTCATGCTCGGCTTCCTGGAAAAACTGATGGCCAAGCCGAAGGACAAATCTGAGAAACAGGTCATTTGATGAAGGTGGTCCGCTGAATATGAAGGTCGAAACCGTGTCTGCCCGCGCCGTATGTCCCATGCTTCGGCGTATCCCGGCCCCCCTTGGTGGCGGCGCCTGAATGCCGAAGACGGAGCGCCAGGCCAGCCTTTGCCGGGATCTGTCGGCTGCCGCCGACAGGCAGCAATGGCTGGTGGCGCTCCAGGCCGTGATGCATGCTTTCGGCTATTCCCATGTGACCCTTCTCAGATTGCCGGGCTTCGGCAACGCCCAGGCCTTGCCGACGGTGGTGGAAAGCAGTCTGCCGGTCTGGGTCGTGAATGCGATGACAAAGAACGGTGCGCTTGGCGATTGCCCGGTCATCAAGCGCGGCGCCTCTTCGATGATGCCGCAATATTGGTCGCTCGATGATGCGGAGCTTGCCTGTGAGACGCTGGCGGAGGCGGGGGCCTCGCTCAGCAGCATAGGCATTACCTCCGGTCTCATGGTGCCGGTCAACGGCATGAACGGATATCGTCATCTGATGAATTTCGCAGGCGACCGCGATGCCCTGTCGCAGGCGTCGCTGAACGAACTGGGCATGATCGCGCTGCATGCGCTCGAAGCCTATGACCGCCTTTGCCGAAGCGGCTTCAAAGGCCCGTCACCGCTGACGAAGCGGGAGCTTGAGGTGGTGCGCTGGACGGCGCAGGGAAAGACGTCAGTGGAAATCGCCGAGCTTCTGTCCATCTCGGAACACACCGTCAACGCCTATCTGAACAACGCCATGCGCAAGCTGGACTGCGTCAACCGCACGCAACTGGTGGCCAAGGCCATACGCCAGCGCCTGATAGATTGAGCCGGCCGCAGGGCCGGCACCGTTAGCGGTCGAGAACCGAGCGGAGCTCCACGAGATTCGAGCGAACCCGCAGAACGTAAAAACCCATGGTGGCGAGATGCGATGGCATGATCCAGCCGCTTTCCTCGCCGTTGGAAATGATCGCCGGCTGGATGCGCAGCGCCGCACGGGTCTGGAGCAGCGTGTCGTTCCACAGATTGGTCAGGTTGCGTTCGCGGATGACCTGCGCGAAGTCCGATCCGGCGGCGGAAAGCACGCCGTAATAGCCATAGAGCTGGCCATAGGCGAACCAGAAACGGTCATCGGCACGGGTATCGAACCAGCCGCCATTATAGTTTTCCGACCGCTCGCGCAGGATGGCCGATGTCGAACCGATATCGCCGGCAATGCGATCGATAAACTGGATGAGGTTGTCGGCGCGGGTATCGAAGACGGCCTTACAGGCGGTCAGTTCGCCATTGAAGGCCTGGAAGCTGCGGATGGCGGCGCGATAATAGCTGGGCGTCGGCGTCTTCGGGCCAAAGGGATCAAGGCCGAAATACCAGGAATATTCGCTGAACTGCATGTTGCCACGCGCTTCCTGGAGATTGTTGTTGATGCCGGAGGTTCCGCGAACGCGGCCGAGCGTATCCACCAGTTCCACAGAGGTGCGACGCACGGCCTGGTTCACGCCGCGCTGGAAGGACGCCTTGTTGTCGAGAAACGGCGTGCTGTCCCAGTCCATGCCGAAAAGGCCGAGGCGATAGAGCAGCATGGAGGAAATCCATGCATTCTGGTTGACGTTGAAATCGGTGAGATCGGCGGCGGCATCGACAATGGCCGAGCGCTGGCACACCGGCGCTGAGGTGTTTGCGGCAGCGCCGGTTGCACCGGCGGGTGCAGCGGGGTTTGCGGCCGGCAATTCCTGTCCGGGCGGCACGGTGCGTTCGGCAAGCTTGTAACGGGAAATGTAATCCGGGTCGAAATTGCTCCAGACCTGCGTTTGCCAGACAAAATATCCGTAGAAGCCGGCAAGGAGAATGAGCACCAGAGCGATCGGGCCCTTTACGATCCAGTTGCGGCCGCTATACCAGCCATGGGCGGCCATGAAAGGCCATAAAAGCCAGGCGACGACGAGACCGGCGGCCCTGCCGATGGCGCTGAAGGCTGCCTGAATCAAAGCGGTGATCCGGTCGATCATGTCGTCATAGTCTCCTCTGCCCGTGGGGCTGGATGCCGCCTGGAAAAGCTGCATCCTCGCCGCGCGTTCCCGGCATTTCATCAAACCGCGGTCATTTACTGCCTTGCAGATATGTCCCGCTCACCCGGGATACAACATGATTGCGAAACTTTTCTCAACCTGTGGTCCGCGCCGGCCGCTCCGGTATTCACAGCAGGCTTAACCGAACATCACCGGCCGCGGACAGTTGAAGATGCGCTTAGAGGCCGAGCCTGGCGATCTCGGCATTCAGCCGGTCGCGTGCCTTTTTCGGCAGTTTGCCATTCTTGAGGGCGTCCAGATTGGCCGGCGCGGCATCACCGACAACGACGAGCGCGACCATGCCCATGCCGAGATGCGGCGTGCATTTGATGACGTAGGCGCCTTCCTTCTCCACCGTCACCTTCACGGCCTCGTTCATTTTACCCTTGAAGTCAGCAGCCCCCTCGGGGATCATTTCCTTGACAGCTGCCGCATCGTGGCCCTTGTCGACGGGGACGAAGGTAATGGTGTCGCCAACGGCCGCCTTGATGCTTGCAGGTTCAAACACCATCGCCTGGCCGTCGCTGCCCTTGTTGAGCATCTTCACCTCGATGTCCGCCGAGAGGGCGGGAAAGGCAAAAAGGCCGGCTGCGATGGCGAGGCCGGTTATGGTGGCAGTTTTGTTGTGCATATCTTTTGCTCCTGGGAGAAAGCACATCCACGCGAATGTGTCTTTGCGGTTCTAGCGCGGGAGCGGGCGGGTCATCCTTGCGAAAAATCAAATGCGGCAACCGGACGCAGGGTCAGAGTGTTTTCGCTTTTCTTCGAATCGAGAAAACGCTCCAACTCTTTGTTAGTCGCACTTCCGGGCGGAAAACCGGGGGCACTTTTCCTGGAAATGCTTTATTCACCCTTGACCGTTTCCACCCAGTGGCGGCGGCAGAAGGAGACATATTTTTCGTTACCGCCGACATCGATCTGCGCGCCTTCCCTGACCACATTGCCTTCATTGTCGAAGCGGGCGACCATCGTCGCCTTGCGGCCGCAATGGCAGATGGTGCGGATTTCGCGAAGCTCGTCGGCAATGGCGAGCAGTTCCCTGGAGGCCGGGAAGAGCTTGCCCTGAAAATCCGTGCGCAGGCCATAGGCCATGACGGGGATGTTCAGCCGATCGGCAATGCCGGCAAGCTGCCAGACGTGGTGTTCCGACAGAAAATTGGCTTCATCGATAAAAACGCAGGCGACCGGCGCTTCGGCGTTCAGGGACGATACTTCGGAAAAAATATCGGTGTTTTCATCGAAGGTGCGGGCGTCGGAAGACAGGCCGATGCGCGAAGCGACGCGGCCGACGCCCGCCCGGTCGTCAAAGGCGGCCGTGAAAATCAGGGTGCGCATGCCACGCTCCTGATAATTATAGGATGCCTGCAGCAGCATGGTCGATTTGCCGGCGTTCATCGCCGCATAATTGAAATAGAGTTTTGCCATCATTCACTCCCGGAGCGCCTTGCAGGGCTGCTCCAACCTCTTCAATCGGCACATCGCGTTCCGCGGAATCGATTCCAGTCTATAAGCCGATGCTGTATTGAGCGTCTTTTGACGGCGAAGAAGCGGGTTGAAAAGTGCCGAGACAGGAAAAACACAGATTTCCGCAACCTGCCATTTCCCGCATCATGGGGTTGAAACCGCCTAATTTGCGCGTTTTGTCGCAAACGGTGCGCCAAAGCACGCAAATGCGCGCGAGTTGATTGTGTCCGGCAGATATTGATAATGGCAAGGGAACGAAAAAACAGGGAGCAAGCGAATGTTTGCAAATAGAAGTCGCTGTCTGGCTTTGGCCGCAGCAATCTCCGTCATGACGTTCAGCGCGGCCGGTGCCGCGGAGCCGGCAAGTTGCGGCACGGTGCGTTTCTCCGATGTGGGCTGGACCGACATCACCGCCACGACGGCGACCGCCACGGTACTCCTGAAAAGCCTTGGTTATGAAACCGACGTCAAGCTTCTCTCGGTGCCCGTGACCTACACTTCGCTGAAGAACAAGGACATCGATGTCTTCCTGGGCAACTGGATGCCGACCATGGAAGGCGACATCGCGCCTTACCGTGCGGACAAGTCGGTTGAAACGCTGCGTGAAAACCTGACGGGTGCGAAATATACGCTTGCGACCAATGCCAAGGGCGCCGAACTCGGCATCAAGGATTTCAAGGACATCGCCGCCCATAGCGCTGATCTCGGCGGCAAGATCTATGGCATCGAGCCGGGCAATGACGGCAATCGCCTGATTCTCGACATGGTGTCCAAGGACAGTTTCGGTCTGAAGTCATTCGAGGTGGTCGAGTCGTCTGAACAGGGGATGCTCTCCCAGGTGGCCCGCGCCGAAAAATCCGGCGAGCCCATCGTCTTCCTCGGCTGGGAACCGCATCCCATGAATGCGAATTTCAAGCTGACCTATCTGACCGGCGGTGACGACGTCTTCGGCCCCAATCTCGGCGGCGCGACGATCCATACCAATGTCCGCAAGGGTTACGTCGAGGAATGCCCGAATGTCGGTGCTTTCCTCAAGAACCTGCAATTTTCCCTGCCCATGGAAAACCAGATCATGGGCAAGATCCTGAATGACGGCCTTGAAGGCGAGGCGGCTGCAACCGCCTGGCTGAAGGCCAATCCGGCGGCGATCGAGCCCTGGCTCGCCAACGTCAAGACCAAGGACGGCAGCGCTGACGCCCTGCCTGCTGCCAAGAAGGCTCTCGGCCTCTAAGCTGCAAGACGATGCATGACTGTATCCGGCCTGCGCGGCGGGCCGGATCAGCGGGAAATAACGATGCCCATGCATGACCTTGCCTGTGAATTTTCAGACATTGAAGGTCATGCGCCAGCACCGCGTCCGGCAGTTCCGCTGCCGGCCGTCATTTCTGCATTGGAGCAATTCCGGTGAAACGGGATGACGATGCTCCGTTTCTTTGTTGTCTGCGCAATTCCGGACGCAAAACCGCTCTGCACTTTTGCCGGAATTGTTTTAGTTCACGAAAGGTCTTTTCTTACCGTGGAATGGCTCAGCGCTCCTGAAAACCGCCTGCCCGTCGGCCGATATGCCAAGGAGGCCATTGACTGGCTGACCGGCAATCTCGCTTTTTTCTTCGATTGGCTTTCCTTCATTTTCCAAAGCGTCATCAATGCCCTGCTTTTCGTTTTGCAGGCGCCGCATCCGCTTGTCATCGTGGCGATCCTGACGGCTCTTTCGGCCTGGACGCGCCGTTCCGTCGGCATGCCGGTCTTCACGGCGCTCGGCCTTCTGCTCATCATCAATCTCGGATACTGGAAGGCGACGACGGAAACGCTGGCGCTGGTCATTGCGGCGAGCGCCGTGTGCATGATCATCGGCATACCGCTCGGCATATTGGCGGCGCGGCGCAAGTGGATCTATGCCGGCATGCGCCCGGTGCTGGACCTGATGCAGACGATCCCAACCTTCGTCTATCTCATTCCGGCGCTGGTGCTGTTCGGTCTTGGCATGGTTCCTGGCCTCATTGCCACCGTCATCTTCGCCATTCCGGCACCCGTGCGGCTCACCCGTCTCGGCATCGTCTCGACGCCGCCGGCGCTGGTGGAGGCGGCCGTCGCCTTCGGTGCCACGCCATCGCAGGTGCTGCGCAAGGTGGAGCTTCCCTTCGCCGCGCCGCAGATCATGGCCGGCCTTACCCAGACGATCATGCTGTCGCTGTCGATGGTGGTCATTTCCGCCCTCGTCGGCGCCAATGGTCTCGGCGTACCCGTGGTGCGCGCCCTGAACACCGTCAACATCGCCATGGGCTTCGAAGCGGGACTGTGCATCGTCATACTGGCGATCGTTCTGGACCGGCTTTTCCGTCTTCCCGGCGCGGAGGATGATCTATGAGCGACGCCATCATCTTCGGAAATGTCGATATCGTCTTCGGCGACCGGCCCGACGCGGCGCTGCCGCTGATCGACAAGGGCAGCACGCGTGACGAGATCAATACCGAAACCGGACTGGTTCTCGGTGTCGCCAATGCTTCGCTCTCGGTCAGCGAGGGCGAGATACTCGTGCTGATGGGGCTTTCCGGCTCGGGCAAGTCGACCCTGCTCAGGGCCGTCAACGGGCTTGCGCCGGTGGTGCGCGGCAATGTCGGCGTGAAGACCAAGTCAGGCTATGTCGATCCCTATCGCTCGACGGCGAAAGCGCTGCGCGACCTGCGCATGCACACGGTCTCCATGGTCTTCCAGCAATTCGGCCTTCTGCCCTGGCGCAATGTGGCCGACAATGTCGGTTTCGGGCTTGAGCTTTCCGGCGTGCCGGAAGCCGAGCGCAAGCGCATGGTGGCCGAGCAGCTGGAACTGGTGAACCTGTCCGCCTGGGCCGACCGCAAGGTGGGGGAGCTCTCCGGCGGCATGCAGCAACGTGTGGGGCTGGCGAGAGCCTTTGCCACCGGCGCGCCCATTCTTTTGATGGACGAGCCGTTCTCCGCGCTCGACCCGCTCATCAGAAGCCGCCTGCAGGACGAGCTTCTGGAGTTTCAAAGCCGGCTGAAGAAGACCATTCTCTTCGTCAGCCACGATCTGGACGAGGCATTCCGCATCGGCAACCGCATCGCCATGATGGAAGGCGGGCGCATCATCCAGTGCGGCACACCGCAGCAGATCGTCAGGCAGCCCGCCACGCAATATGTCGCGGATTTCGTGCAGAACATGAATCCGATCTCGATGCTGACCGCGGCCGACGTGATGAAGCCGGGTGTGGATGAGCGAAACGGCCGGCTGAATGTGGCTGCCACTGCCCGCCCGTCATCGCCGCTGATCGACATTCTCGATGCACTTGCGAAACATTCCGGCGCAATCGGCATCGTCGATAACGGTGCTATCGTCGGCACGATTTCAGCCGATGAAGTTGTGGCCGGACTGACCCGTCACCGCAAAAAATAATACTGCATCCTGCCTGAAACACAAAAAGGGCCTTCCACAACGGAAGGCCCTTTTTTTTGTTTCAGGCGTTTCTTGCTGCGCAAGCTATACCTTCCCACAGTAGCAAAGAATATTTTTATCGGCATAAGTTATGCATTAAAATAATTGCTAATAAAAATCATATTGCAAACTTAGAGAAAATTGCGCAAAGTTAATCTAGATTCTGTTGCTCGCTGCTAAATTTAAGGTGGTAAAAGATTGTGGCCTTAAAATCCGGCATTGGGAATCAAGATTTCGACGCTCAACTTTTGATCGTTTGTTGCTTATAAATACTGCCGCTAATACATATCTTTATTGCTGAATTGACAAAAAACAGGCAAAAAGCTGATAATTTGGTCACAGTGTCTTAAGTAAATAACCAGTGAAGAATAGTCTTTGAAAGGGACACGATATAAGCAAGATTTAGGTATATACAACGTATCAACCGAATTATAAAAACATCTTTTGGAACACCTATAATAGCCACCATGACCGTCTTTTTGACTGTCATCAGGAGACTTGAGCGTATGGATAACCAATCTCTGTCGGAACATAGCATCGCCGCTGCAGACTTGCTCTCAGCGATGGCGAATCCCAAGCGCCTGATGATCTTATGTACGCTGGTGGATACGGAAGTGCCGGTCGGTGTTCTCGCCTCACAGGTTGGTCTCAGCCAGTCCGCTCTCTCGCAGCATCTTTCGAAATTGCGTGCGCAGCGGCTGGTAAAGACACGACGGGACGCGCAGACCATTTATTATTCCAGCAATTCCGAATCCGTCAAAAAGATCCTCGCTTCACTCGAGGAAATTTATTGCCAGGCGCAGAAGAGCAGCAAGACCGCCGCCTGATCCCACGGCCATAATTATAAGGCCCGGCGGCCCCAATCCGTTGAAACCGGCGCACGACGCCGGTTTTTCGTTTTCTGGCCCATCGTCCATTTTGATTGGTAAAAACGACCGGGTGAACAGATCGTGCCAGGGACGGTCTTCAGGGTTGTGACGCCGCCAATATCTGCTGCTTGAGCCGGCTTGCCGCCGCTGCATAACCGCCGTCTGCGCCGTCCACGAAATGCATGTGGTCCTTCGACAGCGGGGAAGGCACGATACAGGTCATCAAGGCGGCGTCCTGTTCGTGCAGGCCGAAATAACAGGTTCCGGAGATACGCCCCGATTCCAGCCGCGCGCGGATTTTTTCGAGCCTGATGACGTCTATATCCACCGTCATCTTCAGGCCGTCATCGAATTTCCTGAAATCGGTGTTGCTGGCGACCGAGCGCCTGTAACGATCCGCATTAAATCGTCCGAGCGACAGTCCCGTCAAACCGAGGAGATTGACGAGAAAGCTTTCGCCGAGGATGCGGAGCGAACGGCGTAGCTTGCCCCAGCTATCGCGATATGCTGCCCCGGCCCGGGCTTCGAGGCCGAGCCCCTCCCGCACGAAGCCGAGTTTCGGCCCGTCCTCCGGTACGGGGTGGCCATGTCTTGCATCCTGTTCCGCCAGATCGACAAGATCGATGACGAGCTGGCGGAATGCCGGCATATCCCGTGAGGGACCGGGCACGGCGATGACCGACACCACCTTGCCATGGGTTGCCGGAATGGGGTTCCAGCGGCACGAAAGCCCGGTCAGGTCGGGCCGCCCGCCTGCCGTTGCTGCGGGGAGAGCATATTGCCCCTCCTTCATCCGCGCTTCCGCCCAGCTGTTGCCGCCGCCCGAAAACATCGCATAGGACACATCCTCGCTCGCCTGGAAGCGGGCGACCCTGATATCGAAGCCGTTGTCGCGGATATCCTCTATCGGCACCAGCGCCACACGCATTGCGAGGCTGAGGTCGTCCTTGACCCAGCGCTGCACGTTGGAAAGCGCGATGCCCGCAACGGATAGCCCGTCTGGCGGCACGGCGACGGCGGCGCCATCGCCGCCGAAAACGAAGGGCAGGTCGTGGCGCCCGAGGCTGTTGGAGATGCTGGAAATGACGGCGGCGCCGGCCATGTTGACGGCCTTGTATCTGCCGGTGCCGATTGCGGAGGTCGAATCGATGATGTCGGCAATGGCCAGCCCCCATCCCGGCGGCAGGGCGCGATAAAGCGCCGGGTCGGCCACGTCCTCAAAATGCTGGAAGACGGGCAGGCCCGTCAGAAATTCGTCGTCTACTGCGATCATGGCGTATTATCCCCGAGCCGTGGCCAAACGCAAAGGATTTACGCTGTCCCTCATTCGTTTCGATGACGCGATCATGGCAAGCTTCGCGATTGATTTACCGCGAATAGACCTTATCCAGCAAAGGTGACTTGCATAAATCATCAAACCTTCCGTATGAGTTGAGTTGAAGGCTCGGAATTCAAACATGGAACGGGTTTTCGCCGGGAGGCGTCCGATAAGTTTCACTCGGTCGACGCCCAAGGCGCTCATCGGGTCCGCGACCCCCTATCCAAGGAGACACCAGGATGAAACTGAAGACATTGACCAGCGTGACGCTCGCAGCGTCCTTCGCATTCGCACCACTTGCCCATGCCGAAATCGTCATCGGCCTGATTGCGCCCCTGACCGGTCCTGTCGCCGCCTATGGCGACCAGGTCAAGAACGGCGCTCAGACGGCAGTCAATGAAATCAACAAGAAGGGCGGCATTCTCGGAGAACAGGTTGTTCTGAAGCTCGCCGATGACGGCGGTGAGCCGAAGCAGGGCGTTTCCGCAGCCAACCAGCTCGTCGCCGAAGGCATCCACTTCGTGGTCGGCCCGGTCACATCCGGCGTCGCCATCCCGGCATCGGATGTCTTTGCTGAAAACGGCGTCCTGATGATCACGCCGACGGCGACCGCGCCGGGCCTGACGAACCGTGGCCTTGCCAATGTTTTCCGTACCTGCGGCCGTGACGACCAGCAGGCAGAGGTTGCAGCGAAATACGTGCTTGGCAACCTCAAGGATAAGAAGATCGCCATCATTCACGACAAGGGCGCTTACGGCAAGGGTCTGGCGGATGCCTTCAAGACGACGCTGAATGCCGGCGGCGTTACCGAAGTTCTCTATGATGCCCTGACGCCCGGCGAAAAGGACCTCGGCGCGCTGACGGCCCGCCTGAAGTCTGAAAATGTCGACATCGTCTATTTCGGCGGTTACCACCCGGAAGCCGGTCTTCTTGTGCGTCAGCTGAACGATATCGGCGCCAAGGCTGCCGTTATCGGCGGTGACGGCCTCTCGAACAGCGAGTTCTGGAACATCGGCTCGAAGGCCGGCGAAGGCACGATCTTCACCAATGCTTCCGACGCGCTGAAGAATGACGATTCCAAGGCCGCCGCCGAGGCGCTGAAGGCCGCCAACATTCCGGCGGAAGCCTTCACCCTCAACGCCTATGCCGCCGTCGAAGTGCTCAAAGCAGGCATTGAGAAGGCTGGCAGCGCCAAGGATTCCGAAGCGGTCGCCACGGCTCTGAAGAGCGGCGATGCTTTCGCAACCGCAATCGGCAAGGTCACCTATGGCGAAAACGGCGACCTGACGTCGCAGGCCTTCTCGCTCTACAAGTGGCAGGACGGCAAGATCGTCGCAGCCGAATAAGGCGATAAGTACCGGCCGCACCCGCTGCGGCCGGTACCGTTTCCAAACGTCTGGAAAAGGGAATGCAGAATGGGCAACGATCTTAATGCCCCGGATGTGAGCGCCTCGGGCGCGGAAGACCTTCCGGACATCGGCTTCCGCCAGATATTCCCGATCATCAGAATTTTCGATGAAGCCAAGGCGCGGGAATTCTACGTTGATTTTCTCGGCTTCCAGATCGACTGGGAACATCGTTTCGGCGAAAACTTTCCGCTCTATATGCAGGTTTCCCGGGCCGGAATGGGGCTTCACCTCAGCGGTCATCACGGCGATGCGACGCCGGGCTCCAACGTCTTCGTCACCATGCGGGGCGTCCACGCCTTTCAGCAGGAACTGGCGGGCAAGGATTATCGCTTCCTGAAGCCGGGGGTTGAGGCATTGCCCTGGGGCGAGATGATGGAAGTCATCGACCCGTTCGGCAACCGAATCCGTTTCTGCGAACAGAAAAGCGAGGCGTGACAGCCTTGGCGCGGCCTTGAGGGTCTTGACCTCGGCTGCGGTTTGAACGATAGAAAACGCAAATAGCGAACCGCGCGCACGGGAAACCCGTGCGCGCGGTTCGTGCGTTTTGGCAGTCGGTTCTGCAATTCGTTCGCATCCGCACGGGGGCAAAAAATGAACAGTGAAGGCAATGCACTGGTAAGGAAGCTCGCATTCTGGGGCATTCCGCTTTCTTTCGGCGTGCTGGGTCTCAAGCTAGTGGCCTGGTGGGTCACGGGGTCGGTGGCGCTTCTGTCTGACGGTCTGGAATCGACCGTTAATGTAGTCGCGGCCTTCATTGCCTATTTCGTCATTCGTTATGCGCAGAAGCCTGCCGATGACGATCACCAGTTCGGCCACCACAAGGCGGAATATATTTCCGCCGTGGTGGAAGGCGTGCTGATCGTCGTTGCCGCACTGCTGATCGTGCAGGAGGCCTGGGGCGGTCTGTTCAACCCGAGGCTGCCGGAGGCTCCGGTTCTGGGTCTTGCCATCAACGCGTTTGCAGCCGTCATCAATGCGGTATGGGCAACGACCCTGATCCGCGTCGGCAGAAAATATGCCTCGCCGGCGCTTGCCGCTGATGGCCACCACATCATGTCCGACGTCGTGACCTCGGCGGGTGTTCTCGTCGGTCTTATTCTGGCTCTGGTAACGGGTTATGCCATTCTCGATCCGCTGCTCGCCATTCTGGTGGCCATCAACATCCTGTTTCAGGGATCGAAGGTCATTCTGCATTCGCTTGGCGGGCTGATGGACCGTGCGGTGGAGCCGGAAGAGGACGAGGCGATCAAGAAGGCCATCGCCGAACATTCCGGCGGCGTCATTGGCGTACATGACCTCAGGACGCGCCGCGCCGGCGCGGCCGCCTTCATCGATTTTCACGTCGTTGTCCCCGCAACGATGACGGTGCGGGCGGCGCATGATATTTGCGACCGCCTTGAAGATGCCATAAGGGACGTCATACCGGGCGCAAGCCTTGCCATTCACGTCGAGCCGGAAGGCGAAAAGGCGCATGGCGTCAAAGTGATTGTTTGAATAGTCAGGAGTTTTCCATGTCCGTGACGGATGTTTCCGGCCTGTCGCAGCTGGGCACGAAGGTCGATACGCCAGAGAGCCCGGAAAAGGCCATTCTCGAAAAGGTGCCGAACGGCAATGCCGGCACCGATTACGTGGTGCGTTTCACCGCGCCCGAATTCACCTCGCTTTGCCCGATGACCGGCCAGCCGGATTTCGCCCATATCGTCATCGACTATATTCCGGGTGATTTCCTGGTGGAATCCAAGTCGCTGAAGCTGTTCCTGCAATCCTTCCGCAATCACGGCGCTTTCCACGAGGATTGCTCCGTCTATATCGCCAAGCGGCTTGTGGACCTGTTGCAGCCGAAATGGCTGAGGATCGGCGCCTACTGGTATCCGCGCGGCGGCATTCCGATCGACGTTTTCTGGCAGACCGGAGCGGCGCCCGAAGGCGTGTGGCTGCCGGATCAGGGTGTTGCGCCCTATCGCGGTCGCGGCTGATCCGGCTGTTTAAAGTCACGAAGATTCAGGCGAACGAACCGTCGTCGCCTGAATCGGAATCCACGTCGTCAGTGCTGTCATCGTAGTCGGCCTGCTGGATATCGTCATCGTCGTTATTCTGCGGGTTGTTGCTGTCGCCGTAGTAATTGTTGATGACGGTTTCCTCGACGGGGGCGTTGCCGGCGGCAGTCCCGCCGCCGAAGGGCGACCCCAGGCCGAGTGACGACATGTGGCTGCCGAAAATTCCGCTCAGCGAATTGGCAAGCAGCATGCCGCCAGCGACGCCGGCGGCGGTGCCGAGCGCGCCCTGCAAAAAGCCGCCGCCTGAACGGCCGACTGCGCCGGGCTGCTGGCTCCAGGGGCCGCCGGGTTGCTGTTGACCGGCTGGCGATCCCCAGGGACCGGCTGTCTGGCCGGCGGTGTCGTTACGCCAGGATGTCTGTGGGGCAGGGGCGGGCGTCGGTGCAGGCGGCTGCGGCTGGCCGGTGCCGAAGATGGAACTCAGAAAACCGCCCTGAGCGGCCGCCTGCGGGGCGGCATTGCCGCTTTCCAGCGCGTGGATACGGTCTTCGAGCTGCTTGATATGGGCTGCTGCCGCTTCGAGACCCTTTTCCTGAACGATCACCGCCTGGGCGAGATAATAGGGGGCTGCGGGCTGATCGCGCACGGCGTCTGCGATCAATGTTTCCGCCTCGCGGTCACGCGGGGTGGCGGATGCGGTTCTGGTCCTGTCGAACAGGGCCTTGAGAAGCTGGCTTTCTTCCGGTGACATATGATGCCTCCTTACCGTGAAGCGAAAATCCACGATAAGGAGGTAGGCCTCAATTCCGGCTTTTCAAAGCGGTCCGAATTTTAAATTTCGGTAATGATCGTCAGCCGCCGAAGGCGAGCGACAGGCCCGCTATCGCCGTCAACGCGCCGACGGTGCGGCTTGCGACTGTGCCGAAACGCGCAATGCCGAGGCCGAGTGCAATACCGGCCGCATGCAGGATGGCTGTCGCGATCATGAAGCCGATGCCGAATTGCCATGCGCCGGCGCTGCCGAGTTCACCGCCATGGGCGTGGCCGTGGAAAAGGGCGAAAGCGCCGACCACCGCAGCAGCGGCGGCCGTCGGAAGCCTTGCCGCCATGGCAACCAGCAGGCCGAGGCCGATGACGGAGGCGAGAATGGCAGGTTCGACGAAGGGAAGTTCGATGCCGTAGACCGCCATCAGGAAGCCGGCGGCCATGGTGCCGACGAAGGCGGAAGGCACGATCCACAATGCCTTGCGGTCGTTCTGCGCCACGGCGATCTGCGAGGCCCAGATGCCGACGGCCACCATCGCCAGAATGTGGTCCGCACCAAAGAAGGGGTGGGAAACACCGGCCATGAAGGAACCGTGTTCTTCCGGGTTCAGATGGGCGAAAGCGGGCAGGGTGGTAATGCCCAGTGCGGCGGCAGTGAGGCTTAGTCTTTTCAGCATGGTTCCCTCTTTTGATTGTCGCCGCCGGCATGGGAATCTTGGGGTTTCCAGCAACAGCGGCACTGCAACGAGGGGCCGACGATATCGCGAATGGCGAGAGGCTGTCCATGCGTCATCTGCCGGGGGTAATGTTTATTGTTCAGGCGCAAACCTTGCCTTTTTCTCTCATTGCCTTACGTAACAAGTCGCACTATGTCCGAAGGGCATGCACGAATTACGCTGGAGAGAGCCGTTGATGAACGAAGACGAAGACGACAAGAGCAAGGAACTGCCGATCGGCAAGGAAACGGAAGCGAATCTTTTCAAGTCGCGTTCGATCTTCATCTATGGTGGCATCACGCAGGAACTGGCGCAGAAGGTCTGCACGCAGCTCGTGGCCCTTGCCGCCGCCAGCGACGACGACATTCGCGTTTACGTCAATTCGCCGGGCGGCCATGTCGAATCGGGTGATTCCATCCATGACATGATCAATTTCATCAAGCCGAAGGTCTATATCATCGGCACGGGCTGGGTCGCCTCTGCCGGCGCGCTGATCTATGTATCGGTGCCGAAGGAACGCCGCCTTTGCCTGCCGAACACCCGCTTCCTGCTGCACCAACCCTCCGGCGGTACGCGCGGCATGGCATCCGACATCGAAATCCAGGCTCGCGAAATCATCAAGATGAACCAGCGCCTGATCAAGATCTTCTCCAAGGCCACCGGCCAGAGCGAAGAAAAGATCGCCAAGGATATCGACCGCGACTACTGGCTGGGCGCGGAAGAAGCCAAGGATTATGGCCTCGTCGGCAAGATCGTCGAAAGCCAGTCGGAACTTTAAGTTTCTGACTTTCCGTTGAAAAAGCCCGTGCCGGTGAGAACCGGCGCGGGCTTTTTCCATTCAGGCTAGAGCATTTCCAGTAAAAGCGGGATCGCTTTTACGTCAGGACAATGCGTAAAAACAAAGAGACAGATTGTTTTCGCGTTTCGGAGAAAAGCGGAAATGCTCTGGTGTCATTTCATGGTGTCACAGGCCTTCATCATGTCGGCCTTTTTCATCTTGTCCATTTCCATGCCGGCCTTGTGCATGCAGTCCTTCTTGCTGGCCATGGACATGCCGTCCTTTTTCATCGTCTCCGTCTTCATGGTGTCGCTGTGCATGGTATCCTTCTTCATCGCATCGGTTTTCATGCTGTCGGCTTGGGCAATGCCTGCGAAAGACAGTGCTGACAGCATCGAGGCGGTGGCGATGGCGGCAAAAATGCGGGTCATGAAGGGTCTCCTCTGGACGTCGTTTTATGTCCGCCGGCATTGTGCCGGGGCTCACTCTTGTCCATTCGGTCGGGAGTGGCCCATCGTTACAGCTTCACGCGCTTGTGACGAGATATTCGGGCGAGATTTTTTTCAAACCATTATGTAACAATATCCTGCGGACTGCGAATAACCTGATAGTGACGATGACAGGCAGCCTTTCGGAAGAAACATTAAAAATGCTGATGCTGCGTTCCCTTGACGGGGACGAAGGCGCCTACAGGCATTTGCTTCATGCCCTTCGCAGGCTGCTGATCGCCTATTACGGACGCCGCATGGCGTCCTCCTCCAGAGGTGATCTGGAGGATCTTGTGCAGGAGACGCTGTTATCGCTCCACGCCAAGCGGGAGACCTACGACCGTGCGCGACCCTTTACGGCGTGGTTTTTTTCGATAGCGCGCTACAAGCTCATCGACCACTATCGGGGCAGGGGCGCGCGCAGGCTGGCGGAAGTCGAGCTGGATGAGACGCTGGAGGCGGAATCGTCTGTCGACGCGGTCACGGCGCGCATGGATGTCGAGCGGTTGCTCGATGATTTGCCGGAGCGGCAACGCGACCTCATTCGACGGGTAAAACTCGAAGGTCAGTCAATCGCCGAAGCGGCAGAGAAATCCGGCCAGACCGAGCTTGCAGCGAGGGTCGGCATTCACAGGACATTGAAAATCCTGGCGGCAAAGTTGCGGGGAGACACGTGAGAAAGACGGATGACATCATTGACCGACTGGCGGGTGATCTGAAGCCTGTCCCCGCTTTTGCGCTGGAGCGCAGGCTGACGCTTGCCGTCCTGGCGGGGATTGTCGTTTCGCTGCTGCTGCTGCTCTTCATTCTCGGGATGCGCGGCGATATGGGCGGTGCGATGACCGAAGTGGGTTTCTGGATCAAGTCCGCCTATAATGCCTTGCTGGCCGTGGCTGCTTTTTTTGCTGTCAGACGTCTTGCCCGGCCCGATGGCGAGAGCGGCCGTCTTTTCGTGTGGCTTGCGGTGATTTTCGTTGCAATGGCGGCGATAGCGCTCGTTCAGCTGGGGTTCGCCTTGCCGGGCAATTACGGTGCCCTGATCATGGGATCGTCGGCGCTGCATTGCCCGTTTCTGATCATTGCTTTTGCGCTTCCCATCTTTCTGGCGAATTTTTCGGTTCTCAAGCGTTCCGCGCCCGCCGATCCGACACTTGCGGGTTTTGTCGCAGGCATCGCGGCAGGTGCGGCGGGAGCCTGGGTCTATTCGTGGTTCTGCACCGAAAACGGCATGGCATTCGTGCTGATCTGGTATTCGCTCGGCATTCTCTTGACCGGCTTTATCGGCGCTTTTGCCGGCGCACGCCTTCTGCGCTGGTAAAGAGCGTATCCATTGCCTGCAGCGCCTCTATTAGCCGATGCCGGCCCGGACGTCGTCCGGAGCCGGCACTCTGCTATGGTGGATGTCACTGACCCAGATTGGCGGGAATTGCGAAAGCCGCGAATTGGGTGAACTGTTTGCCCGCATTGAAATTGTCGTCCGAGGCGATGACGAATATCTGCTTGCCATCCACGACCGGCCCGAAGGCGAAGCTTTCGATATTGTCGATATCGAGGCCGAAATCGCCTTCGTTGATTTCGAACCACGGCGTTTTCGATAGGGGGCGCAGATTTGCCACGTCGATCCTGTCTTTGCCGAGGATATTCTCCGCTTTGGAAAGGTCCACGATGAAAAAGCGGATGTGGTTGCCGACGCCGGACGCGAAATTGCGTTCCACGGCGACGAAACGGCCGTCCGGCATGGCCGCCAGCGCTGAGAGACCGTTATCGTTATATTTCGGTTCGGCGGAAGTCGGGGTCTTGGAGATCGCTTCCGTGACGTAGACATGTTCCGCGACAGGTTTCAGCGTTGCAGTATCGATCACGAGGAAACGCGCGGGGCTGCCGGCCTGCGGCGTGGCCTTCTGACCGTCCTGTGTCAGCGCATTTTCCGTGGCGGCGATGAGCTTTCCGGATGCCAGTGTCAGTCCCTCGAAGCCGAGATTGTTCTGCACGCCCCTGGTCTTTGCGTCATCGACGAGATAGGCATCAGGCAATTCCAGCCGCTTCACATTGCTGCCATCGAGGTCCGAGACATAAAGCGCCGGCTGGTTCTTCAGGTCGCGTTCCGAGGACCAGTAGAGCTTGCCGCCCTTGCGGTCGAGCGCGATGCCTTCAGCATCGATGCCCTTCGGGGCGAAAGCGGCGCCGGTCTCGTCCTTCAATTCCCGCATGGCGGCAATGTTCAGCGTGACGACGCCTTCCGTGACTGCCAGTTCCAGTTCGTAATACCGGGCCGGGCCTTTTTCGACACGGTCATCGGAGATGGCGAGATAACGTCCGGTTTGGCTGTCGAAGCTCAGATCGGAAATGCCGCCGAAGGTGACGCCATTGATGGAGAGGCCCGAAGGCACGACGATCTGGCCAAGAAAGGCCGGTGCTGGCGGGGTTTGCGCTGCGGCTGGAAGGGCAGCGAAACAGAAAGCGGCGATGGTGACGATGCGAAGCATGGAGACGACCCCTGTTGTGGCGAATGCCCTGTAATGACGACTGCCGAGAGGATTAGCGCCCTGCCGCTAAACTTTGATGACGTTTTCCATACCGCCGTACCTGAAGTCCGGTGCTTCATCTTGCCAAGCCGCTTCTTTTTTGATTCTGAATAGATCAGTGCTTCATCCAAAGCGTGTCGCCATCTCCGGATGCACGCAAGCATGCTTCAAGTTTTGTTTTCCGCCTGTCGCCAGTGCAGCCGCTGTGCGTCTTCCGCGACGGGCAGCAGGCCGCAGAGTGCTTTTATGCTGAGAGATTTTTCCGTCCAGAGCCTGTTCATGGGGTGCCTGACCGCCTTTGTCGGCTTCGCCAGTTCCTTTGCCGTCGTGTTGCAGGGCCTGAAGGCTGTCGGCGCGACGGATTTCGAGGCGGCATCCGGGCTGATGGCCCTTTCGGTGGCGATGGGGGTTTGCGCCATCGCTCTTTCCGTCGCCACCCGGCTCCCCATCAGCATCGCATGGTCGACGCCAGGCGCCGCGCTGCTTGCGACCACCGGCGTCATTGAGGGCGGCTTTCCGGCGGCCGTCGGCGGGTTCATCATCTGCGCCATTTTGATCATCATCGCCGGCCTGTTCAGGCCGCTTGGAAAGGCGGTCGCCTCCATTCCAGCGCCGCTTGCCAATGCCATGCTCTCCGGCGTCATCATCGGCCTGTGTTTTGCACCGATCAAGGCGATCGGCTTCAACCCGGCACTTGGCCTGCCGATCATCCTCGCCTGGATCGTGGTGGGAGCCTTCAAACGACTGTTCGCCGTGCCGGCGGCCCTTGCCGCCTTCGTACTGGTGATGATTTTCGGCGTTGAAATTCCGGCGGGTGCGCTTGATAGCGTGGCGCAATCGCTGACACCGCCGATGGAATGGGTAACGCCCGTCTTCAGTCTCCGCGCGGTTGTCTCCATCGCGCTGCCGCTCTTCATCGTCACCATGGCCTCGCAGAATATTCCCGGTATCGCGGTGCTGAAGGTCAATCATTACGACCCGCAGCCCGGCCCGCTTTTCGCCTCGACCGGCTTCTTCTCGCTGCTTTCCGCACCGTTTGGCGGCCATGCGGTCAATCTTGCGGCGATTACGGCGGCTATGTGCGCTGGCGAGGACGCCCATCCTGATCCAAAGCGACGTTACTGGGCGGCGATCATCGGCGGTGTCGGCTATATTATTTTCGGTCTTTTGGCGGGCGTGGTCACGGCCTTCGTGGCGCTGGCGCCGCCTATTCTCATTCAGGCGGTGGCAGGGTTGGCACTGGTTGGGGCCTTTTCCGGCTCCGCTGTCGCAGCCTTCAGGGAGCCGGAAACCCGCGAGGCGGCGGCCATCACCTTTCTCATCACCGCATCCGGCCTTTCCTTCGGCGGCATTTCCGGGGCCTTCTGGGGTTTGATCGGTGGGGGGCTGATGATGGCGTTGCAGCGGGTGGTGAAGCGTGGTTAGATAGGGAGCTTATTGTTTTAAAGAAAAATTATTTATGGATTTCGAATTCGATCCTGCCAAAAGTGAAAGTAACAAAGACAAACACGGAATAGATTTCGTCGAGGCAAGAGCGCTTTGGCTGGACGAGAAAAGACTCGTCGTTCCTCTCGAAACCACCTCCGAAGAGCGGTATATTATGATCGCTCAGTTGCGCGGAAAGTGCTGGAGCGCCGTCTATACCTATAGAAATGACCGGTTGCGGATCATTTCCGTCAGGCGTTCCAGAGACAAGGAGAAGCAGCGTTATGAAGACGATAAGCGCTGAAGATTTCGACAAAAAATTCGATGATGGCGAAGATCTGGATGACTATGTCGACTGGTCCAAGGCAACTCGTCCCGGGCTGGAGTTGGTGCATGTCGATGTTGATCTTCCTGAAGAAGTTTTGCGGAGAGTGGATGCGGAAGCGGCGCGCCTTGGCAGGACACGTCAATCCCTGATGGCTGAATGGATCGCCGAAAGGCTGGAGAGCGGCAGGCCGGGAAAATAACCGGCGCACGGCACAAGATCACTTGTCAGACCGCCAGCCGCTGTTTATACACATCGCCATGAGCAACAGCATCGCAACCATTTCCGGCATGAGCGCGCAGATTTCTGCGATGGCCTCGCTGTGCGGTGCACTCTCGCTTCTTAGCCTCGACCTTACACGCGGTTGCCGGGTCCAGTGAGGAGCGCCCGGCGGCCGAAAGCCCGCTGGCGCTAACGCTCCTCATCTCGAAATCTCATTTTATACTGGATTTAGGCTCTCAAGGGCCGCGCATCCGCCGATGGCTTGAAGAAGCCCGCGGACTGCGCAAGGAGGAAGCGAAATGGACGGCAAGATCACCAATATTTCCAAGGGCATGGCTGACGCGAGCGTGAAGTATCGCCCTTATCCGACCATCAATATCCCCGACCGCACTTGGCCGGGCAAGACCATCGACAAGGCGCCGATCTGGTGTTCGGTGGACCTGCGCGACGGCAACCAGTCGCTGGTCAACCCAATGGGCCACGACCGCAAGGCCCGGATGTTCAAGCTGCTGCTCGAAATGGGTTTCAAGGAAATCGAGATCGGGTTCCCTTCCGCCTCGCAGACGGATTTCGATTTCGCCCGCTGGTGCGTGGAAGAAGGCAATGTGCCTGATGATGTTTCCCTGCAGGTGCTGGTGCAATGCCGCCCGGAGCTGATCACCCGCACGTTTGAAGCGCTGGAAGGCGCCAACAAGCCGATCATCCACTTCTACAATTCCACTTCCGAATTGCAGCGCCGCGTGGTGTTCGGCAAGGATGTGCACGGCATCAAGCAGATCGCCGTCGATGCCGCCAAGATGATCACCGATATGGCGGCGAAGGCCGGCGGCGGTTACCGCTTCGAATATTCGCCTGAGAGCTTTACCGGCACCGAGCTGGAAGTGGCGCTGGAAATCTGCAACGCCGTGGTCGAGGTTGTGAAACCGACGGCCGACAACAAGCTGATCCTGAACCTGCCTTCGACGGTGGAAATGGCGACGCCGAACATCTATGCCGACCAGATCGAATGGATGTGCCGCAATATCGACAATCGCGAAAACGTCATCATCTCGCTGCATCCGCATAATGACCGCGGCACGGGCATCGCCGCGACCGAGCTGGGCCTGATGGCGGGTGCTGACCGCGTGGAAGGCACGCTGTTCGGCAATGGCGAACGCACCGGTAATGTCGATGTCGTGACGCTGGCGCTGAACATGTATACGCAGGGCGTGGACCCTGAGCTGGATTGCCGCGATATCGAGCGCATCAAGGACGTCTACGAATATTCCAACGAGATGACGATCCCCGAGCGTCACCCTTATGTCGGCGAACTGGTCTACACCGCCTTTTCCGGCTCGCATCAGGATGCGATCAACAAGGGCATGAAGGCGATCAAGGTCGCCAACCATCCCGTCTGGGAAGTGCCCTATCTGCCGATCGATCCGAAGGATGTCGGCCGCTCCTATGAGGCGATCATCCGCATCAACTCGCAATCCGGTAAAGGCGGCATCGCCTATATTTTGCAGCAGGATTATGGCATCAACCTGCCGCGCAACCTGCAGGTGGAATTCCGCGAGGACATTCAGCGCATCACCGATGAAGAGGGCGTGGAGCTGCCGGCCAAGCGCATCTACGAGCGCTTTATCGAGCGTTACGTGACGCAGCCGAATGCGCGCATCAAGTTCGTGGATCACCACACCTATCCGGCCGGTGATTTCAAGGGCGTGCGCATCGTCGCTGCCGAAATTACCGATAATGGCGAGGTGAAGCGCATCGAGGGCAAGGGCACCGGCCCGATCGACGGGTTCATCAATGCGCTGTCGGTCTATCTCGGCATCGACCTGTCGGTGAATGATTATTCGGAGCATTCGCTGCAGCATGGCTCGAACGCTTCGGCCATCGCTTATGTCGAGATGGAGCATCCGGGCGGCAAGCTGTTCGGGGCAGGCGTCAATACGAATATCGTGGCGGCTTCGCTGGAGGCGATCGTTTCGGCGGCCAATCGGGTGCTGGAAGAGCGGGCTAAGTGAGCTTGCTTTGAGGGTGGGGCAGGGCACCCCCCTCTGTCCTGCCGGACATCTCCCCCTCAAGGGGGGAGATCAGCAAGAAGCGCTACCGGCACTTCATTCGCAAATGTTGAGATAGGCGAGACCCAACCACGAGTCGATCTCCCCCCTTGAGGGGGAGATGCCCGGCAGGGCAGAGGGGGGTAAGCCCCACCCACTGACACAACCGCTCCGGACTCTATTCCTTCGGCAGCGAGAACCCCAGCGGCCGGCCGTTTTCATAAAACACCCGCACATCCTCCAGCGCCACACCCGTCCCCGTCTCATTGAGGCTGTGGCGCTCACAGGCGACATTCCAGGTGCCGGGGCCACCGGAAATATGGAAGAGATTATAGGCCGCACGCGGTTTTTCACCGCCCGGTCCCTGGCTGGCGGAAGAAATGCCGACGACCGGAATGTGGTCTTCCCCATGGTGGGTGTTCAGCCAATAGACCGTATTCAAATGGGTATGACCATGCAGCACGAGTTCCGCGCCGCCGACGCCGAGAGCGGCGGCAAAGCGACGAACGCCGAACATGCGTTTATGGGCGGCAGTGGCGCCCCGGATCGGCGGATGGTGGATCATCACCACGCGGAATAGCCCCTGTTCTCCGGCTTTTTTCAAAAGCTCCGCCGTGGCGCGGGCCTGCCGGTTGCCGAAATAACCGGTTGCCGAAAAGGGCGGCGTCGCAATCGAGGTGGAGCAGCCGATCAGTGCGACGGGACCGCGCACGCGCATATAGGGAAAAATCTTGCGGTCGTCGTCCCATTCCAGCGGGTCGCCATCGCCGCGTACATAAGGGTACCAGGCCTGCATGGCCTTGTCGTGCGCGCCGGAAACATAGGCGTCGTGATTGCCGGGAACGACGGAGGTTCTTTCGGGATCGCCCACTTCCTCCAGCCAGTCGGCGGCGGCGCGGATTTCAATGCCGGTCGCAAGATTGACGAGATCGCCGGTAATAGCCAGATGATCCGGTGACTTTGTCTCCAGATCATCGAGCAGTTTTTCCAGCGTATCGGTGAAGAGATGCTTGCGGCGGTTGCGGTGCCAGTTAACAAAACCGGTGATACGCTTGGATGCAAGTTCCCGGAAAGTGAGTTTTGGCAGTGGCCCCAAATGGACGTCTGAAATATGCGCAAGTTTGAACATGGCGGCAGAGATAACCTATGATATGCCGCGCGTCCAATAAAAGCCGGCAGGCGGGGAGAAACCAGGGTGAATGACGAAACAACCGGGCGGCAGGCCCGTCCGTTCCATATGAGCGTCCTCATTCGCCTGCTGCATTTCGTTTTTCTGTTCACGCGCGGCGCAACTCTTGGTGTGCGTGCGGCCTGTTTCGATGAAAAAGGCAGGATTTTTCTGGTGCGGCACACCTATCTGCCGGGCTGGTATCTGCCGGGCGGCGGTGTGGAGCGTGGCGAGACATTGCTGATGGCGCTGCACAAGGAAATCCGCGAGGAGGGCAATCTCGAAGCTGCCTCCAAACCGGAGCTTTTCCATGTCTATCTCAATATGGAAGGCAGCAATCGCGACCACGTGGCGCTCTACCGGCTTGACGTCTCCCAGACCAAACCGAAAAAGCCCGATCATGAAATTGCCGAAAGCGGCTTTTTCGACCTGTCGGAGCTGCCGGAAGGGGTGACGGCCGCAACCCGCCGCCGCCTTGCCGAGCTTGCCGGCGAAGCGGCGATCGCCGACCACTGGTAGTAACGGCTCTCCGTCAGGAGAGCGCCTCGCGGCCATGGGCCATGGTCAGGTCCAGTTCCGGGCCGACGGGCACGATGCCGGTCGGGTTGATGGTGCGGTGGCTGCGGTAATAGTGTTCCTTGATGTGGCGCATATCCACCGTGTCAGGCACGCCCGGCGTCTGGTAAAGATCGCGCAGGTAACCCGTCAGGTGCGGATAGTCGTGGATGCGGCGGATGTTGCACTTGAAATGGCCGACATAAACCGGGTCGAACCGCACCAGCGTGGTGAACAGGCGCCAGTCCGCTTCCGTCTGTTCTGAACCGAACAGGAAACGCCGGTCCTTCAGGCGATCCTCCAGCATATCCAGCGTTTCGAACACCTTCACGGCATTCTGCTGATAAGCATCTTGCGTGGTGGCGAAGCCGGCCTTGTAGACGCCGTTATTGACAGTGTCGTAGATGACGTCGTTCAGCGCATCGATCTCGGCGCGTAGCGCTTCGGGATAATAATCGGCCTGCGAGCCGGTGAGATCGTTGAAGGCGGAATTGAACATGCGGATGATTTCCGCTGATTCATTGGAGACGATGGTGCCGCGCTTTTTATCCCAGAGCACCGGCACGGTGACACGCCCCGAATATTTGGGGTCCGCCTTTGTATAGACCTGCCAGAGCGTCGAGGAGCCGAAGAGGTGATCCTCGGTCGCGCCCGGCGTGCGCTCGCCCTCAGGCTTAAATTCCCAGCCGTTTTCCAGCATCAGCGGGTCGACGACGGAAACGGAGATCAGGTCCTCCAGCTTTTTCAGCTTGCGGAAAATCAGGGTGCGGTGTGCCCAGGGGCAGGCGAAGGAGACATAGAGGTGGTAACGGTCCTTCTCGGCCTCGAACCCGCCTTCTCCGGAAGGGCCGGCTGCGCCATCCGCTGTGATCCAGTTGCGGAATTGCGAGGCGCTGCGCTTGAAGTGCCCCTTGGTTTCCTTGGTGTCATACCAGACGTCTTTCCATACGCCTTCCACCAGCATGCCCATGACGATCTCCTTGATTGTTTCCTTTTGAGCGATCCTAACCGTTCTGCACTCTCCCGCGAACCCGTAAGGCGTTGAACAATGCGTTTCCGGTCCTGTGGAAACTGAATGGGATAGAGCAGAGATTTGTTCTGGACGGGTGGGAATTTTCCTGATAACTGCAATTTTCACAATTCTGAGGAAATTGCTGACTATGATCGAACCACGGATGCTCCGACGACGCTGACGCTCCTGAACGCCCTTACCGGCGCAGCCGTCATCTATTGTCGCATCCGCATCCTGGAAGTTTCGGTCTCTTCATGTCCAAGCACGATCTTGTCTACCTCACCGAGGACGCGTCGCACGACGCCATCATCGACGTCATCAACGAAGAAGCATTCGGTCCCGGCCGGCATACCCGTGCCGCAGCGCGCATCCGCGAGCAGGGGCCGCATGACCGGTCGCTGTCCTTTGTCTGCGCCGACGATGGCGAAACCATTGCTTCGGTGCGCATGACGCCGGTTCTGGCGGGCGGGGTGAAGGGCCATATGCTCGGGCCCCTTGCGGTGCGGCCCTCGCACAAGAACAAGGGCATCGGCCGGGAGCTCGTCCGGATCGCCATTGCCGCCGCCCGGCGGAAGGGTTCCGAAGCCGTGATCCTGATCGGCGATCCGCCCTATTACATGCCGCTCGGTTTCGCGAAGGTCGCTTATGCGGCGCTCGATTTTCCCGGCCCGGTCGACCCGAACCGGGTGCTCGTCGTGCCGATTGGCGATGACGTGCACCAGCGGCTGAAGGGCAAGATCGGCTGGCGCAAATGCGAGGCCGTGATGCCGGCCGCCACGGCGGAAGATGAGGGTTTTGAGGAGCCGCTCAGGGTTTACGGCTGAGGGGGTATCCGAAGGGGCTTTGCGCTTTTTAGCGCAACATAAAACCCCCCGTCATTCCGGCCTTAAGCCTGAATCCAGCCAGCCCAAGTCTTTGGGCTGAAAGGACTCTTCCCACGGCGCAGACGCGCCGTGACTGGATGCCGGATCAAGTCCGGCATGACGGAAGGGGCGTTGCGCGCTGTGGCAAACATCAAGACTGCCGTGCCACATCTCCTTGTGTGGTAAAATCTTCTTCCGGTAGCCTGTTTCGAAACAACGCGTCTCCCTCCACAGAATTCAATTCCGTTTCCTCCCCCTATACGATAGCAAGTCAAAGTCGATTTCTGCAAAGGGGCGGGGCATGACGGCTATCACCATGAATGATGCGCTGGAGCGCGCTGGCGCTGGCGCCTATCAGCGGCGGCTGATGGGCATATTCGGCCTCGTCTGGGCCGCTGATGCCATGCAGGTTCTGGCCGTTGGCTTCACCGCCGCCTCGATTGCCGCAACCTTCGGGCTGACGGTGCCGCAGGCGTTGCAGACCGGCACGGCGTTCTTTTTCGGCATGCTGCTGGGTGCTGCCGGTTTCGGGCGGCTGGCGGATCGTTACGGGCGTCGCCGTGTGCTGATCGTCACCGTGGCCTGCGATGCGCTGTTCGGCGTGCTTTCGGTGTTCGCGCCCGATTTCACCATCCTGCTTGTTCTGCGCTTTCTCACCGGTGCTGCCGTGGGCGGCACGCTGCCGGTGGATTATGCGATGATGGCCGAGTTCCTGCCCGCCAAAAATCGCGGCCGCTGGCTGGTTTTTCTCGAGGGTTTCTGGGCTGTCGGAACGCTGATCGTGGCGCTGGCGGCCTGGGGCGCCAGCCTTGCCGGTGTCGCCGATGCCTGGCGTTATATTTTCGCCGTGACGGCTTTTCCGGCGGTTCTCGGCCTTGGCCTACGCTTTCTGGTGCCGGAATCGCCGCTTTACCTGCTGCGCAGCGGGCGGTTGGAGGAAGCCAAGGCCGTCGTCAACCGCATGCTGGTGACGAATGGGCGTGCGCCGCTCGATGCCGGGACCGGGCTTTTCCAGCCTGACGTGGGCAAGGGGCAGGGGATATTTTCACCGGCGCTCCGGCAGCGCAGCATCATGATCCTCGCCATCTGGTTCCTTGTTTCCGTTTCCTATTACGGCGTGTTTACGTGGATGCCGGCGAAACTGGCCGGAGACGGGTTCGGTTTCGTGCGCGGTTATGGTTTTCTGGTGCTGGTGGCGCTGGCGCAGATCCCCGGCTATGCACTTGCCGCCTATGGCGTCGAAAAATGGGGCCGCAAGCCGACGCTGATCGGTTTCTGCCTGCTCTCGGCGCTCGGATGCCTGCTCTTCACGCTGGCTTCAGCCGGCGCGATGATCGCCGCTTCGCTTCTCATCATGAGCTTTGCACTGCTCGGTACCTGGGGTGCGCTTTATGCCTATACGCCGGAGCTTTACCCGACGGAATCGCGGGCGACCGGCATGGGGGCTGCGGGCGCCATGGCACGGCTCGGCGGCCTGCTGGCGCCGTCTCTGCTCGGTTATGCCATAGCGCAGGGTTTTGGCGTCGCAATCGGCATTTTCGCCGGTCTGCTGGTGCTTGCCGCCATTGCCGCGACGATGATCAATGCGGAAACGCGGCAGGTGGCGCTGACTTGACGCGCCCTTCCCGCGCAATGGCCTGACCCGTTGAGGATCAGGCCAGGCTGTTTCGCACCTTACAGCGCCGTGTAGTTGACCGGCAGCCAATCGTAATTGGTGCTGTCGGTGCGCACAT